>DATBSZ010000291.1:0-14039 GCA_036559525.1 Burkholderiales bacterium
AATTCGATGTTTTCATGGGAGCCGCACCGGCGTTGTCTTTGTCAGTGGGCTGTGGAAAAATCGTCGGAGATTCTAACTTGAGGCGTGCAGCGGTGCTCGACAAGGAAGGCTACCGGCCGAACGTCGGCATCATCCTTGCCAACCAGAGGAACGAGGTGTTCTGGGGCAAGCGGGTGAACCAGCACGCCTGGCAATTCCCGCAGGGCGGCATCCAGGGCGGCGAGACCCCGCTGCAGGCCATGTACCGCGAGCTCGAGGAGGAGATCGGCCTGCAACGCGCGCACGTGCGCATCCTCGGCCGCACCCGCGAGTGGCTGCGCTACGAGGTGCCGGAGCGCTGGGCCCGCCGCCAGCGCGAGCCCAAGGCTGCCGCGTATCGAGGGCAAAAGCAGATCTGGTTCCTGCTGCGCATGGTGGGGCGCGATTGTGACGTGCGCCTGCGCGCCAGCGGCCATCCCGAGTTCGACGCGTGGCGCTGGCACGAGTACTGGGTGCCGCTCGACGCGGTGATCGACTTCAAGCGCGACGTCTACCGCCAGGCTTTGATCGAGCTGCACCGCTATCTGCTCCACGACCGTCGCGCGCCCCAGCGCGCCGAAGCCCTGATCAGATGATCAGGCGAGACAGCCTGCTCTCCCTGGAAGCGTATGCCCGAGGCCGCAACGAGTTTCGCGCGCGGGTCATCGAGCACAAGAAGCGCCGCACGCTGCACATCGGCGAGCACGTCACGCTGCAGTTCGAGGACGAGCTGCTGATCCGCTACCAGATCCAGGAGATGCTGCGCGTGGAGCGCATCTTCGAGGACGACGGGATCCAGGGCGAGCTCGACGCCTACAACCCGCTGCTGCCCGACGGCGGCAACTGGAAGGCGACCATGTTCATCGAGTACACCGACGTCGAGCAGCGCAAGCGCATGCTCGAGCGCCTGAAGGGCGTCGAGCGGCGCACCTGGGTGCAGGTCGGCGACGCCGAGCGCATCTACGCCATCGCCGACGAGGACCTCGAGCGCGAGAACGAGGAGAAGACCGCGGCGGTGCATTTCGTGCGCTTCGAGCTGCCCAAGGCCCTGCGCGAGGCGCTGCGCCGCGGCGCGCGCCTGACGATCGGCGTCGACCATCCCGCCTACCGCGCGGTCCTCGAGCCCTCGCCCGAGCAGCGCGCCGCGCTGCTCGCGGACCTGGCTTGAGGCGGCTGCTCGGCGCCGCCGCCCTGGCGCTGGCGGCGGCCTGCGGCAGCCCGTCGGTCGAGAAGAGCGACTGGGAGCGCGAGAACGAAACGCGCCTGCTGATCCCCGAGGAGACCCCGGCGCCGCCGGCGTATCCCGCGCGCGGCCAGCTGGTGCGCTTCTTCACCCTGGAGCGCAGCGACTTCAACTTCTTCGTCGACGCTTCGTCGATCAGCATCGGCAAGGACGGCGTGGTGCGCTACGTGCTCGTGGCGCGCAGCCCGGAGGGCGCGGACAACGTGACCTTCGAGGGCATGCGCTGCCAGAAGCCGGAGCTGAAGGTCTACGCCGTGGGGCGCGACGGCGGCTGGGCCGGCAGGCCGGGCGCGTGGCGTGCGTTCGAGACCGGCCGCACCCAGCCCTGGCACCTCGTGCTCTACCGCGACTTTTTCTGTCCGGGGCGCGCGCCGATCTCGAGCCCCGAGAAGGCCGCGGCCGTCCTGCGCCGCGGCGGCGCGCGCGGCATGACCGACTAGAGCAGCACCAGATTGTCGCGGTGGATGAGCTCGGGCTCGTCCACGTAGCCGAGGATCGCCTCGATCTCGCCCGAAGGCCGGCGGATGATGCGGCGCGCTTCCTCGGCGGAATAGTTCGCCAGGCCGCGCGCGACTTCGCGCCCCGCGGGATCGAGCACCGTCACCACTTCGCCGCGCTGGAATTCGCCGGTCACCTCGGTGACGCCGATCGGCAGCAGGCTCTTGCCGTCGCGCACCAGGGCGCGCACCGCGCCCGCGTCGAGGCGCACCTGGCCGGCGACGGTGAGATGGTCGGCGAGCCACTGCTTGCGCGCGGCGAGCGGCACGGTCTGCGCGGTGAGCAGGGTGCCGACGCGCTCGCCCCGCGCGAGGCGCAGCAGGACCTCGGGCTCGGCGCCCGAGGCGATCACGGTGTGCGCGCCGCTGCGCGCGGCGCGGCGCGCGGCGAGCACCTTGGTCAGCATGCCGCCCTTGCCGATGGCGCTGCCGGCGCCGCCGGCGAGCGCTTCGAGCGCGGGATCGCTCGCATCGACTTCTTTCAGCAATTTGGCGTTTTCATTCTTGCGCGGATCGGCGTCGAACAGCCCGGCCTGGTCGGTGAGAATGATGAGTGCATCGGCTTCGACCAGGTTGGTCACCATCGCGCCGAGGGTGTCGTTGTCGCCGAGCTTGATCTCGTCGGTGACCACGGTGTCGTTCTCGTTGATCACCGGGATCACGCCCAGGCCGAGCAGCGTGCGCAGCGTCGAGCGCGCATTGAGGTAGCGCTGCCGGTCGGCCATGTCAGCATGCGTCAGCAGCACCTGCGCGCTGTGCAGGCCGTGGCTGCGGAAGCAGCTTTCGTAGCACTGCGCGAGGCCCATCTGTCCGACCGCGGCGGCGGCCTGCAGCTCGTGCATCGCGTGCGGCCGCTTCGACCAGCCCAGGCGCTGCATGCCCTCGGCAATCGCCCCGCTCGACACCAGAATGACCTTTTTCCCCAACGCATTGAGCTGGGCGACCTGGCCGGCCCAGCGGCCGATCGCCGCCGCGTCCAGCCCGCGCCCCTCGTTCGTCACGAGCGACGAGCCGACCTTCACCACCAGCGTTTTCGCCTGCTCGATCATTTGCTCATTTTGCGAGCTCGCGCGCTGCCGCCTTGGAGACCGCGGCGCATCCTTCCCCGCTGAGAGCGGAGACTTTGAACCAGGGGCGCTTCCAGCGCAATGCACGCAGGACTCTTTGGATGCGAGCGTCCGCGTCATCGACGATATCGATCTTGTTGAACACCAGCCAGCGCGGCTTGCGCTCGAGTCCCTGGCCGTACTTTTTCAATTCTGCGGCGATGATCCGCGCCCCGCCCACCAAGTCGGGCTCGGTGAGGTCGACCAGGTGAAGCAGCAGCCGCGTGCGGGCGAGGTGCCGGAGGAACTGGTGGCCGAGCCCCGCGCCCTCGGAAGCGCCTTCGATCAGGCCGGGAATGTCGGCCACGACGAAGCTCGCCTCGCCCACACGCACCACGCCGAGCGAGGGATCGAGCGTGGTGAAGGGATAGTCCGCGACCTTCGGGCGGGCGCTGGACACCGCGCGGATCAAGCTCGACTTGCCGGCGTTGGGCAGCCCGAGCAGGCCGACGTCGGCGAGCACGCGCAACTCGAGCGTGAGGTCGCGGCTCTCGCCCGGCTCGCCGCGGGTGAACTGGCGCGGCGCCCGGTTGACGCTCGACTTGAAATGCACATTGCCCAGGCCGCCCTGGCCGCCGCGGGCGAGGAGGGCGCGCTCGCCGTCGCGCGCGAGATCGGCGACCAGCGCGCCGTCGTCCTCGTCGCGGATCAGCGTGCCCACCGGCACGCGCAGCTCGACGTCGCGCCCGGCGCGGCCGTCGCAATCCGATCCCGTGCCGCGCACGCCGTTCTCGGCCCGGTGGATGCGCGCGAAGCGGTAGTCGACCAGCGTGTTGATGTTGCGGTCGGCGCGCGCCCACACGCTGCCGCCGCGGCCGCCGTCGCCGCCGTTCGGCCCGCCGTAGCGGATGTACTTCTCGCGGCGAAAGGTCGCGGCGCCGTCGCCGCCCTTGCCGGCGTGCACCTCGATCTTCGCTTCGTCGATGAACTTCATATCGCAGAAATAAAAAAGCCCTACCGGCTTCGATAGGGCTTTCCGTTGAGTAGGTACCGTTTAGGGTACGGGAGACGCGTCTCCCGCGCCCTAGTTTGCCGGCGATTTTTCGGCGATCACGCTCACCGTGTTGTTCTGGTCTGCGCCGCGCTGCGCGTACTGCACCTGACCGCTCACGCGCGCGAACAGCGTATGGTCGCGCCCCATGCCGACGTTCACGCCGGCATGCACCTTTGTGCCGCGCTGGCGCACCAGGATCTGCCCGGCGTTGACGCGCTCGCCGCCGTAGACTTTGACGCCGAGGCGCTTGGACTGGGAGTCACGTCCGTTCCTCGAACTTCCGCCGGCTTTCTTGTGTGCCATGCTTACCCTTGGACGATGTCGTCGATGCGGACCTCGGTGTAGTTCTGCCGATGGCCCTGGGATTTCTGGTAGTGCTTGCGCCGGCGCAGCTTGAAGATCTTCACCTTCTCGCCGCGGCCGTGCGCGACCACGGTCGCCTTGACCTTCGCGCCGGAGACGAGCGGCGCGCCGACCTTCACCGAATCGCCCGTGCCGACGAGCAGGACTTCTTCGAATGCGACCGCGGCTCCGACGTCGGCCGCAAGCGTCTCGACGCGCACCTGCTTGCCGGACTCGACGCGATATTGCTTGCCGCCTGACTTGATCACTGCGTACATTGTTGATTCCCTGCCTGAGGTGTTGCTTCCGAAAAGACCTGGAATTATAAGGTAATCATGAGTTTGCTGTCCACGCTGGCGCCGGTGGCCGACGACCTCGCGCGGGTCGACGCCCTGATCCGGCGGCGCCTCGACTCGGACGTGGCGCTGGTGCGGCAGGTGGCCGAGTACCTCGTGGCCGCGGGGGGCAAACGCCTGCGCCCGGCGCTGCTGCTCCTTGCCTGCGGTGCGCTGGGATACAAGGACCGGAAAAGCTCCGGTAACGGCGGGTCTGAAGCCCGCCTTATGCTCGCGGCAGTGGTCGAATTCATTCACACCGCCACCCTGCTGCACGACGACGTGGTGGATGCCTCCGACCTGCGCCGTGGCCGCACCACCGCCAACGCCGTGTTCGGCAACGCCCCGGCGGTTCTGGTCGGCGATTTCCTCTACTCACGCGCGTTCCAGATGATGGTCGAGGTCGACGACATGCGCGTGATGCAGGTGCTCGCCGAGGCGACCAACACCATTGCGGCGGGCGAGGTGATGCAGCTCATGGGGAGCCACGACCCCGAGGTCGACGAGGCGCGCTACCTCGAGGTAATCCGGCGCAAGACGGCGAAGCTGTTCGAGGCCGCGGCGCGCCTCGCCGCCGTGCTTGCAAGACAAGGGAATTTTGAACAACCCCTTGCGACGTACGGCCGGCATGTCGGCACCGCGTTCCAGCTGATCGACGACGTGCTCGACTACGGCGGCGAGCTCGGCAAGAGCCTCGGCGACGATCTCGCCGAAGGCAAGCCCACGCTGCCCCTCATCTATACGATGCGCTGCGGCAGCGCGCAGCAGGCCGCGGTAGTGCGCAGGGCCATCGCCGAGGGCGGGCGGGAGGACTTTGCCAGCGTGCTGGAGGCGATCCGCGCCTGCGGCGCGCTCGACTATGCGCGCGTCGCGGCGCAGCGCGAAGTCGATGCCGCGACCCGCGCCATCGGCGCCCTTCCCGAGTCTGAGTACAAGCGATCTTTGCTAGAATTGGCGGCCTTCGCGGCCACCCGCTCATCCAACCCAATCGGGGCGTAGCTCAGCCTGGTAGAGTACTGCGTTCGGGACGCAGGTGTCGCTGGTTCAAATCCAGTCGCCCCGACCACCTTTCCCGTCCTTGCGTTTTTTGCCCGCGTAGTTTCCCGTAGATAATCGCGCGATGGGCCGGCTGATCGTGCTGATCCTTCTGGTCGTGCTCGCCGTGTGGCTGATCCGGCGAGCCCTGCGCGCGTCGAGCCGGGCCGAGCCGGCGCGGAAGGAAAGTCCTGCACAACAAGATCTGATTCGTTGCGCCCGCTGCGGCGTGCACCTGCCGCGCGCGGAGGCTCGCCTCGCGGGCGGGCTCCTGTATTGCGGCGAGGAGCACGCCCGGCTCGGCGCCGGGGAGGGCTGATGGAAGCCTCGGTGCGCGCCCCGGTCACGCTGTCCGAGCGGTTCGCCCCGCCCGAGGAGGGCGTTCCGGAGTCGTTCTGGATCTCGCTGCGCTACTTCAACCTGTACCGCATCGCGCTGGCGGGCCTGTTTCTCGGCACCGCGGTGATCTACGGCGACGCGCTCAACCTCGGCACCCACAACCTGGCGCTGTTCCGCTATTTCGCCGCGGGGTATCTGCTCCTTGGGGTCGTGTTCCACGGCGTGCTGCGCGATCAGCGCGACCGCTTCGAGCTGCAGCTCACCCTGCAGGCCGGCCTCGACATCGTGGCGATCACGCTCCTCATGTACGCGAGCGGCGGCATTCGCAGCGGCCTGGGCGTGATGCTGCTCATCTCGCTCACCGGCGCGGCGATCGTCGCGCCGCGCCGGCTCACGTTTCTCTACGCCGCGCTCGCCACGATCGCCCTGCTGCTCGAGCAGAGCTACTGGGTGCTCGAGCACGACGCCCCCACCGCGAGCTACGTGCAGCCCGGGCTGCTCGCCATCGGCTACTTCGTCGCCGCCGGCGTCACCAGCTGGCTCGCCGCGCGCGTGGCGGCGAACGAGCGCCTCGCGCGCCAGCGCGGGCGCGAGCTCGCGCGGCAGACCCAGGTCAACCAGCTGGTGATCGAGGACATGAACGAGGGCGTGCTGGTGCTCGACCGCGGCGGCACCGTGGTGCAGCACAATCCCCAGGCGCAGGAGCTCCTCGGCGCCGCCGGCCTGATCGGCGCAGCCATCGCCAGCGTGGTTCCCGGCTTCTCGGGCAGCGGCGAGTTCGAGGTCGCCGGGCGCGACATCCGCCTGCGCCCGCTCGAAGCGAGCGCCGAGGAGTTCTCGGTGTGGCTGGTCGAGGACACCACGCGCGCGCGCGAGCAGGCGCGGCAGCTCAAGCTCGCCGCCCTCGGCCGGCTGACGGCGAACATCGCGCACGAGATCCGCAACCCGCTCGCCGCCATCAGCCACGCCACCGAGCTCCTGCGCGAGGAGAAGCGCGGCGACGATCGCGAGCGCCTGACGCGCATCATCCACGACAACGCCGGGCGGCTCGAGCGCCTGGTGTCGGACGTGCTGCAGCTGAACAAGCGCGACCGCGTCTCGGCCGCGCCGCTGCGCCTGCACCAGTGGCTCGGCGCCTTCATCACGGAGTTCGTCGCCAACGAGGCGGTGGCGCAAGGGCGCATCGTGCTCGAGACGCGGCGCGAGTCGTGGATCGAGTTCGACCACGAGCACCTGCACCAGGTGATGTGGAACCTGCTGCGCAACGCCGTGCGCTACGCGCCCGCCGAGCCGGGCAGCATCCGCATCCGGCTCGACGGCTATGCCGACCGCGTCGAGCTCTCGGTGATCGACAGCGGCCCCGGCGTGCCGGCGGCGATCCAGGGGCAGCTGTTCGAGCCCTTCTTCACCACCGAGGCGAAGGGCACCGGCCTCGGGCTGTATCTGGCGCGCGAGCTGTGCGCGGCGAACCGCGCCGTCCTCGAATACGTGAACGGCGGGGCCGGCGGGCATTTCCGCATCCGCTGCCGCCAGGCGGCGTCCAAATGAGCGTGTCCGCAGGTAGGGGTAGAGTGCCCGCATGACCCGCCGCCCGGAACGGCGCGCGACGCAGCGCGACGCCAAGGTGCTCGTGGTCGACGACGAGCCCGATATCCGCGAGCTGCTGGAGCTCACGCTGGCGCGCATGGGCCTCGGCGTCGACGCGGTGGGCTCGATCGCCGAGGCGAAGGAGCGCCTGAAAACCGAGCGCTACGACCTGTGCCTTACCGACATGCGGCTCGGCGACGGCGAGGGGCTCGAGCTCGTGCGCCACATCACCACGCTCGCGGCGGACCTGCCGGTCGCCGTGATCACCGCGTATGGGAGCGCCGACAACGCCGTGGCGGCGCTGAAGGCGGGAGCGTTCGACTACGTGTCGAAGCCGGTCGGGCTGGAGCAGCTGCGCGCGCTGGTGAAATCGGCCCTCTCGCTGCCCGAGCGCGCCGAGGGCGCGGGGGACACCGCGGGCCGCCAGCTCCTCGGCGAGAGCGCGCCGCTCGCGCAGGTGCGCGAGCTGATCGGCAAGCTCGCCCGCACCCAGGCCCCGGTGTACATCTCGGGCGAGTCGGGCAGCGGCAAGGAGCTCGCGGCGCGCCTGATCCACGAAAACGGCGCACGCCGAGAGAAGCCG
Source organism: Burkholderiales bacterium (assembly GCA_036559525.1). Lineage (GTDB taxonomy): Bacteria > Pseudomonadota > Gammaproteobacteria > Burkholderiales > SG8-39 > SCGC-AG-212-J23. The sequence continues at coordinate 8,080 of DATBSZ010000291.1, forward strand.
TTCGTCGCGGTGAATTGCGGCGCCATTCCCGACACCCTGGTGGAGAGCGAGCTCTTCGGCTACCGTAAGGGCGCGTTCACCGGCGCCAACGAGGACCGCGACGGCTTCTTCCAGGCCGCGCACAACGGGACGCTGTTTCTCGACGAGATCGCCGAGCTGCCGCTGCATACCCAGGTGCTGCTGCTGCGCGCAATCCAGGAGCGGCGCGTGCGCAAGGTGGGCTCGACGCAGGAGGAGCCGGTGGACGTCCGCATCATCTGCGCCACCAACCAGAGCCTCGCCGGGATGGTGGAGGCGGGGCGCTTCCGCCGCGACCTGTACTACCGGCTGAACGTGGTGGACCTCACCATGCCCCCGTTGCGCGAATGCCGGGAGGACATCCCGCTCATTGCCACCCACATCCTGCAACGCCTGTCGGCCCAGAACGGCGTCCCGGCGCCGAGCCTTTCCGCGCCGGCGCTGGAAGAGCTGATGGCCTACGACTTCCCCGGCAACGTGCGCGAGCTCGAGAACATCCTCGAGCGCGCGCTCGCCCTTTCCCCAGGCCAGGAGCTCGGCCCGGCGGACCTTGCCCTGCACCGGATCGCCCCCGAAGAAGAGGACGCCAGCCCCCCCGGGGAAGGGCAGCCCGCCCGGCCGGCCGACTCCCCGCTGCCGGCCTACCTCGACCAACTCGAGCGCGAAGCGATCCTGCAGGCGCTCGGCAAGACCGGCTTCAACCGTACCGCCGCTGCGCGTTTGTTAGGGATCACTTTCAGGCAGCTGCGCTACCGGATGCAGCGCCTCAACATCAAAGATGAGAATCGTTGATTCGCCGAACTGCGACGAGCGTCCCGCGGGGGTTGAAGTCAGCTTGGTCGTTCTTCATAGCATCAGCCTGCCGCCCGGGGAGTACGGCGGCGACTCGATCGAGCGCCTGTTCACCAACTGCCTCGACCCGCAGGCGCATCCCTACTTCCAGGAAATCCGCGGGGTAAAGGTCTCGTCGCATTTCCTGATCCGGCGCGACGGCGAGGTCGTGCAGTTCGTGCCGGTCGAGCGGCGCGCCTGGCACGCCGGCGCTTCCGCCTGGCGCGGCCGCAGCCGCTGCAACGACTTCTCCATCGGCATCGAGCTCGAGGGCACCGAGGACGATGCCTTCACCGATGCGCAGTACCGGGCCCTCACCTCCCTCTTGAAGAAACTGCGCACCCGGCTGCCGCTGCGCGACGTCGCCGCGCACAGCGACGTGGCGCCGGGGCGCAAGACCGATCCCGGCGCGCGCTTCGACTGGGCGCGCCTGCTCGCCGGCCTGGCGAAGTCGCGCGCCGCTCCCGTTTCGCAACACTAGATAGCCGCTCGCTGCATCGCTTTGGCGCAAGATGTAGTGCCCCTGCGCGCGATCCCTAGATTTAGTGCGACAACGTCGTGCGAACTACTACATCCGGTGCCTGGTTGCGCCGCAGCATCGGCGACGCCGCTTGCAAATTCGCAAACCCCTCGGTAGATTGCGTTCCGTCTGGTCCAAAAGAACTAGATATAGGCCAAGTAGGGCCGTCGAACACTAAACGTAGTAGCAGCAAGGGTGGGCGTCAGGGTTGACGGCCCGGTGACACAAAAAAGGGGCATGGGAGGCGGTATGCAGATCGCTCAAGACAGCGCCACGGCAACTTCGTCTCTGAGCGTCGGCATTGCCGAGTCGAATACGCCGGCGCGCGGCGTCTACGCCGACTACAAGGTGATCCGCCGCAACGGCGCGGTGGTCGGCTTCGAGCCGGCCAAGATCTCGGTGGCCATGACCAAGGCGTTCCTCGCGGTCAACGGCGCGCAGGGCGCAGCCTCGGCGCGCATCCGCGAGCTGGTCGCCGGCCTGACCGACAACGTGGTCGGCGCGCTGCTGCGCCGCCAGCCGCAGGGCGGGACCTTCCATATCGAGGACATCCAGGACCAGGTCGAGCTCGCGCTGATGCGCTCCGGCGAGCACGACGTGGCGCGCGCCTACGTGCTGTACCGGGAAGAGCGCGCCAAGGCCCGCTCGCAGGAGAAGACTTCCAGGAAAGATGAAATTCACGTCGTCGAGAGCGGCGGCCGCAAGCCGCTCGACCGCGCGCGGCTGCAGCGCCTGGTGGAGGCGGCGTGCGAAGGCCTCGCCGACGCCGCGCCGCAGGCGATCCTGGAGGCGACGCTGCGCGACCTGTACGACGGCGTGCCGATGCAGGAAGTGCGCAAGTCCGCGGTCCTCGCCGCGCGCGCCCTGATCGAGAAGGACCCGGCGTACAGCTACGTCACGGCGCGGCTTCTCCTCGACACGATCCGGCTCGAGGTGCTCGGCGAGGAAGCGAGCCAGGCCGAGATGGAGGCGCGCTACGCCGAGTACTTCCCGCAGTTCATCGCCCGCGGCATCGCCGCCGAGCTGCTCGACCCGGAGCTCGCCAAGTTCGACCTGGACCGGCTGGGAAAGGCCCTGAAGGCCAAGCGCGATCTGCAGTTCGGCTACCTCGGCCTGCAGACGCTCTACGACCGCTACTTCCTCCACTCGGGCGGCCGGCGCATCGAGCTGCCGCAGGCGTTCTTCATGCGCGTCGCGATGGGGCTCGCGCTGAACGAGAAAGACCGGGAGGCGCGGGCGATCGAGTTCTACGGCGTGCTGTCCGCGTTCGACTTCATGAGCTCGACGCCCACGCTGTTCAATTCCGCCACGCTGCGCTCGCAGCTCTCGAGCTGCTACCTCACCACGGTGTCGGACGACCTCACCGGGATCTACGACGCGATCAAGGAGAACGCGCTGCTCGCCAAGTACGCCGGCGGCCTGGGCAACGACTGGACGCCGGTGCGCGCGCTCGGCTCGCACATCAAGGGCACCAACGGCAAATCGCAGGGCGTGGTGCCGTTCCTCAAGGTGGTGAACGACACCGCGGTGGCGGTGAACCAGGGCGGCAAGAGGAAGGGCGCGGTGTGCTCCTACCTCGAGGTCTGGCACCTCGACATCGAGGAGTTCCTCGAGCTGCGCAAGAACACCGGCGACGACCGGCGCCGCACCCACGACATGAACACCGCGAACTGGATCCCCGACCTGTTCATGAAGCGGGTGATGGAAGGCGCGGAGTGGACGCTCTTCAGCCCCTCGGACGTGCGCGACCTGCACGACAAGTTCGGCAAGGGCTTCGAGGAAGCGTACCTGCGCTACGAGGACAAGGCGTCGCGCGGCGAGCTCAAGCTCTACAAGCGGATCCCCGCGCTGCAGCTCTGGCGCAAGATGCTCTCGATGCTGTTCGAGACCGGGCATCCGTGGATCACCTTCAAGGACCCGTGCAACCTGAGGAGCCCGCAGCAGCACGCCGGGGTCGTGCACAGCTCGAACCTGTGCACCGAGATCACGCTCAACACCTCGGCCGACGAGATCGCGGTGTGCAACCTGGGCTCGATCAACCTGGTCGCGCACCTGACCGAGACCGGCTTGGATTTCTCAAAAATAAAAACAACAATTTCCACGGCGATGCGGATGCTGGACAACGTCATCGACATCAACTACTACGCTGTCGACAAGGCGAGGAACTCCAATCTGCGTCACCGTCCGGTGGGCCTGGGAATCATGGGCTTCCAGGACTGCCTGCACCGCCTGCGCCTGGCGTATGCCTCGCCCGAGGCCGTCGAGTTCGCCGACCGCTCGATGGAAATGGTGGCGTACGCGGCGTACTGGGCGTCGACCGAGCTTGCCGCGGAGCGCGGGCGCTACGCCTCGTTCCACGGCTCGCTGTGGGACCGCGGCATCCTGCCGCAGGACACGCTCGACATCCTGTCGGCGGAGCGCGGCGGCTACGTCGAGCTCGACCGCTCCTCGACCCTCGACTGGGAGGCGCTGCGCGGGCGCATCAAGCAGCACGGCATGCGCAACTCCAACTGCCTCGCGATCGCGCCGACCGCGACCATCGCGAACATCGTGGGGGTGTCGGCCTCGATCGAGCCGACCTACCAGAACCTGTTCGTCAAGTCGAACCTCTCGGGCGAGTTCACCGTGGTGAACGACTACCTGGTGGCCGACCTGAAGCGCGCCGGGCTGTGGGACGAGGTGATGATCGCCGACCTCAAGTACTTCGACGGCAACCTGGCGCGCATCGACCGGGCCCCCGCCCAGCTGCGCCGGCTCTACGCCACCGCGTTCGAGGTCGAGCCGAAGTGGCTGGTCGAGTGCGCGGCGCGGCGCCAGAAGTGGATCGACCAGTCGCAGTCGCTCAACATCTACATGGCGGGCGCCTCGGGCAAGCGGCTCGACGAGACCTACAAGCTCGCCTGGATCCGCGGGCTCAAGACCACGTACTACCTGCGGGCGCTCGGCGCCACCCACGCGGAGAAGTCGACTTCGAAGGCCGGCGAGCTGAACGCGGTTCCGATGGAAAACCCCGAGCCGGCCAAGATGTGCGCCATCGACAAGCCCGACTGTGAGGCGTGTCAGTGATTACTCTCGGCAGCCGCAGCTTCGCCGGGCCATTCATGGCGCCGCTGTGGTCGCCGCCGAAGGGCGCCGGCCTGTACGCCGTGATGGCGCCGGGCTGGCGGCTGTTGACCTTCCGTGCCCTGGATTTCGAGCGGGCGGGAGATCTGGCCGAGCCCCAACTGCTGAAAAAGCACCCCAAATACCGCGAGTGGATCGGCATCGTCGGCACCGAGTGGAACCTGTACATCGCGACCTGCGAGATGGCGGTGTCCACCGAGGCTGAGCGCGAGGCCGCCTTGCGCACGCTGCTGCGCGAGTACCGGCCGGAATTCAAGCCGCTCAGTCCAGACCCCGTCCCGCCCCGAGGACAACTGAAACCCACATGCTGAATTTCGAAGACCTGACCAGCGCGCCCATCCCCGGCGCAACCCCGGTGAGGCGCGAGGCGCCCCCGGCTCTGGACGCCGCGCTGCGGCGCGTGACCGTCGACGACAAGAAGATCATCAACTCCAAGGCCGACGTCAACCAGCTGGTGCCCTTCAAATACAAGTGGGCCTGGGAGAAGTACATCGCGGCCTGCGCCAACCACTGGATGCCGCAGGAAATCAACATGAGCCGCGACATCGAGCTGTGGAAGGACCCGAACGGGCTCACCGAGGATGAGCGCCGGGTCATCAAGCGCAACCTCGGCTTCTTCGTCACCGCGGACTCGCTCGCGGCCAACAACATCGTGCTCGGCACCTACCGCCACATCACCGCCCCGGAGTGCCGCCAGTACCTGCTGCGCCAGGCCTTCGAAGAGGCGATCCATACCCACGCCTACCAGTACATCGTCGAGAGCCTGGACCTCGACGAGTCCGAGATCTTCAACGCCTACCACGAGGTCACGTCGATCCGGGAGAAGGACGAGTTCCTCATCCCCTTCATCGACACCCTGACCGACCCGCACTTCAAGACCGGCACCCCGGACGCCGACCAGCAGCTCTTGAAGAGCCTGATCGTGTTCTCCTGCCTGATGGAGGGCCTGTTCTTCTACGTCGGCTTCGCCCAGATCCTGGCGCTCGGCCGTCAGAACAAGATGACCGGGGCGGCCGAGCAGTACATGTACATCCTGCGCGACGAGTCGATGCACTGCAATTTCGGCATCGACCTCGTCAACCAGATCAAGCTCGAGAACCCGCAGCTGTGGACGGTGCAGTTCCGCGACGAGCTGCAGGGGCTGTTCCGCCGCGCGGTGGAGCTCGAGTACCGCTATGCCGAGGACACCATGCCGCGAGGGGTGCTCGGCCTGAATGCCCCGATGTTCAAGGAATACCTGAGGTTCATCGCCAACCGCCGCTGCCAACAGATCGGCCTGGAGACGCTCTACCCGGGAGCGACCAATCCGTTTCCCTGGATGAGCGAGATGATCGACCTCAAGAAGGAGCGCAATTTCTTCGAGACCCGCGTGATCGAGTACCAGACCGGCGGGGCACTGAGCTGGGATTAACAGGGGGGACAACGTGCTTGAGGAATTCGACACCATGCGAATAACGGCGTGCAAGGC
>DATBSZ010000292.1:0-48342 GCA_036559525.1 Burkholderiales bacterium
GATAGCGCTTGGCGTCGACGTGCAGCCGGATCGGACCGAGAACCGCCTCGGGGAAGTGGGGCCGCAGGAACGGCAGCGCCACGTACTGGTGCAGGTCGTCGATGCCGCGCAGCGTAGGCGTCTCGCCGCGGTCGTTCAGCAGGTGGCCGATGTCGTGCAGCAGCGCGGCGCACACCAGCGCGGGCGCGGCGCCGGCCTGCTCGGCGAGGTGCGCGCTCTGCAGCGCGTGCTCGAGCTGCGTGATGCCCTCGCCCTCGTACTCGCGCCCGCCTTTCGCCTGATACAGGCCGATGATCTGCTCGATTACCAGGGCAGCGAGTACGTCTTCACGTTGGTAAAGCTCTTGCAGGCTTCCTGCACCCCTTCCTTGTAGCCCAGGCCCGAATCCTTGATCCCGCCGAAGGGCGTGAGCTCGAGGCGGTAGCCCGGCACCTCCCACACGTTCACGCTGCCGACGTTGAGCTCCTTCACGAAGCGCATGATGTCGTCCAGCCGGTTGGTGCAGACGCCCGAGGACAGCCCGAAATCGGTCGCGTTCACCAGGCGGATCGCCTCGTCCACGCTCTTGAACGTCATCACCGGCGACACCGGGCCGAAGGTCTCGTATTTAACCACCGGCATCTCGGGCTGCACGCGGTCGAGCACCGTCGGCGAGTAGAGCGCGCCCTGGCGCGCGTTGCCGCAGAGCAGCCGCGCGCCCTTGGAAACCGCTTCGTTCACCAGCCCCTCGAAGCTGGACGCCGCCTGCTCGCTGATCACCGTGCCCATGTCGACCTTGGGGTCGAGCGGGTCGCCGTAGGACCACGCCTTGGTTTTTTCCACGAGACGAGAAACAAATTCTTCAGCAATTTTTTCGTGGACCAGAATCCTCTTCACCGCGGTGCAGCGCTGCCCGGAGTTCTTGTACGAGCCGTTCGCGGCAAGGTCGGCCGCCTTTGCCGGATCCGCGTCGTCCATGATCACGAGCGGGTCGTTGCCGCCCAGCTCGAGCACCTGGCGCTTGTACACCGCCTTGGCCGCGATGTACTTGCCGATGGGGACGCCGCCGGTGAAGGTGACCATGTCCACGTCCGGGTTGGTCAGCATCTCGTCGGCGATCTCCTTCGGGTCGCCGGTCACCACCTGCAGCATCTCGGGCGGCAGCCCGGCCTCGTAGAGCACGTCGGCGAGCACCAGCGCCGCGAGCGGAGTCTTGTTGGTCGGCCGCAGCACCATGCGGTTGTTGGTCGCGACCGAGGGCGCGACTTTGTGGATCACCTGGTTGAGCGGATGATTGAAGGGCGTGATCGCCGAGATCACGCCCATGAGCGGCTCGCGCATGGTGTAGACGCGGCGGCTCTTGCCGTGGTGCGTGAGGTCGCACGAGAACGTCTGGCCGTCGTCGACCAGCGCCTGGTTGGCGGCGAACAGCAGCACGTCGGAAGCGCGCCCGACCTCGTAGGTCGAATCCTTGATGCACAACCCCGACTCGAGCGTGATGCCGCGCGCGATCTCGTCCCGCCGGCTCGCGATGATCTCGCCTGCGCGCATCAGGATCTTGTAGCGCTCGTAGCGCGTGAGCTTCGGCTTGTAGTCGCGCGCGACGCGGAACGCGCGCTTCACGTCGTCGACCGTCGCCTTGGCAATGGTGGCGACGACTTCGCCGGTGTAGGGATAGCGCACCTCGATCGTGCGATCGCGGTACACCTTCTCGCCGGCGATGCGCAGCGCCTCGCGGCGGGGGGATTCGACAGTCCGGGTTCTGGCGTGCATGACTTCCTTCACTCCTAAGGAACTATAGCAGCGCGCAGCACGCGCCGGTCGGCGGCGTCCTGCATCGCCTTGCCGACTTCGTCGAGGCGATACTTGCCGTCGACCAGGTCGTGGAACGGAAAGCGCTTGCGGTTGGCGACCACGAAATCGAGCGCTTCGGGGAGGTTTCGGGGGTGGTAGTTGTGCACCCCGCGCAGCGTGACGAGCTTGCGCAGGATCTGGTTGGCGTCGATGCACACGAACGCATCCGGGTTGACGACGCCGCCGAGGGCGTAGCGTCCGCCGATGCGCAACGCCTGTATCCCTGCCGGAATGACCTCGGGGTTGCCGCAAACCTCGATCACCACGTCTACGCCTTCGACGCCTTTCAGGTCGGCCACCGCCTGGTCGACGCCGAAGCGCGCCGACATCTCGCGGCGCGCCGCGACCGTGTCCACGCCGATCACGCGGCGAGCGCCACGGGCCTTGCAGACCGCCGCTGCGTAGAGACCGAGGAGTCCAAGGCCCTGGATGACGACAGTATCGCCCTTGGCCACCTCGGCCTTCTCGACGATGCAGACCACCGTGGCCACGCCGCAGTTGATCGGCGTTGCCTCTTCGTCGGTGAGCTCGGGCGGGAGCTTCAGAATCCAGGAGCGCGGCAGGATGTAGCAGTACTCGCCGAAGCCGCCGTGGTGGTGCGGGTCGGTCGTCACCGCCATGTGGCCGTACTTGTCCACCCCCGGCGCCTTTTGCGGCAGCTCCAGCGTTTCGCTGCCCGGCGGCACGAAATATTCGCTCCAGGTAATGCGGTCGCCCACCGCAAGCGAATCCCCCCTCATATCGCGCTTGATGTCCGAACCCATTTCAACGAGGTTGCCGATGATCTCGTGGCCGAGCACCCCGGGGCAGGGATTGGGACGGTGCCCGAGGTAGGAATGGATGTCGGAGCGGCAGATGGTCGACATGCGCACCTTGACCAGCGCTTCGTCGGCACGCGGCGGCCGCAGCGGGTACGAGCGCAGCTCGAATGGCTTGCCCGGGGCGTCGTACACCGCCAGCTTGCCGCTTGATGCCATGCGCGCTTCACCAGCCATTGAGGGCGTATTCGAAGATCTGGTAGCTCTTCAGCGTGCTGACGCCGGCCTTTAATTTGTAGTCGTCGTTCAGCGGCACGCTCAGGATAAACGGCACCTTCGCTTCCGAGACGCCGCCGTGCGTGCGCAAGCGGTGCCCCTCGAGGCCGGACAGGTCGTGCGCCGCGGACGAGCCGCCGATGCAGACGTTGGCGGTCGAGATCACCACCACGTCGGCTTCGCGATCAGCCGGAAGCTCGAACACGCGGCAGGCAGTCTCCTTGTCCATCACCGATTCGATGCCCTCGAGGCCGTGGATGGCGTCGATCACCTGCTTGGGCCTGGCCTTTCCGGTGCACCAGACGCGCACGAAGCCGCCGAGGGCGCCGTGGTGGGCGACGAACGCGTCGGTGATCGGGCAGATCACGCGCGTATCGCCCTTGCCGAATTTTGCGTCGAGCATGTCCTGCAGCCAGATGACGTTTGGCTTGCCTTTGGCGTCGGACTTGTCGTTCATGCCGTGGTCGGCGGTCAGCGCGACGACCGCGCCGAGCGCCTCCAGCCGGCCGAAACAGCGGTCGAGTGCCTGGTAGAAGCGCTTCGCCTCCGACTCCTCGGGCGCGTACTTGTGCTGGACGTAGTCGGTGAGCGAGAGGTACAGCAGGTCGGGCCGGTCGCGCTCGAGCAGCTTGATGCCCGCCTCGAGCACGAACAGCGACAGCTCCATCGAGTACATGCCGGGCTGCGGCATGCCCACCAGCGCGAGCACGTTCTCGATCCCGTTCTCTTTCAAGGTGGCCTTGGAAGCAAATTCCGAAGAGAAGCTGATGTTGCCCTTCGACACGTCGAGGTTCTTGCCGAGCTGCTTCCTCAGCTTGTCCTTGGCGGTGATGGAAACCACCTTCGCGCCGGCTCTTGCGAACTGCGAGAGGATGGTGTCGCCGCGTAGGAGCTCCGGCCCGGTCATCACCACCGCCTGCCCGGTGCTGACATCGAGGTAGAAATTGCCCGAGATGCCGTGGCGCGACGCCGGCGTGCCGGTGATGATCGACATGTTGTTCGGGCAGGTGAAGCTCGGCACCGTGCCGTCGGCCACGGTGCTGAAGCCCTGCCGGATGAAGCGCGCGATGTTGGGGATCGAGCCGTCCCTGAGGAACTGCTGCAGGTAGGCCGGATCCCCGCCGTCGATGCACACCACGGCCACCGGCTTTTTCGGCCAGCGGTAGCGGGTGCCGTTTACAGTGACAGTGTCTTTCATGAGCCTTCGGCGGCGCCCGCGATCAGCTGCGTGAGCTTGTTGGTTTCCTTGGTGTAGGGGACCACGGTGCTGGCAAATTTGCGCTGCGACTCCAGCACGCGCTTGAAAAACGCGTCCTTGGCCTCGTATTGCGCCAGCACCTTCTTCGCCGACTTGATGAACGCGGAAGCGTAGCCGCTCGGCGCGTCGAACATCTTGACGCCCTTGTCCCGGGTGAGCACCTGCAGCGCCTTCGAGTTCTCATCGACGAAATACAGGATAGCCTCGAAGATCGACGTCGTCATCGCCGTCTGCACGATCGCCTGCAGGTCGGGCGTGAGCTCGCGCCACTTCCTGCCGCTGATGACGACATCTGCGATGTCGATCGCCTGGTGCAGACCCTGCAAGGAGTAGTTCTTGAACACGTCCGACAGTCCGAGCTTCAGGTCGTTGGCCGGATTGATCCACTCGACGCCGTCGATCAGGCCGCGCTCGGCCGCCGGGATCACCTCCGCACCCGCCAGGTTCATCGGCACCCCGCCCATGTCCTTCAGTACATCGGAGGGCAGGCCCGACGACATGCGGAAGCGCATCTTGGTGTACTCGGCGACGGTCTTGGGCACGCGCTTCACCCAGCCGAAGGCCTCCGGGCCATCCGGGGCGTAGAGGAACGCCTGCACGTCGGCCTTGAGGATCTTCTGGTAGTACTCGAGGTAGAGCTCGCGGCCGCCGCCGCGCAGGTACCACGACAGGTGGTTCATCTGGTCGAGGCCGCTGCCGGCGCCACCGATGGGCGCGCTGAACAATCCGCCGGCCGGGTGCTTGCCCGTCGCATAGTGCGTCCACCATTGGCCGGCCTCGACAATCCCCTTGTTGACGCCGTCGAGGATCTCGAACGGCGCCACGATCGCGCCGCTCGGCAGCACCTCGATCTTCAGCCGCCCGCCCGACATGCTGTCGATATTCGCGACCAGCCGGCTCAGCAGCTCCATGTGCGGGGTACCCGCGGGGTTGGCGCTCTGCAGCTTCCACCGGATCTGCGGCGCCTGCGCTCTTGCAATCATCGGGAATCCGAGCATCGCGGCGCCGGTGGTTGCGGCGGTGGCGGCGCCGAGGAACTTGCGGCGTGATGCCGCCGCCCTGGCCTGCGTATTCAGTTTCGCGCTTCTCTTGCTCATGCTGCCCTCCTCGATCAGGAACGGTTTAGCTACGGATCAGCCGAACAGCAGGTTCGGCAGCCACATCACGATCTGCGGAAAAATATAGAGCAGCGCCACCGCGATGGCCTGCAGGAACATGAACGGCATCATCCCCTTGTAGATTTCCAGCAGTTCCCACTCCGGCATGATTCCCTTCAGATAGTAGGCCGACAGCGCGACCGGCGGGGAAAGCCAGCAGGTCTGCAGGGTCACGGCCAGCAGGATGGAGAACCAGATCATGTCGGTCTTAAGCTGCGTGAGGACCGGCAGGAAGATCGGCACGATCACCACCACGATCGGCACCCATTCCAGCGGCCAGCCGAGGATGAAGCAGACCACCAGCAGCCCGAGCAGGAAGACCGCGGGCGGAAAGTCCCACGCCAGCATGGTTTCGGCGATGAACTTGGGCGTTCCCATCGCGGAGAAAACCACGCCCATGAAGGTCGACGCCGCGAGCAGGATCATCACCATGCTCGTCGTCTCGGCGGTGCGGAAGGCGGATTCCTTGATGATCTTGAAGGTCAGCCGCCCATGGGATGCGGTCACGCCCAGCGCCCCGAGGCAGCCGAGCGCCGCGCCTTCGGTCGGCGTGGCGAGCCCGGAGATGATCGAGCCGAGTGTTACCAGGATCAAGGTCACCGGCGGAATCAGGCCGACGAAGAACTCCCGCACCAGGAAGCTCGTCGGCACTTTCAGCTCTTCGTCGGAGAGCGCGGGCCCCAATGAGGGGTTCAGCATCACGCGTGTCATGGTGTAGGAAAGGTAGATAAACGCGAGCAGCAGGCCCGGAATGATCGCGGCCGCATAGAGCCGTGAAACGGAGACCGAGAACACCGGCCCCATGACCACCAGCATGACGCTCGGCGGGATCAGGATGCCCAGCGTGCCGCCGGCGCAGATCGTGCCTGCGGACAGGCCGGTGTTGTAGCCCGCCTTCTTCATCACCGGTGCGGCCATCAAGCCGATGATCGTCACCGACGCGCCCACGATCCCGGTCGCCGCCGCGAACAGGGTCGCCGTGAAAATGGTGGCCATGTAGAGCGAGCCCCTGATGCGGCCCGAGATGAGCTGCACCGCGCGGAACAAGCGCTCCATCAAGCCGGCGCTCTCCAGCACGTAGCCCATGAACGTGAACAGGGCCACCGCCGCGAGCACGGTATCGGTCATGGTGCCGAAATACGAGAGCGTCATCAGGTGAAACACCCGCTCGCCGAGCGCGATGTAGCCGAACACCATGCCGAGCGTGATCAGCGTGAAGGAAATCGGGAACCCCAGGCAGATGACGCCGAACAGCAGCACCAGCAGGATCAGGCCGTAGATTTCGAGGCTCAAGGCCGTGCCCGGCCCTGCGCGTCAGGTGATCTCACCGGGCGCCTCGCGGTGACGGATATCGACGCCGGTGAGCAGCAGCTTCACCGACTTGAGCAGCTCAGAGATGCCCTGCAGCAGCAGCAGCGCCGCGCTCAGCGGGATGACGGACTTGAACCAGTACGCCGGCGGCCGCCAGGTCGTCATCAGGCGCTCCCCCAGGTCCCAGGACTCGGCCGCGAAATCCCAGCTCAGCCACACGAACATCACCATGCCCGGAAGAAAAAGCAGCAGGTAACAGATCACGTCGACCCACGCCTGGGTGCGCGGCGCCCAGTTGCCGTAGAAGAAATCGGTCCGGATGTGCTTACCCAGGTACAGGGTCATGGCGGCCGCCATCAGGTAGTGCGTGCCGTAGAGCATGGTCGCGACGTCGAGCGCCCAGATCGACGGGGCGTAGGCGTAGCGCACGATAACCTCGCCGCCCAGCATCGCGATCATCGGGAAGATCAGCCACGCGATCGCTTTCCCCGACCAGATACTGACCTGGTCGATGACCGCGATCACGCGGTCCATCGCCCTCAGCGCCGTCCGGGTCGCCACTAGGCCGCCGCGCGCTTGAAGTCGTGCAGCCGCGAGCGGCTGTTGATCACGTGCTCGTAGAGCAGGCGCTCGGCAAGCCGCGCGTCGCCCCTCGCCACCGCGTCCACGATCGCCGCGTGCTCCTTGGTCGAGACCGGGATGATGTCGACGTTGCGCTGGATCGCTTCGCGCCGGTAGAGATTGAGCTCGTTGACCACGCGGCGGTAGTTCGCTGCGAGCGCCCGGTTCCCGGCGGCCTCGGCGAGCGCCTCGTGAAACTCGATGTTGAGCGGAAAGTAGGCGTCGGGATCGCGCTTGCGGCCGACCGCCTGCATGCGCTTGACGATCGCGCGCAGGCGCTCGAGCTGCGGCGCCGTGGCGCGCTTCGCGGCAAGCTTGCCGATCTGCGCCTCGAGCGCGGCGCGCACCTCGTAGATCTCGTTCGCCTCCTCGAGCGAAACCTGGCGCACGAACACGCCTCGGTTCTTCTCGGTGTGCACGAGGCCCGCCTGCTCGAGCGCGCGGAACGCCTCGCGCACCGGCCCGCGGGAGATCCCCATGGCGGCGGCGAGCTCGGCTTCGTTCAGCTTGGCGCCCGGGACGAGCTCCCCGGCGACGATGCGGCGCTCGATTTCCCTCTGGACGAGGGAGGTCAGCGACTCCTGGCGCAGCAGCTCGATCGGGGAGAGGGCCACCCGCGATTGTCTGGCCACGGATTGCCGATTGTCAACAATTTACAATCTTGCGGCGCTCGGGGTCGTAGGGGACGCGCTCGCTCAAGCGCGCGGCGTGGCGCACGCCGAAGCTTTCGATCTCGAAGCCTGTGGCCTTGGCAAGCTCCATGGGCACGAAACCGTACGCGATCGACTTGCCGATGGTGTGACCGAAACCACCGCTCGTCACGGTCTCGATCACCCTTCCTTCGTGCAGGATCGCTTCGCCGCCGTGCAACGGCACGAAGCCGTCCATGAGAAAGCAAGCGAGTTTTCGCCTCGTTCCCTCTTTGCGAATCTTCTGCAGCGCCGCACGGCCGATGAAGTCGCCCTTGTCGAGCGCCACGGCGAAGCCGAGTCCGGTCTCGTACGGATTCGCATCCGGCGAGAGCTCGCTGCTCCAGTAGCGGTAGCCCTTCTCCAGCCGCAGCGAATCGACCGCGCGGTATCCGGCATTGGCGACGCCGATGTCCTGGCCGGCATCCCACAGGGCTTCATAGACATGCAGCGCGTACTCGCTCGGCACGTGCAACTCCCAGCCGAGCTCGCCAGCGTAGGTGAGACGCAACGCGAGCACCGGCGCGAAGCCGACGCGGATCTCGCGCGCGGCCAGGTAGGGGAAGGCGGCGTTCGAGAGGTCGCCTTCGGCGACCCGCGACAGGAGCTCGCGTGACTGCGGCCCCTGGACGTTGATCACCGCACGCGAGGAAGTGACTTCCTTGAACTGCACCTCCGCGGGCAGCTGGCGCGAGATCCACTGCCCGTCCCTGACGGCGAAACCGGATCCCGTAACGATGTAGAAATGCTCCGCCGAGAGCCTCACCACCGTGAGATCCGCCTCGATGCCCCCCTTCTCGTTGCAGAGCTGCGTGTAGACCACGGAGCCGGCGGGCTTCTCGAGGTCATTGGCGACGATTCGCTGCAGCGCCGCGAATGCGCCGCGGCCCGTGATCTCGAACTTGCTGAAAGAGCTGAAATCGAACAGCGCGACGCGCTCGCGTACCGCGCGGTGCTCGGCCGCGACGTGCTCGAACCAGTTCGGCTTGCCCTCAAAACTGGGTTTGTCCTGCATTCCAGGAGAAGAAAACCAGTTGGGCCGCTCCCAGCCGAACTTCGACCCGTAGACCGCGCCGCGCTCCTTGAGCGTTTGCCAGAGCGGGCTGCGGCGCGCATCGCGCGCGACCGTCAACTCCTCGCCGGGATAGTGCAGGTGGTAGTACGAGCCGTAGGCGTGCACCGCGCGCTCATGCAGCGCGCGCGTGCCCGAATGGAAGTCGCCGAAGCGCCGCAGGTCGAAGGGCCAGAGGTCCATTTCCGGGTAGCCCTGCACGATCCACTCGGCCATGGCGCGCCCGGCTCCGCCCGCAGCGGCGATGCCGGAAGTGAAGCCGCACGCGACGAACACGTTGTCGCGCTCCACAGCCTGTCCCATGATCGGCTCGCCGTCGGGCGATACCGGGATCGGGCCGTTGATGAGCTGCTTCAGCCCGAGCTCGCCGAACGCCGGGATGCGCTCCGCGGTGGCGAGCGCGATTTCCTCGAAGCGGTCCATGTTCGGCGGCAGCAGCTCCTGCGCGAACTCGAACGGCACGCCCGCGGCGTGGAACGACGGCGTGCCCATCTCCCATCCGCCGACCGCGAAGCCGCCGACCTCGGGCTTGAGATAGAAGTTCCGGTCCGGGTCGCGCAGCGTCGGAAGCTTCGGATTTCGTTCCTTCATCGGCTCGGTGACCATGTATTGGTGCTCGAGCGCCGCCGCGGGAATGCGCACGTCCATCAGCGCACCGACTGCGCGCGACCAGATGCCGGCGGCGATGACCACGATCTCGCAGTCGATTGCGCCTTTGTCGGTCAGGACCTGCGTGATTCGTCGATCCTTGGATTCGAACCCGGTGACGCGTGTGTCCTGCAGGATCTTCACGCCAGCGGAACGCGCGCCCTTCGCGAGCGCTTGCGCGAGACTCGAAGGATCGACGTAGCCGTCGCTCGGCACCCACGCCGCGCCCGCGACGCCGTCCAGGGTGATGTAGGGGAACTTCGCCTGCGCCTCTTTCGGGGAGATCAGCTCCATCTCGAAGCCGAAGCCGCGCGCGGTGGTCGCGGCGCGTTTCATCTCCGACCAGCGCTCGGCCGACGAAGCGAGGCGCACGCTGCCGACTTCGTGCCAGTCGATCGCCTGGCCGGTTTCGCGCTCGAGCGTCCGATAAAGGGCGACGCTGTTCTGCATGAGGCGCGTGAGGTTGCGCTTGCTGCGCAGCTGGCCGACCAGGCCGGCGGCGTGCCAGGTCGAGCCGTGGGTCAGCTGCGCCTTCTCCAGCAGCAGGATGCTTTTCTTCGAAAAGCGGGAAAGGTGGTAGGCGATCGAGCAGCCGATCGCCCCACCGCCGATGATTACGACGTCAGCGTCTTGACGTACCACTGCACGAACGCGTCGACGTTGTATTCCTTGTGCTTCGAGTAAGGCCCGGGCTCGTAGGCGGTCGAGTCGACGCCCTTCTGCTGGCGCTCGCAGATCGCCCAGTCCTGCTCGGAGGTGAGCTGCCAGAACGGCATCAGCTTGCCGAGCTGGTAATCGCGGCCCTCGACCGCGTCTTCGTGCACGAGCCACGTGACGCGCGCGAGCGTCTTGCGCGGCCCGGCGGGAAGCAGGAGCGTGCTCACGCCGTGGTCGCAGCTCGAGTGATTCCAGAAATTGGGCAGCGTGCGCGCGCGCACCGTGCCGACGTCTGGGTCGCGGTATTCGCCCATCAGCGTGGAGACCTGGGCGCCGTCCATCGACTCGCTCACCCAGCCTTCGACCAGCGCGGTGCGGTTGGCCGAGTACCAGATGCCGCGCTCGGCATCCGGAAACTGCGTCATGCCGGTGTCGCGATGCGACACGGCGAGGCCCGCAGCCGCCCATTTGGTTTCACTCTTCTTGACCACGCGATCGATCGCCGCGCGAACTTCGGTCGTCGTATCGTCGGAGTTGTAATGGTCCCAGTTCGCCTTGATGTACTGCGGGTGGTTGACGTTGCAGTGGAAGCACTCGCGGTTGTTCTCCCACACGAGCTTCCAGTTCGCCGCGATTTCGTAGTCGACCTGCTTCGCCACCTTGGCCCGCTCGAACCCCTGCGGCCGCAGGTAGGGCGCCATCAGCTCGCGCGCCTGAGCGAAAGGGGGCGGGGCTTGCGCCAATGAAATGAAGATCAGGCCTTCGACGGTTTCACAAGAAACTTGCTTTAGTGAAAAACCCTTGCGATCGAAGTCATGCATGCCGCGGCAGAAAACCAGCGCGCCGGTCGTGTCGTAGGTCCACTGGTGGTACGGGCACACCAGGCGCCGGCTCGAGCCGCGCCCCGGGGCGCAGATCTGCGAGCCGCGGTGGCGGCAGACGTTGTGCAGCGCCCGCACCTTCCCGTCCTCGCCGCGGATCACGATGATCGAGTCGGTGTCGACCTGCAGCGTCAGCCAGTCGCCCGGGCTGCGGATCTCGCAGCCGTGGCCGGCGAATAGCCACCCCTTGCGCCAAATTCTCTCGATATCAGCGCGATACACCGCTTCGTCGCGATGGAAGGGACGCGGCAGGCTCCAGCCCGGGCGGTACGCCGCCAGGTGCTGCGCGAGCTCCCCTTGCAACCCCTGCTTCATCCGGTAACAATGCCTTTCGACAATAAGAATAATCAACTGCGTATCAGCAGCCTCACTGGGAGACTATCCATGTTGAAGTATCTGTTGCAACTCGCCGCGCTGACCGCCCTCGCCCTGAGCGCATCGCTCGCCCTGGCGCAGCGCACCCCGATCCTGGTGTACACGGCGATCGAGACCGACCAGCTCAAGGCCTACAAGGACGCCTTCGAGGCCGCGGTCAAGGACGTCGAGATCCGCTGGGTGCGCGACTCGACCGGCGTCGTCACCGCCAAGCTGCTCGCCGAAAAGGCCAATCCGCAGGCCGACGTGGTGCTCGGACTTGCCGCAACCAGCCTGCTGGTGCTCGAGCAGGAGGGCATGCTGACGCCTTACGCGCCGCAAGGCGTCGAGAAACTCAACCAGCGCTTCGTCGACGCGAAGAAGCCGCCGATGTGGGTCGGCATGGACGTGTGGGGCGCGACCATCTGCTTCAACACGGTCGAGGCGAAGAAGCGCAACCTGCCCAAGCCGGAAAGCTGGAAGGACCTGCTGAAGCCGGTCTACAAGGGCCAGATCACCATGCCGCATCCCGCATCGAGCGGCACCGGGTTTCTCGACGTGACCGCGTGGCTGCAGCTCTTCGGCGAGGCTGAGGGCTGGAAATACATGGACGCGCTGCACGAGAACATCGCGCAGTACGTGCACTCGGGCTCCAAGCCCTGCCGCCAGGCGGGCGCCGGCGAGTTCGTCATGGGCATCTCGTTCGAGTACCGCGGCAACGCCACCAAGGCCTCGGGCGCGCCGGTGGACCTGATCTTCCCGAAAGAAGGCGTGGGCTGGGACATGGAAGCCTCGGCGATCATGAAGGCGAGCAAGAAGCAGGCGGCCGCGCGCAAGCTGCTCGACTGGTCGGTGACGCGCGGCGCGAACGAGCTGTACGCGAAGAACTACGCGATCGTCGCCCTGCCAGGCGTGGCCAAGCCGCTGCCCAACCTGCCGTCGAACTACGAATCGATGCTGGTGAAGAACGACTTTGCGTGGGCGGCGAAGAACCGCGACCGCATCCTCGCCGAGTGGGAAAAGCGCTATAACGCAAAAGCCGAACCGAAGTGACGCTACCGCGTTAGCCGTCGAAGGAGTTTCCAAGCACTTCGGCGGCTTCGCGGCGCTCAGCGACGTCAGCCTGGCGGTCGGCCAGGGAGAATTCGTCTGCCTCCTCGGCCCGTCGGGCTGCGGCAAGACCACGCTGCTACGCATCATCGCCGGCCTCGAGACGCAGAGCGTCGGCCGGATCGTGCAGAACGGCCGCGACATCTCCGTGCTGCCGCCGGCGCAGCGCGACTACGGCATCGTGTTCCAGTCCTATGCGCTGTTTCCCAACCTCACGGTGGCTGACAACGTCGGCTATGGCCTGGTCAACCGGCGCATGGCGCGCGCCGAGGTGCGCCTCCGGGTAGCGGAGCTGCTCAAGCTGGTCGGGCTGCCGGGCAGCGAGCCGAAGTACCCGAGCCAGCTTTCGGGCGGGCAGCAGCAGCGCGTGGCGCTCGCGCGTGCGCTTGCTACGTCTCCGGGCTTACTTTTATTGGATGAACCCTTGTCGGCTCTGGATGCGATCGAGCGCGTGCGGCTGCGCGGCGAGGTCCGCGGCCTGCAGAAGAAGGTCGGCGTCACCACGATCATGGTGACGCACGACCAGGAAGAGGCGCTGTCGATGGCCGACCGCGTGGTGGTGATGAACAAGGGCGCGCTCGAGCAGGTCGGCACGCCGCGCGAGATCTACGAGCAGCCGGCGACGCCGTTCGTCGCCGACTTCGTCGGCCGGGTGAACGTGCTGAGCGCGGTGTCGCTCGGCGCCGGCCGCTACCAGGCCGGCCGCCTCGCACTCTCGGCGGTCAACGGCGCCACGCCGCATGCCGCGGGCACGCGGGTGCGGCTCTACCTGCGTCCCGAAGACCGGGTCGTGGAAGGCAACCTGGACAGCGAATCGAACCAGATGCACGGGCAGATCGCGAAAGTCGAGTTCCTCGGCGGGCACTGCCTGGCCGAAATCCAGGTTCCCGAGCTCGAGGGCCAGGCGCTGAGCGTGTTCTTCTCGCTCAACCAGGTGCGCGAGCTCGGCATCCGCGAGGGCGCCGGGCTCAGGCTCGCGCTGCGTCCCGACCGCATCCGCGTATTCGCGTCATGAGCGCTGCGTGAGCGCGGTCCTGGCCGCCGAGCGGCCCCCACTGCTCGGCGTCGAGTTCATCGCCAGGGCGTTGCTCGTTCTCACCGGCCTCGGGCTCGCGCTGTTCCTGCTCGCGCCGATGGCCGCGATCTTCGTACGCGCGGTCCAGGACAGCAACGGCAACTACGTCGGCCTGGTGCACTTCGCGAACTACTTCGCCACGCCGTCGCTGGCGCGCGCGGTATGGAATTCGGTCTGGGTGTCGCTGGCGGTCGCCGCCATCACCGTGCCCGCGGCGTTCATGTTCGCCTATGCGCTGACGCGCAGCTGCATGCCGTTCAAGGGCACGCTGCGGCTGATCGCGCTGATTCCCCTGCTCGCCCCGTCGCTGCTGCCGGCAATCTCGCTCATCCAGTGGTTCGGCAACCAGGGGGCGCTGAAGGGACCGATGCAGGCGCTCGGCATCAGCTCGATCTATGGTCCGCCGGGGATCATCCTGGCGGAAGTGTTCAACTGCTTTCCGCACGCGCTGATGATCCTGATCGCGGCGCTGGCGCTGGCCGACGGGCGCCTGTACGAAGCCGCCGATGCGCTCGGCACGCGCCGGCTGCGCCGCTTCTTCACCATCACGCTGCCGGGCTGCAAGTACGGCCTGCTGTCGGCGTTCACCGTGGTGTTCACCTACACCATCAGCGATTTCGGCGCGCCCAAGGTGATCGGCGGCAACTTCAACGTGCTCGCCGTGGACGTGTTCAAGCAGGTGATCGGCCAGTTCAACTTCTCGATCGGCGCGGTGGTCGGCCTGCTGCTGCTCGTGCCCTCGGTGGTGGCGTTCGGCGTCGACTGGATGGTGCGCCGCCGGCTCACCGCCAATCTCACGGCGCGCTCGGTGCCGTTCATCCCGAAGCCGCGCCCGCTGTTCGACAACCTGATGCTCGGATACAGCGCGCTGGTGTGCCTGCTGCTGCTCGCGGTGCTCGGCATGGCGGTGTACACCTCGCTCATCCACCTGTGGCCGTACAACCTCGGCTTTACCCTCAAGCACTACCACTACGCGCTGGTCGGCGGCGACTACGCGCCGGCGTTCTGGAACAGCCTGAAGATGGGCGCGTGGACCGCGGTGATCGGGACGGTGTTCGTGTTCTGCACCGCGTACCTGCTGGAGAAGACGCGCGGCCTCGGGCCGCTGCGGCCGGTGCTGCGGCTGCTCGCGCTGCTGTCGATGGCGGTGCCCGGGCTGGTGCTGGGCCTCGGCTACATCATGTTTTTCAACCATCCGCAGAATCCGATCAACTTCCTCTATCAGACGATGGCGATCCTCGCGATCTCCACCGTCGTGCACTACTACACCTCGGGCCACCTCACCGCGGTCACCGCGCTGAAGGCGCTCGACGACGAGTACGAGTCGGTCTCGGCCTCGCTCAAGGTGCCGTTCTACAAGACGTTCTGGCGCGTCACGGTGCCGGTGTGCCTGCCCGCTATCCTCGAGATCGCGCGCTACTATTTCGTGGTGTCGATCTCGACCCTGTCGTGCGTGGTGTTTCTGTACGCCCCGCACACCATCCTCGCCGCGGTCGCGATCATGAACATGGACGAGGCCGGCGACGTCGGCCCCGCCTGCGCCCTCGGCACCCTGGTGGTGCTCGCATCGGTCGGCGTGTGCCTGCTCTACGCGCTCGCCACCCGCGTGCTGCTCGCCAAGTCCCAGGCCTGGCGCTTCAACCTGGAGAAAGCATGAAAGAGCCCATCCTCCTTACCCCTGGTCCGCTCACCACTTCGACCGCCACCAAGCTCGCCATGGTGCGCGACTGGGGCTCGCGCGACACCGGCTTCATCGAAATCAACCGCCGCGTTCGCGCCATGCTTTTGGACGTCGTGGGTTTGAAAGAATCGCACGTCTGCGTCCCGCTCCAGGGCAGCGGCACTTTCGCGGTGGAAGCGATGCTCGGCACCCTGGTGCCGAAAGACGGCCACGTCCTGGTCCCGCTGAACGGCGCGTACTGCAAGCGCATCCAGCGCATCTGCGGGATTCTCGGCCGCAAGGCCACCGTCCTGGAGTTCGAAGAGCGCGAACCCGTCAAGCCAGCGGCGGTGGACGCGGCCCTCGCGCGCGACCCGTCGATCACGCACGTGGCGCTGGTGCACTGCGAGACCAGCACCGGCGTGCTGAACCCGCTGGCGGAAATCGCCGCGGTCGTGGCGCGTCACAAGAAGAGCCTGCTGGTCGACGCGATGAGCTCGTTTGCGGCGGTCCCGATCGAAGGCGCGTGCGACGCGCTGGTCGCGGCCTCCGGCAAATGCCTCGAAGGGCCGCCGGGAATGGGGTTTGCCCTGATTCGCAAGACTGTCCTCGAGAAATGCGCGGGCAATGCCCACTCTCTGGTACTCGACCTGCACGACCAGTGGGTCAACATGGAGAAGACCGCGCAGTGGCGCTTCACGCCGCCCACCGTGATCGTGGCCGCACTGCATGCGGCGCTCGAGCAGTTCGCCGCCGAGGGCGGCCGCGCGGCGCGCGGCGCGCGCTACCGCCGCAATTGCGAGGTGCTCATTGAGGGAATGACGCGCCTCGGGTTCAAGCTGTTCCTGGACCCCAAGCACCAAGCGCCGGTGATCGTGACCTTCCACGCGCCGAGCGACCCGAACTACGACTTCCAGAAGTTCTACGACCGCGTGCGCGAGAAGGGCTTCGTGCTCTACCCGGGCAAGCTCACCCAGGTCGACACGCTGCGCGTCGGCTGCATCGGCGCGATCGACGAGCACGTGATCCGCGCCGCGGTGCACGCGATCGCCGACACCGTCGCCGAGCAGAACATCCGGCTGCATGAAACTGGCGCTGTTCGATCTCGACAACACGCTTCTTAGCGGCGACACCGACGTCGAGTGGCTCGATTTCCTGGTCGAGCGCGGAGTGCTTCCCGCTTCCGAGCGCGCGGCAAACCACGAGATGGACCGCCGGTACCGCAGCGGCGAGGCGGCGGCCCTCGAGTACGTGCGCTTCTACCTGCGCTTCTATCCCGCGCACGACATGTCCACCCTCCTCGGCTTGCGCCAGCGATTCGTGCAGGCGCGCATCGAGCCGCGCATGCTGCCGGCGGCGCGCGAGCTGATCCGGAGCCACGGCAAGGATCTAATCGCCATCATCACCGCCACCAACCGCTTCCTCACCGAGCCGATCGCCGCCGCCTTCGGCGTCGAGCACCTGATCGCCACCGAGCCGCAGATCGAGCACGGCCGCTTCACCGGCGACGTCGTCGGCGCCCCCTGCATGCGCGAGGGGAAGATCGAGCATCTCGAGCGCTGGCTCGCTGCGCGCGACAAGGTGCTCGGTAATTTCGAAGAGAGCTGGTTCTACAGCGACTCGATCAACGACCTGCCGCTGCTCGAGCGCGTGACGCATCCGGTCGCGGTCGATCCGGATATCTCGCTCGAAAAAATCGCGCGCGACCGCGGTTGGCGCAGGCTGACTCTGAGAGGATGACCGTCATGAAACCCAAAACTCCTGCCAAGACGCGCAGTACGCCGAATCGCAAGCAGGTCCGCGAGGCCACTGCTCCACGGCTCAACGTACCGCGTCAATCCAAGCGCCCAACGGAAAGAAGCAAACAGAACCGCAGCCGCGGCTGAAGCCGGCAGCCTGGCGGTCACTCCTCCGGCAGCACCGGCCGCGCGCGGTGGCCCATCGCCCACATGACGTAGCCGGAGACGGCGTAGCCCATGACGAGGGCGAACAGGACGAGCGACGGGCTGGAGGCGATGATGGAGAGCGCCACCACGCAGGCGAGGATCACCCAGAGCGGCACGCGCTTCCTCCAGTTCACTTCCTTGAAGCTCCAGTAGGGCACGTTCGACACCATGGTGACGCCGGCGAACACCGCGACCCCCCAGGTGAGCGGCGCAAGCCAGGCGTGCTCGCGCGGGACGAAGCCGAAATCGACCAGCGCCCAGACGAAGCCCACCATCACCGCCGCGCCCGACGGGCTCGGCAGACCCTGGAAGTAGCGCTTGTCGACCACCGCGATGTTGGCGTTGAAGCGCGCCAGGCGGATGCCGGTGCCGGCGCAGTAGATGAAGGCGCCGATCCAGCCGGCGGTGCCCAGGTCCTTCAGCACCCAGATGTAGGCCATGAGCGCCGGCGCGGCGCCGAACGCGACCATGTCGGCGATCGAGTCGTACTGCGCGCCGAACTCGCTCTGCGTGTTGGTCCAGCGCGCGACGCGCCCGTCCATGCCGTCGAGCACCATGGCGATGAAGATCGCGATGCAGCCGATGTCGAAGCGGCCGTTCATCGCCTGCACGATGGCGAAGAAGCCGCAGAACAGCACGCCCGTGGTGAAGAGGTTGGGCAGCAGGTAGATGCCTCGGCGGCGCAGGCCCACGCGCGCTCCCGCGCGCGGGTCGGCGCGCGGGTCTACGCGCGGGTCGACGTCGGGGTCTACTACTTCCTCCGGCTCGTATTCGGGGGCGTCAGCCATGCGAGCACGCTCTCCGCGGCATACACCTTGTCGCCGATCGCCGCCTTCACCTCGGCGTCGAGCGGCAGGTAGACGTCGACGCGCGATCCGAAGCGGATGAAGCCGAAGCGCTGGCCGCGCTCGAGCTCGGCGCCGGCGCCAACATAGCACAGGATGCGGCGCGCGATCAGCCCCGCGACCTGCACGCAGGTCACGTCGTGGCCGTCGCGTGTGCGCAGCCAGAGCGCGTTGCGCTCGTTCTCGAGCGACGCCTTGTCGAGCGCCGCGTTGACGAACGCGCCGGGAAAGTACCAGCGCTCCTTCACCGTGCCGTCGACCGGCGAGCGGTTCGAGTGAACGTTGAACACGTTCATGAACACGCTCACTTTCAGCGCGTCGCGCTTCACGTACGGATCCTGCGCGCGGCTCACCTCGACCACGCGCCCGTCGGCGGCCGACAGCACCGCGCGCGGATCGTCGGGAATGCTGCGCGGCGGATCGCGGAAGAACTGCAGGATGAAGATCCCGGCGAGCCAGAACGGGATCGACCACCACCACCCGAGGAACACCCCAATCAAAAGGGAAATTCCAAGCGCGATCAGCACGAAAACCCACCCTTCACGGGCGATGAACGGGTGGGGGTAGCGCCGCGACACTACGCTAGTTCTTGGACGTGTCCACCAGGCGATTGCGCTTGATCCAGGGCATCATCTCGCGCAGCCGCGCGCCGACCTTCTCGATCGGCAGCTCGGCGGTCATGCGACGGCGCGAGAGCAGCGTCGGCGCGCCGGCGCGGTTCTCGAGCACGAACTCCTTGGCGTACTCGCCCGACTGGATGCGCCCGAGCACCTCCTTCATGCGCTTGCGCGTGCCCTCGTCGATGATCTTGGGCCCGGACGTGTACTCGCCGTACTCGGCGTTGTTGGAGATCGAATAGTTCATGGTGCCGATGCCGCCCTCGTACATCAGGTCGACGATCAGCTTCAGCTCGTGCAGGCATTCGAAATACGCCATTTCCGGCGCGTAGCCCGCGTCGACCAGCGTGTCGAAGCCCGCCTTCACCAGCTCGACGCAGCCGCCGCACAGCACGGTCTGCTCGCCGAAGAGGTCGGTCTCGGTCTCTTCCTTGAAGTTGGTCTCGATGATGCCCGCCTTGCCGCCGCCGATCGCCGCGGCGTAGGACAGCGCCACGTCGCGCGCCTTCTTGGACGGATCGCGGTGAACCGCGATCAGCATCGGGACTCCGCCGCCTGCCGCGAAGGTCGAGCGCACCGTGTGGCCCGGCGCCTTGGGCGCGACCATCCACACGTCGAGGTCGGCGCGCGGCTGGATCAGGCCGTAGTGGATGTTGAAGCCGTGCGCGAAGGCGAGCGAGGCGCCTTTCTTGATGTTCGGTTCAATGTACTCCTGGTAGACCGCGGCGTGGTGCTCGTCGGGCAGCAGCACCATGACGATGTCGGCGCCCTTGATCGCCGGGGCGAGCTCGGCGACCTTGACGCCGCCTTTCTTCGCCTTGTCCCAGGAGGCGCCGCCCTTCCTCAGGGCGACGGTCACCTTCACGCCCGATTCCTGCAGGTTCTGCGCGTGCGCATGGCCCTGCGAGCCGTAGCCGATAATGGTGACCTTCTTGCCTTTCACCAATGAAAGATCGGCGTCCTTGTCGTAATAAACCTTCATTTGCTTTTCCCCTGAAGAACTAGACTCGAAGGACGCGATTGCCGCGTCCGATCCCGCTTGCCCCTGTACGCACCGTCTCGATGATGGCGCCCTGGTCGAGCGACCTGATGAACGCGTCGAGCTTGGCGCCGTCGCCGGTCAGCTCGATGGTGTAGGTGTTGTCCGACACGTCGATGATCCGGCCGCGGAAGATGTCGGCCATGCGCTTCATGTCCTCGCGCTCCTTCAGGCCGGCGCGCACCTTGATCAGCATCAGCTCGCGCTCGATGTGCTCGGCTTCCGACAGGTCGATCACCTTCACCACCTCGATCAGCTTGTTCAGCTGCTTGGTGATCTGCTCGACCACGTCCTCGGAGCCGGTGGTGACGATGGTCATGCGCGACATCGAGGCATCCTCGGTCGGCGCCACCGTCAGGGTCTCGATGTTGTAGCCGCGCGCGGAGAACAGGCCCGAGATCCTGGACAGTGCGCCCGCCTCGTTCTCCACGAGGACGGAAATGATGTGTCTACTCACAGATCCTCGTAGAGGATCATCTCGGTGATCCCTTTGCCGCCGGGGATCATCGGGTAGACGTTCTCCTTCTGGTCGGTGAGGAAGTCGAGGAACACGAGATCGTTCTTCGCGGCGAAGGCTTCGCGCAGCGCGCCTTCGACGTCGGAGGGCTTCTCGATCAGCACGCCGCGGTGGCCGTAGCCCTCGGCGAGCTTCACGAAGTCGGGCAGCGCGTCCATGTAGGACTCGGAATAGCGGTTGCCGTGGAAGAACTGCTGCCACTGCCGCACCATCCCCATGTACTTGTTGTTCAAATTGACGATCTTGATCGGCAGGCGGTACTGCTTGCAGGTCGACAGCTCCTGCAGGCACATCTGGATCGAGGACTCGCCGGTGACGCAGGCCACCGTGGCGCCGGGATTGGCGAGCTGCACGCCCATCGCCGCCGGCAGGCCGAAGCCCATGGTGCCCAGGCCGCCGGAGTTGATCCAGCGCCGCGGCTCGTTGAACTTGTAGAACTGCGCCGCCCACATCTGGTGCTGGCCGACGTCGGACGTGACGAAGGCTTCGCCCTTGGTCACCTCGTAGAGCTTCTCCAGCACGAACTGCGGCTTGATGATCGCCGACTTGCGGTCGTAGCGCAGGCAGTCCTTCGCGCGCCATTCGTTGATTTGTTTCCACCAGGGGGCGATATCGCGCGGCGCGGTGCCTTTCAGAAGCTTCAGCAGATCCTCGAGCACGTCGGGAATGTTGCCGACGATCGGCACGTCGACCTTCACGCGCTTGGAGATCGACGACGGGTCGATGTCGATGTGGATGATCTTGCGCGGGTTCTGCGCGAAGTGGGCCGGGTTGCCGATGACGCGGTCGTCGAAGCGCGCGCCGATCGCGAGCAGCACGTCGCAGTGCTGCATCGCCATGTTCGCTTCGTAAGTGCCGTGCATGCCGAGCATGCCGAGGAACTGCTTGTCGGTCGCCGGGTAGGCGCCCAGTCCCATCAGCGTGTTCGTGCACGGGAAGCCCAGGTTTCTGACCAATTCCCTCAACAAAAGAGAGGCGTCCGAGAGCACCACGCCGCCGCCCGTGTACACCATCGGGCGCTCGGCCTCGAGCAGGAGCTGCACCGCTTTCTTGATCTGCCCGGCGTGGCCCTTGCGCACCGGGTTGTACGAGCGCATCTGCACGCTCTCGGGGTACTGGAACTCGCAGGCGTGCTGCGTCACGTCCTTCGGGATGTCGACCAGCACCGGCCCCGGGCGCCCGGTGGCTGCGATGTGGAATGCCTTCTTGATCGTGGAGGCGAGGTCCTTCACGTTCTTCACCAGGAAGTTGTGCTTCACGCACGGGCGCGTGATGCCGACCGTGTCGCATTCCTGGAAAGCGTCGAGGCCGATCGCGTGCGTCGGCACCTGTCCGGTCAGCACGACGAGCGGGATCGAGTCCATGTACGCCGTGGCGATGCCGGTGACGGCGTTGGTCACGCCCGGGCCGGAGGTGACAAGGCACACGCCGACCTTTTTCGAGGAGCGCGAGTAGCCGTCGGCGGCGTGCACCGCGCCCTGCTCGTGGCGCACCAGGACGTGCTTCACCTTGTCCTGCTTGAACAGCTCGTCGTAGATGAACAGCACCGCGCCGCCGGGATAGCCGAAGACGTACTCGACCCCCTCCTCCTGGAGGCAGCGCACGACAATCTCGGCGCCGGTAACTGTAGTTGTTTTAGCGCGGTCCATAAGTAAAGCATTGAAGAATAAAAGCTTGATGCAGTGCGGTCAAGCTGCGCCGCGCCTTGGCGCGGGTGCCTTTTGATACCATCGGCGGCCAAACAACAGAGGGGCCACCCTGGCATCCCGCAGCGAGCTTTCGGCCTTCCTGGAGGGCGTCGAGAAGCGCGCGTTCAAGCAGGCGGTGTTCGCCGTGCGCGACGAAAAAGCGGCGCTCGACATCGTGCAGGACGCGATGCTGCGGCTGGCGGAGAAGTACGGGCACCTGCCGGCAGGCGAGCTGCCCGCGCTTTTCCACCGCATCGTGCAGAACGCGATCCGCGACTGGTACCGGCGGCAGAAGGTGCGCTCGACATGGACCACGCAGCTCTCTTCGTTCGGCGAGGACGACGAACAGGATCCCCTCGAAACCCTGCAGCCCGCCGAAGGGTCAGAGGTACAAGAGGGTCCGGCCGGACAACTGGAGCAGGCTCAAGTGCTTGAAATAATTAGACAAGAGATTAACCGCTTGCCAGAACGTCAACGGGAAGCTTTCATCCTGCGTTATTGGGAGGAACTGGATGTGGCCGCAACCGCGCGGGCGATGAGTTGCTCGGAGGGCAGCGTTAAAACGCATTGCTCCCGGGCTGCGCACGCTTTGCAGGTAGCGCTCAGGGCGCGCGGCATCACGCTCGACATAAAGACATGAACGAACAGCAATTGCGTCAGCTTCTGAATCAGGGAATCACCGTCAGGCCGGAGATTGCGGCGCGCCTCGAGCAAGCGCGCAAGCAGGCTCTTGCGCTGCAGCGGCCCGTACCCGCGCCTGCGCTCGCTTGGGCCGGCAACGCGGTGGGGCACCTCGGCGGCTGGGGCGGCCTGGCGCTGCGCGTGCTGCTCCCGCTCGCCATGCTGCTCGCCGGCGGCGCCGCGCTCTACACCTGGCAGCAGAACCAGCGCGCCGCCGAACTGGTAGAGATCGACTCGCAGCTTCTCACCGACGACCTGCCGATCGACGCCTATCTCGATCGCAACTTCCAGAGCTGGCTGAAAAAGCGCGAGGCCGCGGAATGACGCGCTTTTTCGGGTTCCTGCTGACCCTGATCTTGACCACGGGCGCGTTGGCAGAGCCTCCGGTCGATGTCGCCAGGAAGCCCTCCGCCAAGCCGGCGGCCAAGGCGAAGCCGGCGGCGAAAGCCAAGGCCCAGGTGCGCCCTGCGTGGGCGGAGCTCACCGTCGAGCAGCAGAAGACCCTGGCGCCTCTCAAGGCGGATTGGGAAAGCCTCGAGCCCGAGCGCCGGCGCAAGTGGATCGGCATCGCCAAGCGCTACCCCACGATGAAGGTGCAGGAGCAGGAGCGCGTGCAGCGGCGCATGCAGGCATGGGCCAAGCTCTCGCCCGAGCAGCGTCGGCAGGCGCGCGAGACCTACAAGCAGATCGTCAAGGCCCCGCCGGAGAAGCGCGCCAACCTGCGCCAGCAGTGGGCCGAGTACCAGGCGCTCCCGGAGCGCGAGCGCGAAGCCCTCACCGCGGAGCCGCGAAGAAGGAAGTGACCGCGTGAGCACGCCCGGCCTCCCGCGGCGGCTCGCATCCATGGGGTACGAGGCGATCCTGCTCTTCGCCGTCGCCTTCTTCGCCGCGTGGATCTTCTTCTTCGCGAGCGGCGGCCGCGATGCCACCGCCGGCGCTCTGCGCTACGCGCTCCAGCTCTTCATCGCGGTCGTCTTCGCTTCCTACTTCCTGTGGTGCTGGCTGCGCGGCGGCCAGACCCTCGCCATGAAGGCCTGGCATATCCGCTTGGCGAATGTCACGCCCGTGAGCGCCCTACTGCGGCTGATGCTTGCGGCTCTCCTGGTGCCCACGGGCGTTTCCGTCATTTGGGCGTTGTTCGATCCCGAGCGCCAGTTTCTGCACGACCGGCTCGCCGGCACACGGCTGACCAACGCCTGAGCGCCTAGTCGTCCCGATCGTGGTGATCCTTGCCCTCATCGGGGGCGGGAACGATCTTCAGCACCATGCCGGCGGTGCCGAACGGCAGGCCCGAGCGGTTGCCGGTGAGGTACACCTCGCCGTCCGAGTCCTCGCCCATGCCGAGCACCGCGAAGCCGAGCGAGTTGCCGCCGACGATGTGGAACTCGGTGATCGAGCGCAGGCCGTGCTGGTTCGAATCGCCGCTCATGTGCAGCAGGCGGCCGTAGTCGTGCGGCCCGGTGGGGAAATTGAAGATAGTCGAGAACTCGCCGAAGATGAACCGGCCATACAGGCCATGCAGCGCGCGGCCGCGGTAGACGAAGCCGGCGACGACCGAATGCCCCTCGTGGTGCGTGTCGTACTGCGCGACCGGGTCGATCAGTCCGTGCGGCACCGGGCCAAGCGGCTCGCGCTGCGCGAAGCCGTCGGCGTCACCGTTGTGGTTGAAGAAGGTCGTGCCTTCCTTGATCGGCCAGCCGTAGTTGCCGCCCTTGCGGACGATGTCGACCTCCTCGATGTCGTTCTGGCCGACGTCGCCGACGAACAGCGTCCCGTGCTTCGAGTCGAACGAGAAGCGGTACGGATTGCGGAAGCCGTAGGCCCAGATCTCGCCCAGCACGCCGCCGCCGCGCCCGACGAAGGGGTTGTCCTTGGGTATGCCGTAGCGGCCGTTCTTCGAGTTGCGGCCGTCGACGTCGATGCGCAGGATCTTGCCGAGCGGATTGGTAAGCTTCTGGCCGTTGCCGTCCAGGCCATGACCGTCGATCGGCTCGTTCACCGGCGGCATGCTTCCGGTCGCCTTGACGAAGAGCTGCCCGTCGCGGTCGTCGGCGCCGCCGCCGTCGCCCATCGAGATGTAGAGCTTGTCGTCGGGCCCGAAGGCGAGGTCGCCGCCGTCGTGGTTGAACTGCGGGTGGTCGACGCGCATCAACTCGCGCCGGCTCGACATGTCGACCACGCCACCCTGCACGCGCCACTCCGCCACCACGTTCTGGTGGTCGGCGGCGCGCGTCGTCATCGTGGTCGGAAAGGTTGGCGCGCCTGCGTTCGGCTCCGAGGTATACGTATAGATCAGGCCGTTACGCCGGTAGTCCGGATGAAACGCGAGGCCCAGGAACCCGCGCTCGTCGAACGAGTTCTCGCCCAGCACGCCCAGCTTCACCAGGCGGCCGGAGACGTCGATGAAGAGCGTCCGCTCCTTGGTATCGAGGTCGACCTTCCAGCCCTGGCCCGTCTGGTCGACGACGTACAGCTTGTCGCGCTCGCCGGGCGCGGTCACGCCCTTCAGCGGCGAGACCAGTCCGCTCGCGATCACTTCGACGGCGACGCGCGGCCCGAACTTCTTGATCGGTGCGAACACCGTGTTGTCATAGGGGGAATGCGGCGGGTGCGCGAGCGCCACCGGCGCAGCCAGCGCGCACCCGAGGATGGACGCAATGAGGGGTTTGCATTTCACGATGTCGAGCATGGGTTCTCTCCTTGGTTTTGGCTTTTCCCACGCCGCCGCGGGGACGCGGCGGCAACTACAAACCCTCGACGGCTGAATGCGTTGTCGCAAAAAGTGTGCGCCCGAGGGGCGCGCGAACTCAAGCAAATTTCAACAACCGCGAGAACTGCGCGCCAAGATCCTGACGAACCGGGCAAAGATCGCCCCTAGGGTGTTCTCCTGTTGTCCGCCACCGCTCTGCACCAAGCTGGGAATAAAGCGGCATCAAACGATGTGCAGGTTTACAGTCCTCGCATCACCTTCGCTCCACCCACCAC
Organism: Burkholderiales bacterium; assembly: GCA_036559525.1. Classification (GTDB taxonomy): domain Bacteria; phylum Pseudomonadota; class Gammaproteobacteria; order Burkholderiales; family SG8-39; genus SCGC-AG-212-J23. The sequence continues at coordinate 25,679 of DATBSZ010000292.1, forward strand.
ATCATGAGGATCGCGGCGGCCAGGAACGCGGCGCTCGGCACGACCGCCGCCGAGAGCGGCGGCCAGTTCTGCAGCAGGCCGATGTGGGAAAAGAGGCTGTTCAGCATGTGGAAGAAGATGCCGAGCATGATGCCGAGGAACACCTTGACGCCGACCATGCCGGCGCGCGCCTGCATGTAGGCGAAGGGCAGCGCGAGCGCCATCATCACCAGCGCGGCGATCGGGTAGAACACCTTCTTCCACAGCGCGATCTCGTAGCGCTCGGTGCGCTGGCGGTTGCCCGCGAGGTGCTCGGTGTACTTGTGCAGCGCCCAGGCCGACATGCGCTCCGGCCGCACGATCAGGGCGTCGAGCATGTCGGGGCTGACGCGCGAGCGCCATTCCATTTCGGGCTGGCGCTGGGTGCGCGGCCCCTGCGCGGTGAACTGGGTCTGCGCCACGCCGCGCAGCTGCCAGATGCCCTTGCCGGCGTAGTCGGCGCGCTCTGCCAGCGTGATCTTCTGCAGGCGGTAGTCGGCGTCGAAATCGTAGATGCGGATGCCCGAGAGCTGGTTGGTCTGCCGCGCCTCGCGCACGTTGATGAACGAGCCCTCGTCCTTGAACCACAGCCCCGACATCAGGTCCTGGCCGATCATCGAGCTCATCGCGCGCAGCTTCACCTTCTGCGCCTGCTCCTCCGACCAGGGCGCGACCCATTCGCCGATGACGAAGGTGAGGACGACGAACGCGAGCCCGATCTTCGCCAGCACGAGCGCCGCGCGCCGCGGCGACAGCCCCGAGGCGCGCATCACCGTGTACTCCGAGTTGCTGGCGAGGTGCGCGAGCACGTACAGGGTCCCGATCAGCACCACCACGGGGAACAGCTCGTAGGCGTGCGTCGGCATCGACAGCAGCACGAAGGTGAACACCTGGCGCAGCTGGTAGTCGACCTTGCCGAGATCGGCAAGCTCGCGGATCAGATCGAAAAAGGCGAACAGGCCGAGGAACCCGAGCAGCACGAACGCGGTCGCGCCATAGATCTGCTTCGCGAGATAGCGCTCCAGCGTGCGGATGCGCAAGCTACTTGCCCAGCCTGAGGCGGATCAGCTGCATGCGCTGGGCGAACATGACGACCAGCAGCGCCACCATGCCGGCGTGCACCAGCCACCAGCCGACGCCGAAGTCCATGCGGCCCTGCGCGACGCGCGCCTGGCTAACGCTGAGGAGGTTCGAATACACGATGTAGGTGAGCAGCGCGAACAGCAGGTTCGCCGAGCGCCCCGCGCGCGGGTTGACGAAGCTCATCGGAATCGCGAGCAGCACTAGCACGAACGCCGAGATCGGGATGCCCACCCGCCACAGCAGCTCGCCCAGGTTCTGGTTGCTCGGGTTGATGATCAGCGACCAGGTCGGGAGGTTCTTGTGCGTCGGCGTGACCTCCTTGCCCTCCTTCAGCTCGATGCGCGCAGCATAGCGGTCGAACTCGGTAACGCGATACTCCGGGTCGCCGGGCGCGCCCTCGTAGCGCCGGCCCTGCTCGAGCACGATGAAGCGGTCGCCGTTTTCCGCCGTCTCGGTATGGCCGCTGCGGCTCATGCTGACCCCGCTGCGGTTCTGCTGGATCGAGCTCACGAAAATGTTCTGCACCGCGCTCGAATCGCCCGACACCGATTCGACGAAGAACACCCGCGTGCGGTTGGCGGTCTCGCCGAACACGCCCGGGGTCACGCGCGACACGTCGTCGCGCTGCTCGAGCCTGGAGGCGTACTGGCCGGCCATCTGTGCCGCCCACGGCGAGATAAAGAGCGATAGCGCCGCGATCACCGCGATCTGCGGCAGCGCGAACAGCATCACCGGCTTCAACCACGCGGTAAGCGGCTGACCGGCGCCGAACCAGATCACCATCTCGGAGTCGCGCCAGCTGCGCGTCATGGTGAGCAGCACCGAGATGAACATGGTGAGCGACAGCAATACCGGCAGCGCGCCGAGCGCGAAGAAACCGAGGAAGGCGAACACCGCATCCGAAGGAAACTTGCCGCCGGCGGCCTGGCCGAGCAGGCGGATGAGGCGCGTGGTCACCGCGATCGCGAAGAGCGTCATGAACACGGCGCCCGCGAGACCGGCGAATTCCCTGAGCAGCGCCCGGTGAAAGATCATGCGATACTTTCGGCCCGTGGAATTTAGCATAAAGACGCTCTCGCCCGAGGCGGCGAAAGTCGGCTGCGTGGCGGTTGGCGTGTACCAGCGAAATGCCACGGGCAGCGAGCTGACCGCCGCCGCGCGGCGCCTGGACCAGGCATCGAAAGGCGCAGTCAAGCGCGCGCTGCGCGACCTCTCGGGCAAGACCGGCTCGACGCTGCTGCTGCATGCGCTTCCCGGCGTCGCCGCCGAGCGCGTCCTCCTGGTGGGCCTCGGAGACAAGTCGACGACCGATGCGGCGTACCGGGACGCGGTGCGCGCCGCGGCCAATGCGCTGAAGGAGCTCGACGCCAAGGACGCGGCGCTGTTCCTCGTCGACATGAAGATCGGCTCCCGGCCGGTGAGCTGGAACGTGCGCCATGCGGTGCTCGGCGTGCGAGACGCCTTCTACCGTTTCGACCAGCTCAAGACCCAGAAGAAGCCGCCCGCGCCCGCGCTCGAGCGCGTGGTATTGCCCTTGAGCAGCAAGCCCGAATTGACCCAGGCCTTGACGGAAGCGGTCGCGACCGCCGACGGAGCCGCGCTCGCGCGCACGCTCGGCAACCTGCCGGCGAACATCTGCACGCCGGCCTATCTCGCCGACGAGGCGAAGAAGCTCGCGCGCGAGTTCAAGCTCCAGGTCGAAGTGCTCGAGCGCAAGGACATGGAGAAGCTCGGCATGGGCGCGCTGCTGTCGGTCGCCCGCGCCTCGCACCAGCCGCCGAAGCTCATCGTGCTGCACTACAAGGGGGGGGCGAATAGCAAGAAGACGCGAGCCCCGCTTCTTGCCCTGGTGGGCAAGGGCATCACCTTCGATACCGGCGGCATCTCGCTCAAGCCCGCCGGCGAAATGGACGAGATGAAGTTCGACATGTCCGGCGCGGCCTCGGTGCTCGGCGCGGTGCGCGCGCTCGCGGCGATGCGCGCGCCGGTGAACGTCGTCGGCGTGATCCCGGCGTGCGAGAACATGCCCGGCGGCGCCGCCAGCAAGCCGGGCGACGTGGTCACCACCCTGTCGGGCCAGACGGTCGAGATCCTGAACACCGACGCCGAGGGGCGCCTGATCCTGTGCGATGCGCTCTCTTATGCGGAGCGCTTCAAGCCCGACGCAGTGATCGACATCGCCACCCTCACCGGCGCCATCGTGATCGCGCTCGGCCACGTGGCGACCGGCCTCTTCGCGAACGACCAGAAGCTCGCCGACGAGATCCGCGCCGCGGCCGACGAGGCCTGGGACCGCGTCTGGCAGATGCCGCTGTGGGAGGACTACCAGGAGCAGCTGCGCTCGAACTTCGCCGACATGGCGAACATCGGCGGCCGCCCCGGCGGCAGCATCACCGCCGCAAGCTTCCTCGCGCGCTTCACGACCAAGCTGCGCTGGGCGCACCTCGACATCGCCGGCACGGCATGGAAGAGCGGCCGCGACAAAGGCTCCACCGGCCGCCCGGTGCCGCTCCTCGTTCGTTTTGCTTTGAAACACGCCGGAAAGAAGTGACAAGCATTGATTTTTACTTCAACGCGGACGATCGGCTGCAAGTAGCCTGCCGGCTTGCCGGCAAGGCGATCAAACAAGGCCAGCGGCTGCTCATCTACGCGCCCGACAGCGAGACCGCGAGCCGCATCGACAAGATGCTCTGGACCTGGCCGGCGATCGGCTTCGTGCCGCATTGCGCGGTGCACGCGGCGCTCGCCGCCGAGACGCCGGTGCTGATCGGCTCGGGCGAGGAAGCGCCGGACAACTGCGAAGTCCTGCTCAACCTCGGCGCCGACTGCCCGCCGCACTTCGAGCGCTTCACGCGGCTCCTCGAAGTCGTCGGCACGGACGAGGAAGGGAAGGAGAAAGGCCGCGGCCGCTTCCGCTTCTACCGCGAGCGCGGCTACAAGATCACCAACCACGACTTAGCGCAGGAAATGCGCCAAGGCCATGAGTGACGACTCATTGGATCCCCTGGTCAAGCGCGTCGACGCTTTGATCGGCCGCCAGGAAGGCCCGCGCGCCAAGGGCGAGGTCCCGGTCCTGACCGAGATCGTGAGCGAGGAGAAGAACCCGCGGCGCGCGATGGACATCGCCTCGCTCGAGGCGCTCGCGCGCGAGCTGGAGCGTGCGGTGCTCGAGCGCATGGCGCCCGAGCTCGAGCGCATCGTCGGCGAGGCGCTGGCCGGGGCGCGCGCAGAGCTCAAGGACAGCGTCACGCAGATGGTGCGCGAGGCGGTCGCGGCCTCGGTCGCGCGCGCGCTCGCGATGCCGAAGGAATAAGTGCTCGAGAAGAGCTTCAACCCGGGGGCGATCGAGGAAGGCTGGTACCGGCGCTGGGAAGACGCCGGGTACTTCCGCCATAAGGACCACGCCACCCCGGCGTACTGCATCCAGCTGCCGCCGCCCAACGTCACCGGCACGCTGCACATGGGGCACGCGTTCCAGCAGACGCTGATGGACGCGCTCATCCGCTACCACCGCATGCGCGGCGACAACACCAACTGGGTGGTCGGCACCGACCACGCCGGCATCGCCACCGAGATCGTGGTCACGCGCCAGATCGAGGCCGAAGGCAAGACCAAGCGCGAGCTCGGCCGGGAGGAGTTCAACCGGCGCGTATGGCAGTGGAAGCAACAATCCGGTTCGACCATCACGCGCCAGATGCGGCGTCTCGGCGTCTCGGCCAACTGGGAGTACGCGGACACTGAGGGCCAGAAGGCCGGCTATTTCACCGCCGACCCGAAGATGTCGCGCGCGGTCACAGAGGTCTTCGTGCGCTGGTACGAGGAAGGGCTGATCTACCGCGGCCAGCGCCTGGTGAACTGGGACCCGGTGCTCGGCACCGGGGTCTCGGACCTCGAGGTCGATACCGACGAGGAGGACGGCCGCATCTGGGAGATCCGCTACCCGGGCGAAGGATTCGACATTCGCGTCGCCACGGTGCGGCCCGAGACCATGCTCGGGGACGTCGCGGTCGCCGTCCACCCGTCCGACGCGAGGTACGCCGATCTGGTGGGAAAGAAAGTGCGCCTCCCGCTGACCGACCGAACCATCCCGGTCATCGCCGACGAGTACGTCGACCCCAAATTCGGCACCGGCGCGGTCAAGATCACCCCGGGGCACGACTTCAACGACTACGAGGTCGGGAAGCGCCACCGCCTGGAGCTCATCAATATCCTCACGCTGGACGCGCACCTGAACGACAAGGTGCCGCCGAAATATCGCGGCCTGGAGCGTTTCGCGGCGCGCAAGCAGGTGGTAGCGGACCTGAAGGCCCAAGGTTTCCTGGTGAGCGAAAAACCCTACAAGCTGCGCGTGCCGCGCTCCGGGCGCACCGGCGTGATCATCGAGCCGATGTTGAGCGACCAGTGGTTCGTGAAGATGGAAAGCCTTGCCAAGGATGCCCTCGGGGTCGTCGCCCGCGGCGAGGTGAAGTTCATCCCCGAGCACTGGACCGCCACTTACAACCACTTCCTGGAAAACATCAAGGACTGGAACATCTCGCGCCAGCTCTGGTGGGGCCACCAGATTCCGGCGTGGTATGACGAGGAAGGCAAGCTCTACGTCGCACGCAGCGAGGCGGAACTTCAGCAGAAACACCCCCGGAAGAAGCTGCGGCGCGACCCGGACGTGTTCGACACGTGGTTCTCCTCGCAGCTCGTGCCGTTCAGCTCGCTCGGCTGGCCGGACAAGACGCCGGACCAGGAAGTCTTCCTGCCCTCGTCGGTGCTGATCACCGGCAACGACATCATCTTTCTGTGGGTGTCGCGCATGATCATGTCGTCGCGCTACTTCACCGGCAGGGTTCCATTCCGCGACGTCTACATCAACGCCATCGTGCGCGATGCCGAGGGCGAGAAGATGTCGAAGTCGAAGGGCAACACCATCGACCCGCTCGACCTGATCGACGGCATCAGCCTGCAGGACCTGCTGAAGAAATCCACCATCGGGCTGATGAAGGACGAGCACAAGGAGCGCATCGAGAAATACGTGCGCAGCCACTACTCGAACGGCATCCCGGCGTTCGGCGCGGATGCCGTGCGCTTCACCTTCGCCTCGCTCGCGAGCTTCTCGATCACGCTCAATTTCGACCTCGGCCGCTGCGAGGGCTACCGCAACTTCTGCAACAAGCTGTGGAACGCGACGCGCTTCGTGCTGATGAATACCGATGGCAAGGACTGCGGCACGGACGACAAGCTGCCGGTGAGGCTGTCCTTCGCGGACCGCTGGATCGTGAGTCAGCTGCAGCGCGTGGAGGCGGAAGTCGAGCATGGATTTGCCGACTACCGCTTCGACAACGTGGCGGCGGCGATCTACCGCTTTGTCTGGGACGAGTACTGCGACTGGTACGTCGAGCTTGCCAAGTTGCAGCTGCAGGACCCGGACGCGGCCGCCCAGCGCGGCACGCGCCGCACGCTGGTGCGCGTGCTGGAGGCCGCGCTGCGCCTGGCGCATCCGCTGATTCCATTCATCACCGAGGAGCTCTGGCAGAAACTGGCGCCGCTCGCCGGAAAGAAGGGCGAGACCGTGATGCTGCAGCGCTACCCGAAATCGCAACCGGAGAAGATCGACGAAGCGGCCGAGCGTGACGTGGCGGTGCTCAAGGAGTGGACGGTCGCGGCGCGCAACCTGCGCACCGAGGCGAAGATCCCGCCCGGCGAGCGGGTGATGCTTTACCGCACGGCGGATCCGGCGGTTTCCGATCCGCCGGAAGTCGCAAAGGCCATTTCTTCGCTCGCCCGGCTGAGCGGGTTCGAGAAGCGCGACCCTCTGCCCGATGCGCCCTCGCCGGTGGCGGTGGTCGGCGGCGCCCGCATCATGCTCTACAAGGAGATCGACCCCGCCGCCGAGCGCGTGCGCCTGATGAAGGAGATTGCGCGCCTCGAGGGAGAAATCGGCAAGGCCCGCGCGAAGCTCGCCAATCCTTCATTCGTGGAGAGAGCGCCCGCGAAAGTCGTCGAGCAGGAGCGCACGCGCGTCGCGGGGTTCGAGGCGGACCTCGCAAAGCTCAAAGAGCAGCTACGGAAGCTCGGCCCCTGATCTCCGGCTCGGTCGGCCAGGAGTAATCGAATTCCCAGCCGTGCTGCGCCTCGAGGCGCAGGCGAAACGCATGCTCCAGCTCGCCCGACGGCGTCGCCACGCAGCTGCCGGGGAAGCGCATCAGGAAGCTCGACGCGATGACCGCGCACTCGCCGAGCGCGAGGACGCGGCTTTGCGCGATGTCGCGGCCGTGGAGGAAAAGCTCGTCGTTCAGGTAGGCCGGCACGCCGAACTGGCGGTAGGTCGCGACCGCGGCGGCGAGGCCCCAGGACAGCCAGCGGCTGGTGCGGCCCGGGGCGAACTTGAGCGGCGCGATCAGCGCGAAGGGATAGCGCGCCGCCTCCTCCGCCCATAACAGCACGGGCGCCGCGGCGCGCGGCTGCGCCGCGGCGATGGAAGCATAGGCCGCGTCGAACTCCTGCTGCCCGATGGCGCCGAGCCTGATCCAGCGCGCTTTCATGAGCACGATTGTTTCACAGCTCGATGTCTTCGCGAATCGCGGCGATTCCGGCCGCGGCGCAGGCGTCGTCCTCGCGCGCGCCGGGCGCGCCCGAGACGCCGATCCCGCCGAGCAGCGAGCCGCCCGCCTCGATCATCATGCCGCCGCCAACCGCGGCCACCCCGGGCCGGTTGCGGATGCCGCTCGAGGGACGGCCGGGCTGCGTGGCTTCCGCAAGCGCGGTGGTATTCGTGCGGAAACTCACCGCGGTGTAGGCCTTGGCGGTCGCCATGTCGGGCGTGTGCGGGCCGGCGAAGCGGTCGCGCAGCAGCACCTGGACCACGCCCATGCGGTCGACGACCGCCACGGTCGCCTGGAAGCCGCGCTCGCGGCAGCTCTTGAGCGCCGCCTGCGCCGCCTTCAGCGCGGTTTCAGGCGTGAGAACCTTGACCGTGAAGGTCGCGTCTGCCGCATTCACGGCCGCTGCCGCAAGCAACCCGCCGAGCAGCAACGCCCGGTTCACTTCTTCCTCATGAAAAAGGTGAATTCCTTGTTCGCCTCGGCGTGCGACACGAGCTCGTGGCCGGTCTGGCGCGAGAAGGTTTGAAAGTCCTTCACGGCGCCGGGATCGGTGGCGAGCACCTTGAGCACCTGCCCCGAGTGCATGTCGGTGAGCGCCTTCTTGGTGCGCAGGATCGGCAGCGGGCAGTTGAGCCCGCGGGCGTCGAGTTCCTTGTCGAAGTTCATGCAAGTTATTATGCAGCATGAAAGAAGCAGACCGCCCGGCGGACTGGGCCTTTGATCCGCACGCGACCCGGCCGGTGACGTCCGAGCCGGATGGCGCGGATGGCGGGAAGCTGCCGGGATGGCTGCTGATGATCGCGCAGCTTCCGGTGGACGATCCGTCCTCGCGCATGCGCGTGCTGCGCACGCTGGAATCGCTCGGCGCCGCGGTGGCGCGCGACGGCGTCTTTCTGCTGCCCGACACGCCGTCCAACCGCCAGTCGCTCGAGACGCTGACCGAGTACATCGCCAAGGTGGCGGGAACCGCGAACGTGCTGCAGACGAGCGCGCTCTCGCCGGCGCAGCACCAGGGGTTCGTGCGCCTCTTCGACCGCTCGGCGCGCTACGAGAACCTGATCAAGACCGTCGAGAGCCTGCGCGTGGGCTTCGGCCACTCCGATCCGAGCGCGATCTCGCGCGTGCTGCACAAGCAGCGGCGCGAGTTCGAGGCCATCGCCGCGCTCGATTTCTTCCCCAACGCCGCGCGCGAGCGCGCCGAGCAGGCACTCGCCGCGGCAGACAATGACGTGCGCAAGCTGCTCTTTCCGGCGCAGGTGCCGGTCGCGCTCGCGCCCGGCCAGGGGCTGCTCGGCCGCACCTGGGTGACGCGCAAGCCGCTGTGGGCCGACCGGCTCGCCTGCTCGTGGCTCATCCGGCGCTTCATCGACCCCGAGGCGACGCTCACCTGGCTCGAGAAGACCCAGTCCCTGTCGGCCGACGCCATCGCCTTCGGCTTCGACGGCGCGCACTTCGCCAACAGCGAGACGCGCGTGACCTACGAGGAGATGCTGGTCAAGCTCGACCTCGCCAAGAACCCGGCGCTCGTCAAGATCGGCAGCATCGTGCACTTCCTTGAAGTACGCGGTACGCCGGTCGCCGAGGCCGCGGGCGTGCAAACGCTGCTCCAGGGCGCGCAGCGCCGCTCGAACAGCGAACGGGAGCTGCTGCAGGAAGCCGAGAAGACCTTCGACCTGCTGTACGAGGCGTACTACCAGGCGCCCAAAAATTAGGAAGAGCGGTAAATACTAGGAAAAGCGGCAGATCGTCGTCCCCGCGAAGGCGGGGACCCAGTCCCAATTTTCTAAACGGGGCCCCCGCCTTCGCGGGGGCGACAACCTCGGACCTTCCCTAGCGCTTCGCGTCCTTCATGTCCCGCGCGTGCTGCGCGCGAAGCTCCTTCAGCCGCGCGTCCACCACCGAGTTCTGGTAGAAGTCGCCGTCGCCGGCGGCGCGCGAGAGCTGGAGCTGCTCGATGGCGGCGGGCAGGCTGCCCTGCAGCACGTACACCTCGGCCTGCGCCTGGTGCTGGAGCGAGCGCTTGCCGAGCGCGGCGTAGTTCTTCGCCTGAAGCTGGTGCAGCCGCGCGTCGCGCGGATACAGGCGCAGCGAGTCGGTGAGCAGCGTAAGCGCCTGCTGGTTGCGGCCGGCCTCCTGCAAGGCGTCGGCTTGCGCGTAGAGTAGCGGGCGTGAATTCGGGAAGCGCGCATGCGCCTCGCCGAGCAGCGCGGCCGCGCCGGCGCGATCGCCGAGCCCGAGCCTGACGCGCGCGGCGAGGGTCTCGATCATCGGGCCGGCGGCGCCTGCCGCCCGCGCCCGCTGGAGCTCGGCCTGCGCTTCTTTGGGGCGCCGGGCGCGCAGCAGCGCGCTCGCCAGGCCGTAGCGCGCCGCCGACTCGCTCGCGTAGCGCTTCTCGCGCACCGAGCCCTGGAAGTACTCGACGGTGTCGCGCGCGTCGCCGGATTCGGCACGCAGCTTGGCGCGCACCAGCTGAAACTCGGCGCTGTCGAGATGCTGCTTGTAGGGCAGGCTGGCGGCGCGGTTCTGCGCGTCGGCGATCCGCTCGGTCGTGATCGGGTGGGTGCGCATGTAGCCGGGCATCGAGCCGTCGTCCATGGCGCGCGAGCCGCGCTGCATCTTCTCGAAGAAGGTCCCCATCGCGTGCACGTCGAAGCCCGAGGCCTCGAGCGCCTGGAAGCCGATGCGGTCGGCCTCGCGCTCGTAGTCGCGCGAGTAGCTGAGCTGGGTCTGGACCGCGCCGGCCGAGGCCGCGGCCGCGGCGCCGCTCGCGAGGTCGGGGCGCGAGCGCCCGAGCAGGATCGCGGCGGCGAGCGCCGCGAGCATCGGCAGCTGCATCTGCTGCTGCTGGCTGAGCATGCGCGCGATGTGGCGCTGGGTGACGTGCGCGATTTCATGCGCCAGCACCGAGGCGGCCTCGGACTCGCTTTCCGAGGCCATCAGGAGCCCGGTGTGCACGCCGATGAAGCCGCCGGGAAGCGCGAACGCGTTGATGGTGTGCTCGCGGATCGCGAAGAACTCGAAGTCCTGTCGCGCGCCGGCGGCGTTCTGCGCGAGGCGCCCGCCCAGGCTGCCGAGATAGTCGGCGATCTCGGGGTCGTCGAGATAGTTCGGCTCGCGGAAGCGGATGTCGCGCATGATGCTCTCGCCGATACGGCGTTCCATCTGCGGCGAGAGCCCGCCATCGGCGCCGCCGCCGAGGTCCGGCAACGCCTGCGCGAACACCGAGCAGGCGAAGAAGGCGAGAGCCGCAACCCCAAAGCGCATGTTGTTTATGATAGCGCCCCGAATGAGAAGCAAATCGTTGACCCCGCAGAGACTGACCCCGCAGTCATTGACCCACTTCGACGCCAAGGGTTCCGCTCACATGGTCGATGTGGGCGCAAAGGCCGCCACCCACCGCGTGGCGATCGCCTCGGGCCGCATCGTCATGAAACCGGCTACCCTGCGCCTGATCGCCGCGGGCGCCGCCAAGAAGGGCGACGTCCTCGGGGTCGCGCGCATCGCCGCGGTGCAGGCGGCCAAGCGCGCCGCCGAGCTGATCCCGCTCGCGCACCCGATCGCCCTTACCCGGGTCGCCGTGGATTTCACTCTGGACAAGAGAACCGCCTCCGTGCGCATCGTGTCGCGCGTCGAATGCCGCGGACAGACCGGGGTCGAGATGGAGGCGCTCACCGCGGCCGCGGTGGGGCTGCTCACGATCTACGACATGGTGAAGGCAGTCGACCGCGGCATGACGCTCACCGAGATCCGTCTCGAGGAAAAACGCGGAGGCCAATCGGGGGTATGGCCGCGGCGCAAGCTAAAATAGAGTCCATGAACAACATTCGAAGAACCGTTCTCGCCGCGGTCGGCCTGCTGCTGCTCAAGCCGCTCGCCGCGGCTGCGGCGTGGAACCAGGAAGCCTTCGGCGCCAAAAGCGCCGCCGACGCCCTGAAAGGCCTCGGCAGCGCGAACCCCGCCCCCAGCAAGGACATCGTGATCGAGGCGCCGCAGATCGCGGAGAATGGCGCGGTGGTGCCGATCGAGATTTCGAGCAACATCCCGGGCACCACCTCGATCGCCGTGCTGATCGAGAAGAACCCCTTCCCGCTCACCGGCAAGTTCGAGTTCAAGGAAGGCGCGGCTCCGTTCGTGAAGCTGAACGTGAAGATGGGCGAGACCTCCGATGTGCGCGTGGTCGCGATGGCGGGCGGCAAGTCCTTCGCCGCGACGCGCGAGATCAAGGTCACCATCGGCGGATGCGGAGGCTGACATGGCGGGACCGATGAAGATGCGAGCGACCCTAGCCGGCGGAAACACTGCCGCCGTTCATACCGAGATTCGCGTGCTGATGACCCATCCCATGACCACGGCGCAGATGAAGGAAGGCCTGCACCACATCCAGAACGTGGTGGTGAAGCAGAACGGCAGGGTCGTGGTCGAGGCCGAGATCAGCCAGGCCGTGTCGCGCAACCCGGTGTTCTCGTTCCGCCTCAAGGGCGGGGCCAAGGGCGACAAGATCGAAGTGAGCTGGCTCGACAACAAGGGCGAGTCGAACAAGATCGAAACTGCCGTCGCATGAGGTCTTGTTTCCTGCTCTGCGGAGTGCTCGCGTGTACGCCGCTTTTCGCGCAGGACACCAAGAAGGAAATCCAGAAGTACCAGCAGATGATCGCCGACGGCTCGCCCGTCGAGCTGTTCGAGCTCGAGGGCGAGGCCCTCTGGAAGAAGGCCCAGGGGCCGAAAAACGCTTCACTCGAGAAGTGCGACCTCGGCCAGGGGGCGGGCGTGCTGAAAGGCGCCTACGCGCGCCTGCCGCGCTACTTCAAGGACGCCGACCGCGTGATGGACCTGGAGACTCGCCTGCTCCACTGCATGACCACGCTGCAGGGCCGCAGCCGCGAGGAAGCGACCAAGCGCGTCTTCGGCAACGAAAACCAGCCCTCGGAGATGGAGTACCTCTCGGCCTACGTCGCCGCCCAGTCGCGCGGCGCCAAGCTCGCCGCCGGCACCTCCCACCCGAGGGAGAAGGACGCCTACGAGCTCGGCAAGGCGCTCTTTTTCCACCGCGCGGGCGGCTGGGACATGTCGTGCGCGAGCTGCCACGGCGAAGAAGGCAAGCGCATCCGCATGCAGGACCTGCCCGTGCTCTCCAAGCGCGAGTTCGCCCGGCCGATCATGGCCACCTGGCCGGCGTACCGCGTGTCGAACAGCCAGTTCAAGACCATGCAATGGCGCATCAACGACTGCTACCGCCAGATGCGCTACCCGGAGCCGAGCTTCGCCTCCGACGCGACTATCGCGCTCAACACCTTCCTCACGGTCACCGCCGCCGGCGAGCCGTATCGCGGACCGGGTACCAAGCGATGACCCGGGTCTTGCTTTCTTCGTTCCTAATCTTCCCGCTGCTTGCTGGAGCGCAGACCACGGCCCCCGACGTCCAAAGAGTCCTGCAGCGGGATTTCAAGGCCCGCGGCCAGGCGACCATGGACCGCGTGGTGCAGGACGGCGTGCAGCGCGTGTGCACCGAGAGCGACGACCGGCCGCCCGCCGCGCTCGCCAAGCAGATGGAAGCCGACCAGCTGAAGACCATCGCCTTTCCCGAGGGTAGCCTGATCGGCGACTGGAAGCGCGGCGAGGGCATCGCGCAGAACGGCCGCGGCCTGCAGTGGACCGATCCTGCCGGCGCCGGGGGCGGCGGCAGCTGCTACAACTGCCACCAGCTCTCGCCGCAGGAGACCTCCCACGGCACGCTGGGGCCGAGCCTCCTACGCTTCGGCGCAACCCGCGGCAACGGCGCCGAGATGCAGCGCTACGTCTACGGCAAGATCTACAACGCCAAGGCGTACAACCTGTGCTCGCACATGCCGCGCCTCGGCTACTCGGGCACGCTCACTCCCGAGCAGATCAAGGACCTCGTCGGCCTGCTGCTCGATCCCGCCTCGCCGGTCAACAAATAGCAGTGAAAGCCCGCTGGTTCCGGCCGCTCGCGCTTCTGACGGCGGCGGCGGTGATATCGCTGAGCGTCTTCTTTCTCGCCAGAGCGAAATAGCTTGCAACGCCGGGAATTCCTTCAGCTGCTCGCCGTGGCCGCCGCCGCCGGCGCATCGCTGCGTCCGCGTACTGGCGAAGCCCAGGCTGCTGCCGAGCTCTACGACGTCCCGCCGTTCGGCAACGTCTCGCTGCTGCACATCACCGATACGCATGCCCAGCTCCTGCCGGTCTACTTTCGCGAGCCGGCGGGAAAGGAATTTCTGGAGAAGTACAAGACGAGGAGCGGGACCCAGTTCGCCTATGCCTTCACCCGCGTCGACTTCGAGCGGCTGGCACGGCGCTACGGCAAGGTCGGCGGGTTCGCCCATCTCGCGACGCTGGTAAAACGCCTGCGCGCAACGCGCCCGCATGCCCTGCTGCTCGACGGCGGGGATAGCTGGCAGGGCTCGGCCACGGCGTTGTGGACGGGCGGGGCCGACATGCGGGGCGCGCAGCAGCGCCTCGGCGTGGACTTCATGACTGCGCACTGGGAGTTCACCTACGGCCAGAAGCCGATCCAGGATTCTCCCGTCAAGGTCCTCGCGCAGAACGTGCGCACGGCAGACTTCGAAGATCCGGTGTTCGAGCCGTATGCGCTGCGCAGCCTGAACGGCATTCCCGTCGCGATCATCGGCCAGGCCTTCCCGTACACCCCGATCGCGAATCCGCGGCACTTCGTTCCCGACTGGACTTTCGGCATCCAGGAGGGGCGGATGCAGAAAATCGTCGACGAGGCGCGCGCGAAGGGAGCAAAGGCCGTGGTGCTGCTGTCCCACAACGGCATGCATGTCGACCTCAAGCTCGCAGGCCGGGTCAGGGGCCTGGACGCCATCCTCGGCGGCCACACGCACGACGCCGTGCCGCGGCCGGTACGCGTCGGCAGGACGCTGGTCACCAACGCGGGCTGCAACGGAAAGTTCCTGGCGGTGCTGGACCTGCAAGTCGGCGCGAGCGGCGTCACCGACTCCCGCTATCGCCTGCTGCCGGTGTTTTCCCGGTTGCTCGAGGAAGACAAGGACATGGCCGCCTACGTCTCGAGCGTGCGCGAGCCCTACCGGGAAAAGCTCGGAGAGAAGCTCGCGCTCACGGAAGGCCTGCTCTACCGCCGCGGCAGCTTCAACGGCAGCTTCGACGAGCTGATCCTGCAGGCGTCGCTCAAGGAGAAGGACGCCGAGATCGCGTTCTCGCCCGGCTTCCGCTGGGGCACGACCCTGCTGCCGGGCGATGCGATCACGCTCGAGCACGTCATGGACCAGACGGCGATCACGTATCCTCAATGCACCTCGAACGAGCTCAGCGGCGAGCAGATCAAGCACATCCTGGAGGACATCGCGGACAACGTGTTCAATGCGGATCCGTACCTGCGGCAGGGTGGCGACATGGTCAGGGCCGGCGGGGTGCGCTATGCGCTGGAACCGGGCGCGCGCATCGGGGCACGGATAACGGACCTGCGCATTCGTGGAAAGCCTCTGGAGGCTACAAAGCGTTACAAACTGACAGGGTGGGCGCCGGTCGCAGAGGGTATAACGGGGGAGCCGATCTGGGACGTGGTGACGCGCCACCTGCGCGCCGCGAAAACCGTGCCGCCGCTCGAGGTGAACCGCCCGCGGCTCATCGGCGTTAAGGATAATCCCGGTCTGACATGAAACGAGCTGCCGTCCTCGCTCTGGTCGTGCTCGCGATCGCCGCCGGCGGCTGGTACTGGTACCAGTCGCGCGACGGCGATGCCGAGCTCAGGTACCGCGTCGCCAAGGTGGAGCGCGGGTCGCTCGCGGCCGTGGTCGTTGCGAGCGGGACGCTGAACGCGGTCACCACGGTCCAGGTGGGCTCGCAGATCTCCGGGCAGGTGAAGGAGATCTTCGCCGACTTCAACACCGCCGTGAAGAAGGACCAGGTAATCGCCCAGATCGACCCGTCGACCTTCGAGCTGCGCGTGAACCAGGCGCGTGCCGACCTCGACTCGGCGCAGGGCGCGGTCGCGGTGGCGCGCGCCGGCATGGCGGCGCAGCAGGCCGAGGTCGCGCGAGTCAAGGTGACGCTCGCCGAAGCGCGGCGCGACGTCGAGCGCAAAAAGGCGCTGGTCGACAAGAAGTTCATCTCGGCGGCCGAGCTCGACAAGGCGGTGGTGGTGGTCGACACCACGCGCGAGCAGCTGAACGCGGTGCAGGCGCAGATCAAGGTGGGCGAGGCCCAGGTCTCCAGCGCGCGCGCCGCCGTCAAGCAGCGCGAGTCGCTGCTCAAGCAGGCGCAAGTGGACCTCGAGCGCACCATCATCCGCGCCCCGGTCGACGGCACGGTGATCCTGCGCAACGTCGATGCCGGCCAGACGGTCGCGGCGAGCTTGCAAGCGCCGGTGCTCTTCACCATCGCCCAGGATCTGCGCGACATGCAGGTCGAGGCGGCGATCGACGAGGCCGACGTCGGCCGGCTGCGCGTCGGCATGCCGGCGGGCTTTGCGGTCGACGCCTTCCCGCGGCGCAACTTCGCGGGCGAGATCAAGCAGATCCGAAAGTCGCCGGTCAACGTGCAGAACGTGGTGAGCTATACCGTGGTGATCTCGGCGGCGAACCCGGACCTCGCGCTCCTTCCCGGCATGACCGCCAACGTGCGCATCGCGGTGGAGAACCGCGCCAACGCGCTCAAGGTGCCGAATGCCGCGTTGAGGTTTCGCCCTGCGGGAACCGTCGATGTAAAGGCGCCAGCCGACGCGCCGCCGCAGCAGCAGGGCGGCCAGGCCGTGCAGGAATTCCGCAACCGCATCCAGCAGGAGCTCAAGCCGAGCGACGCGCAGCGCGCCCAGCTCGAGGAGATCTTCACCGAGTCGCGCCAGAAGTTCGCCCGCGTGCGCGACATGAAAGGCGACGGCAACCGCCGCAAGGAAGCCGAGCGCATCCGCGCCGAGACCAATGGCCGCATCGCGGAGATCCTGACACCCGAGCAGCGCCCCGCCTGGGAGCGGCTGCTGGCCGAGGCCGGCTCGCGCGGCCCGTCGACCAGCGGCCGGGTGTACGTGCTGGAGAACGCCGAGCCCAAGCCGCTCGACGTGCGCCTCGGGCTCTCCGATGGCATGAGCACCGAGGTCCTGAGCGGACTCGCCGAAGGCACTGAGGTGATCATCGGCACGGCCGACGCGCGCGGTTCTGCGCCGGCGGCCGGCGGTGGGCTGCCGCGCGCGCGGTTCTTCTGATGCTGATTCATACCCGCGACCTCGTGAAGGTCTACCGCATGGGGGGCGGGGAGGTGCGCGCCCTCGACGGCGTGAGCGTCGACATCGCCGAAGGCGAGTTCGTCGCCGTGATGGGCCCCTCGGGCTCCGGCAAGTCGACCTTCATGAACGTGCTCGGCTGCCTGGATCGTCCGACCAGCGGGGAGTACGTGCTGGGGGACAAACGCGTCTCCGAGCTCGCGGGCGACGAGCTCGCCATCGTGCGCAACCGCAGGATCGGGTTCGTGTTCCAGCAGTTCAACCTGCTCGCGCGCACGCCGGCGTCCGAGAACGTCGAGCTGCCGCTGGTGTACGCGGGCTTGCCCAAGAAGCAAAGGCTCGAGAAGGCCAAGGCGATGCTCGCGCGCGTTGGGCTGGCCGACCGCGGCCACCACCACCCGGCGCAGCTCTCGGGCGGACAGCAGCAGCGGGTCGCGATCGCCCGGGCGCTCGTCACCGAGCCGCTCCTGATCCTCGCCGACGAGCCGACCGGCGCGCTCGATTCGCGCACCTCGCTCGAGATCATGGCGCTGTTCCAGGAGCTGAACCGCCAGGGAATGACGGTGGTGCTGGTGACGCACGAGCCCGACGTGGCGCGCTTCGCCCGGCGCATCATCGCCTTCCGGGACGGCAAGGTCGTCCAGGACGAGCGCAACGAAGCCCTCGCCGCATGAGCTTCGTCGCGCTGCTCCGCATCGCCCTGCGCGCGCTCGCGGTAAACAAGCTGCGCAGCGCGCTCACCATGCTCGGCATCGTGATCGGCGTCGGCGCGGTGATCGTGATGATCGCGGTCGGCGGCGGCGCGCAGGCGCGCGTGGAAGAGCAGATACGGGCCCTCGGGTCGAATCTCCTGCTCGTCATGCCGGGCTCGACCACCGCCGGCGGCGTGCGCATGGGCTTCGGCTCGGGCTCGACGCTCACCGAGGACGACGTCGGCGCGATCAACCGCGAGATCCCCGAGGCGCTCGGCGCGCCGGCGCTGCGCGGCTCCGCGCAGGTGATCTGGGGCAACGCCAACTGGTCGACGCAGATCTTCGGCGTCACCCCCGAGTACCTCGACGTGCGCCAGTGGCCGCTCGCGTCCGGGCGCAGCTTCGAGCCCGGCGAGATGGCCGGGGCGGCCAAGGTCTGCCTGATCGGCGCCACCGTCGCGCGCCAGCTCTTCGGCGCCGCCGATCCGCTCGACCAGTCGATCCGCATCAAGCGCGTGCCGTTCACCGTAATCGGCGTGCTCGACGTCAAGGGACAGAGCCTGATGGGAACCGACCAGGACGACCTGGTGCTGGTGCCGATCAAGACCGCGCGCAGCCGCGTGCTG
This sequence comes from Burkholderiales bacterium, assembly GCA_036559525.1. GTDB lineage: Bacteria > Pseudomonadota > Gammaproteobacteria > Burkholderiales > SG8-39 > SCGC-AG-212-J23. The sequence continues at coordinate 43,908 of DATBSZ010000292.1, forward strand.
GGCACCGCGAGCGCGGCGCGCAACCGCACCGTGGGCACGATCTGGGTGAAGGTCGCCGACGGCCTCGACACCAAGGTGGTCGAGGAGCAGGTGCGCTCGCTCCTGCGCCAGCGCCACCGCATCCAGGCCGGCGCCGACGACGATTTCTCGCTGCGCAACCTCGCCGAGGTGATGGCGGCGCAGGAGGCGTCGAGCCGCGTGCTCGCGCTGCTGCTCGCCGCCGTGGCCTCGGTTTCGCTCCTCGTGGGCGGCATCGGCATCATGAACATCATGCTGGTGTCGGTGACCGAGCGCACCCGCGAGATCGGGCTGCGCATGGCGGTGGGCGCGCGCACGCGCGACATCCTCGGCCAGTTCCTGGTCGAAGCGGTGACGCTGTCGCTGATCGGCGGCCTGATCGGCGTCGCGCTCGGCATCGGCGGGTCGGTGGCGATCGCGCAGCTCGCCGGCTGGCGCATCGTGCTCTCGCCCGAGGCGGTCGGCCTGGCGGTCGCGTTCGCCTTCGCCATCGGCGTGTTCTTCGGCTTCTATCCTGCGCGCAAAGCGGCGCGGCTGAACCCCGTCGAGGCGCTGCGCTTCGAGTGAGCTAGACCTTCTCGACGACCAGCATCTTGACCGGCTCGGCGGTCAGGCGGTCGATCAATACCGCCACCCAGGCGTTGCGCCCGCGCAGCCGCACGTAGCGCAGGCGCTGCTCCTCCACGCCGGAGCGCGCGAGCCACGCGTCGATCACTTTTGCGACGACGGGCTCGACCCTGCGCACCTCCGACAAAGGCTGTGCCCTGGCGAGAATCTGGTCCCTGCCTTGCTCGTACGGCGCGTAGTACTGGGGAAAATGCTGCAGGTCCTCCCCGCCGAGCGACGCGAACAGCAGCTGCTGCTGCTCGGCGAAATCCTTCGGCCAGTCGCCGAACACGAGCACCGGCCCCGACCACGACGGGCTGCGGTACTGCGGATACCTCGCCGTGGCGAGCCGCTCCGGCGGAAGCTCGACCACGGTGGCGATCTGGAACTGGTCCTTGACGAAGACGATGAACGCGGGGCGCGCCAGGGAAATGATATGGCAGCCGTACACCAGGGCGGCAAGCTGGAACACCGCGATCGCCGCGAGATCGAACTTCAGGCCGGGCTTGCCGCTGCGGAACACGACGAGCGTCAGCGCCGGCCCGATCACCACGTCGACGCCGACCAGGATCAGCGCGAGCCCGCTGCCGCCCATGGCCTCGAACAGCGGCGGCGGGTACCAGAGCGCGAGCATCACGCCGAGCACAGCGGCGGCGACGCAGGCGCTGATCAGCAGGTGCGCACCCGCGGCGCGCCAGCGCGTAAACGGCCGCTTCAGTGCGGTCTCGCTTTTCTTCATCCGCTCGGTCGCCTATCTTAGCAACAACGCTCGGCTACAATGCGCCGCTCTCATGGCGCGGGCTACATCCTGAGATGAACTGCCTCGTCCTGGGAGGAGGCGGGTTCATCGGCTCGCACCTGGCGCTGGCGCTCGCCGACGCCGGGCACCGCGTGCGGGTGTTCGACCGGCCGCAGGGGCGCTTCCTGCCGCTGCTCGAGGGGTGCGAAGTGTTCACGGGCGACTTTCTCGAGCCGCGCGATCTCGAGCGAGCGCTGAGCGGCACCGAGGTCGTGTGCCATCTCATCGCCACCACGGTGCCCAAGAGCTCGAACGAGGACCAGGTCTCCGACGTCGCCGCCAACGTCGTCGGCACGCTGCGCCTGCTCGAGCTGTGCCGCAGCCGCGGGGTGCGCCGGATCGTGTTCCCGTCCTCGGGCGGGACGGTCTACGGCATCCCGCGCACCACGCCGATCGGCGAGACGCATCCCACCGACCCGATCAGCTCCTACGGCATCCACAAGCTGACGATCGAGAAATACCTGCACCTGAACCAGGTCCTGAACGGGCTCGACTACCGGGTCCTGCGCATCGCCAACGCGTACGGCGAGCGCCAGCGCACCGAGACGGCGCAGGGCGCGGTGTCGGTGTTCCTCGAGCGCAGCCTGCGCGGCGACGCGCTGCAGATCTGGGGCGACGGGTCGGTGGTACGCGACTACATCTACGTCGGCGACGTGGTCCAGGCGTTCCTGAGGATCCTCGCCTACGAGGGCGAGCACCGGATCTTCAACGTGAGCTCCGGGGTCGGCGTGAGCCTGAACCAGCTGGTGGACGAGATCGCGCGCGCGATCGGCCGCCGCCCCGCGGTCGAATATGCGCCGGCGCGCCGCTTCGACGTGCCGGTCAACGTGCTCGATGCCTCGCTCGCGCGCAAGCACCTCGGCTGGAGCGCGGCCACGCCGCTCGCCGAGGGCCTGCGGCGCACCTACGACTGGATGCGGCGGTGATTCGCGCCGAGCGCAATCTCTTCCTGATCAGCTTCCTGATCCTGTTCTTCGAGCTGGCGGCGATCCGCTGGTTCGCGGCGACGGTGGTGTTCCTCACGTTCTTCACCAACATCGTGCTGCTCGCCTGCTTTCTCGGCATGAGCGTGGGGCTGCTGGCCGCGCGCCGGCCCCAGAACCTGGTCCAGGCCGCGCTGCCCATCGCCATGCTCGCCTTCGCCGCGGCGGTTGCCACGCATCTCGCCTACCTGAACTGGGCCGAGCAGCTGACGGTCAGCGTCAGCGACCAGGCGTCGCCGCGCATGATCTATTTCGGCACCGAATACCGGCCCGCCGACCCGAGCCGCTGGATCGTGCCGATGTGGGCGGTCGGCGGCGCGTTCTTCACGCTCCTGGCGCTGACCTTCGTCGGCCTGGGGCAGGTCATGGGGCGCGCGTTCGACGCCATCCCCGACCGTGTGCGCGCCTACACCATCGACGTCCTGGGCAGTCTCGCCGGCATCGCCGCGTTCGCGGCCATGAGTTACCTGGAGCTTCCTCCGACGGTGTGGTTCGTCCCCATCCTGCTGCTGATGCTCTATTTCGCCGGCTGGCGCAAGCCGGTGCAGCTCACCGCTGCCGCGGTGGTCTACGCGATGGTCGGCTTGAGCGCGCACGTGCTGACCGCCCAGGGCACCCAGATTTTCTGGTCGCCCTATTACAAGGTGTCCTACGATCCGCCGTTCCAGGTCATTTCGACCAACGACATCGGGCACCAGAACATGGTGGCCGTCGGGCAGTCCGGGCCGGCCTACCTGCTGCCGCACCTCCTCAACCGGGACGCCGGCGGCGCGCCCTTCGGCGAAGTCATGATCATCGGCGCCGGCAGCGGCAACGACGTCGCCAGCGCGCTGCGCTCCGGCGCAAGGCACGTCGACGCCGTCGAGATCGATCCGCGCATCAACCGGCTCGGCCGCGAGCTGCACCCCGAGCGGCCCTATGCCGACCCGAGGGTGAGCGTGCATCTCGACGACGGGCGCAGCTTCACGCGGCGTACCGAGCGGAAGTACGACCTCGCGGTGTACGCCGTCGTCGACTCGCTCGTGCTGCACTCCGGGTATTCGAGCGTCCGGCTGGAAAACTTCCTCTTCACGCGCGAGGCGTTCGAGGATGTGAAGCGCGTGCTCAAGCCCGACGGCGTGTTCGTCATGTACAACTTCTATCGCCAGGGCTGGCTGGCCGCAAGGCTGAAACGCATGGCCCAGGAGGCGTTCGGCGTGGAGCCGGTCGTGGTCTCGCTGCCGCACCGGGACCACATCCCCGACGACGACAGCGTTCTGCACGGGTTCACCTTCCTCCTGGTGAGCGCCGATCCCGGGCGCCTGGCGGCGCTGCGCGCGCGCTTCGAGAAGGGCGAGAGCTTCTGGATCCACCCCTATCCGCCGATGAACGAGGCGGTCAACGGCTTCCGCGCCGAGGCGCCCGGACCGAAGTGGCACCGCATCGGGCCTACCCAGGTGGACCCGAGCGTCGACGGACGGGTGCCGAGCGACGACTGGCCGCAGGCCTACCTGCGCCGGCCGGAGATTCCCTGGGCGCCGATCGGCCAGGGCATGGCGGCGATCGCCGTGATCTCGGCTGTGATCCTGTTCGCGTTCGCCCCCGCGCGGCGCATGCGCCCGAACTGGCAGATGTTCTTCCTCGGCGCGGGGTTCATGCTGCTCGAGACCAAGGGCGTGGTGCACATGGCGCTGCTCTTCGGCAGCACCTGGGTGGTCAACTCGGTGGTGTTCTTCGCGATCCTGGTCATGATCCTGGCCGCGAACCTTTATGTCGTGAAGATAAGACCCAATAAATTGACCGTCTACTACGCCCTTCTCGTGCTCGCCCTGCTTGTCAATGCGCTGGTCCCCATGAACGTGTTCCTGTCGCTTTCGCCGCTGTGGCGCACGCTCGCCTCGTGCGTGGTGGTGTTCGCGCCGGTGTTCTTCGCCGGCGTGATCTTCGCCACCGCCTTCCGCGAGAGCCGGCAGCCGGACGTCGATTTCGGCTGGAACGTGGCCGGCATCGTCCTCGGCGGCCTGAGCGAGCAGCTGTCGCTCGTGCTCGG
>DATBSZ010000293.1:0-5905 GCA_036559525.1 Burkholderiales bacterium
TCGAGCGTCGCCGGCAGCGAGCCCCGCATCAGCGTCAGCGAGCCCTCGACCCCGGCCGCCAGGTTCATCGCCTTCGGCGCGCCGCGCTGGCCGCGGCTGAAGGTCAGCATCTGCTGCACCAGATCGCGCGCCTGGCGCGACGAGGCGAGCGCCTGCGCGAGGTAGGCCCCGAGCTTCGGGTCCGCGGCGGCGGGCGAGCGCGCGCCTTCCCTCTCCTCGGCGAGCACGATGTAGCCCATGATCGCGGCGAGCAGGTTGTTGAAGTCGTGCGCCACGCCGCCGGTGAGGTGGCCGAGCGCCTCCATGCGCTGCGCCTGGCGCAGGCGCGATTCCAGCGCCTTGCGCTGCGTGATGTCGCGCGCCATGCCGAGCGCGTGCGGCTCGCCGCGGTAGACGATCGGCACCGCGCGCATCTCGACCACGAAGCGCGAGCCGTCCTTGCGCTGCCCGTCGACCTCGAACTGCACCGACTCGCCTGCGATCACCCGCCGGTGCATTTCCTTGGCGAGCGCGAACTGCGAAGGGCTGGCGAAGATCCAGCGGTTCGCGCTGATGACCTCGTCGCGCGTATAGCCGCTGATCTCGAGAAACGCCGGGTTGACGTCGACCACGCGCGTCTCGGCGTCGCGCAGCACGAGCGCATCCGCGGCGGCGTTGAAGATCGAGCGGTACTGCTCCTCGCTCGCCCGCAGCTCGGCCTCGCCGCGCTTGCGCTCGCTGATGTCGCGGCCGATGTAGAGCACGTGCGGCTTGCCGCGGAACTGGATCGCGACGCCGCGCAGCTCCACGTCGCGGCGCGTGCCGTCCTTGCGCACGCGCACGGTCTCCACCATCACCGTTTCGCCCGCCAGGGCCCTCGTGTGCAGCGCCCGGAGCTGCTGGTACATCTCGGGCGGGTTGGCGACCACGCGGTCGAGGCCGATCACCTCGTCGCGGGCATAGCCGCTCATCGCCTCGTAGGCCGGGTTCACGTCCACGATGCGGAAGTCGGCGTCGCGCAGCACCAGCGCGTCGGCCGCGGCATTGAACACGGCCCGGTACTGCTCCTCGCTCGTGCGCAGCAGCTCCTCGGAGCGCTTGCGCGCGGTGATGTCGCGGCCGATGTAGAGCACGTGCGGCCGTCCCTCGTGCAGGATCGGCACGCCGCGCGTCTCGATGTCGAAGCGCGAGCCGTCCTTGCGCCGCGCGAGCGCCTCGAACATCACCGGCTCGCCGGCGAGCGCGCGCGCATGCATGGCGCGCACGCGCTCGGTCAGCTCGGGCGGGCTCATGGTGAGGTCGCTCCTGCCCAGCGCCTCCTCGCGCGGCCGCCCGCTCATCTTCTCGTAGGCGGGGTTGACGTCGACGACGCGGAACTCGGAGTCGCGCAGCACCATCGAGTCGGCCGCGGCGTTGAAGATGGCGCGGTATTGCGCCTCGCTCGCGCGCAGCTGCTCCAGCGTGTCCTTGCGCTTGCCGTGCTCGAGCTCGCCGGCGGCGCGCAGGGCGAAGATCTTGAGGATCGCCTCGCACAGCGCGACGTTACGCAGGCGCTTGCGGTGCATCGCGCCGATCAGGCCGAGCGGCGTGCCGGCGGCGTCGTTCAGCGGATAGGCCGCGTAGCTCTCCAGGCCGAGCTTGCCGAGGAGGTCGTTCTCCGGGAATTCCTTGCGCGCGCCCGCCGGCAGGCAGCGGAATTCGCGCCCGACCACGGCCGCGCAAGGGGTGCCTTCCAGGGCGTAGGTGAACGGCGGGCGGATGCGGCCGTCGAGCGAGAAGGCAAGCATGCGCATCTCCGAGCGCGCCGGGTCAGCGAACACGGCGATGAAGCCGATGTCGACGCCGAGAATCTCGGCGACCCCGCAGGCCAGCCGGTCGAACACGCCGCCACCCTCGGCGGCCGACACCGCTAGTGCCGCTCGGCTAAGGGCGTCGTTCATGTAAAGGCAGTGTAATCGCGGCGCCGCCCGGCGGCAGCCCCCTGTTACAGGACAGAAACGATTGAAACCGGGCGGTTACTTGTCGGCTGGGATGAACATGTAGCCGGCGCCCCGGACCGTGCGGATGGCGCGCGGATGGGCGGGGTCGTCCTCGACCTTGCGCCGCAGCCGGGTGATGCGGATGTCGATCGAGCGGTCGAACGGCTCCCACTCGCGGTTGCGCGTCAGCGTCAACAGCCGGTCGCGCGACAGCACCTGGTTCGGGTGGTCGATCAGCGCCTTGAGGAGCTCGAACTCCATCGCCGTGATCGCGATCTCGCGGCCTTTGGCGTCGCTCAGCGTGCGCGATTTCAGGTCGAGAAGGCAGCGGCCCACGGAGACTTTGTTCGTTGAGGAGGACTTCTTCTCGGCTTTGCCTTCCAGGCGCCGCAATACGCTCTTCAGCCGGGCGCGCAGCTCGCGCGGGTCGAACGGCTTGGCGATGTAATCGTCGGCGCCCACTTCCAGCCCCGCGACGCGGTCGACCACGTCGCCTGCGCCGGTGACCATGATGATGCCGACGTCGTGGCGTTCGCGCAGGTAGCGCGCGAGGGTCAGGCCGTCCTCTCCCGGCAGCCCGATGTCGAGCAGCACGATCGCCGGCGCGGCGCGCTCGAGCTCGGCGCGCATCGCTTGGCCGCTCGCCGCCTGGCGCACTTCGTAGCCGTGTGCGCCAAGGTACTCGGCCAGCATCTGGCGCACTGCCGGGTCGTCGTCGACAACGAGGACGCGGGTTGCTCCCATGTGCCCAGTATACAAGGCCGAAACAAACTGTTTCCCAAACGAAATCGCGGCGATACCCGCGCGCCCTACGCTGCCGCCATCGCAACTACCGTTAGGGAGAAGCACCGTGAAGAGAATGTTCAGGCTCGCTGTCGATGCTTTCATGGCCGTGCGGATGCAGCGCGCGCACGCCAAGCTGGTGGAGCAGCTCGACGAGCGCACCCTGCGCGACATCGGCATGGACCTCGAGGCGAACCGCGCTCGCGAGCGCAACCGGCTTGCCGTGCGTTTCGGGGGGTACTGATGAACCATGAGTACGCGGCGCTCGGCGCCGTCTCCATGACGCGCGGCAGCATCCTGCGCATCGAGGACGGCCGGGACCGCCTGATCTACGTCTGGGAAGGCGAGCTCTGGCTCACGCAGGAGGGCGATGGGCGCGACCGCTGCCTCGGCCCCGGCAGCTGGTTCCGGCTCGACCGCAAGGGCGTCGCGGTCGCGCAAGCGATTCGGCGCAGCACCGTCACCCTGAGCGCCAAGGCAGGCGAGCCGCTCGGCGCGCGGCTCACCCGGTTCTGGACCGGACTGTTCGCGCCGCACGCGCGGCCGACCACGGCGGCGCTATGACACCCCGACAGATCGCGCTGGTGCAGGAGAGCTGGAAGCGCGTCCTGCCGATCGGCGACCAGGCAGCGGAGCTCCTGTACGCGCGCCTGTTCGCGCTCGACCCGTCGCTCGAGCGGATGTTCAGGGGAGACATGCGGGTGCAGGGACGCAAGCTCATGGCGATGGTCTCGGCCGCGGTGAGCTCGCTCACGCGGCTCGACAGCATCGTCCCGGTCGTGCAGGCGCTCGGCCGGCGTCACGCCGGTTACGGCGTCGAGGAGCGGCACTACGCCGTCGTCGAGGAAGCGCTGGTGTGGACGCTGGAGCAGGGCCTGGGCGCCGGATTCACGAAGGAAGTGGAGGAAGCGTGGCGCAACGCGTACGGCCTGCTCGCGACCACGATGAAGACCGCAGCAAACCAACCGGAGGCAAGCCATGCAGCCGAGCTCGCAGCATCCTGATACCCACCGCTACGCGAAGTCCATCGAGGTCTCCAAGCGCGTGCGCTTCGACATCGAGCGCGACGTGATCCGCGGACGCACGCTCGACGTGACGAAGAAGTTCCTGCCCGACGGGCTCTCCAAGGTCGATCGGCTTGAATTCCTGTCCGGGGCGCAAGCGCGCCTGATGAGCCAGATCCAGGGCCGCACCTACGCCAACATGTTCGGCCTGGTCGAGCGCTTCATCGGGCCCAAGGTGAGCGAGATCAGCCGTGACCACTGGCTCGGCGACCAGACCGCGTTCGAGGCGCTGGTGCGCTTTACCGAGGAGGAGCTCAAGCACCAGGAGCTTTTCCGGCGCATGGAACGCCTCGCGGGGCAGGACATGCACGCCGGCTACCGCTTCCTGCCGCAGCCGAACGAGGTCGCGCGCGCGGTGCTTGGCAAGTCGACCTGGGCGGTGCTCGCGCTGATCTGCCATATCGAGCTGTTCGTGCTCGCGCACTGGCGAGAAGCGATCGAGTCCGACCCGGCGCTCTCCGAGCTGTGGAAGGACGTCTTCATGTTCCACGCGCGCGAGGAGTCGCAGCACGCGATCCTCGATGAGCTCGAATGGAAACGCGAGGACGCCAAGCTCGGGCCGGCCGAGGTCGACCAGGGTGTGAGCGACCTCATCGACCTCGTCGCCGCGGTAGACGGCATCCTGCAGATGCAGGCCAAGGCCGACAGCGACTACTTCCTGCAGTCCTGCGGCACGACCTTCGACGAGGTCCAGACCCGAAGGATCCGCGACACGATGCTGGCGGCCTACCGCTGGCAGTACATCGCCTCAGGCGTGCAGGACGAGCGCTTCCAGAAGATCCTCGGCGGCATGGTCACCGACGCGCAGATGGCGCGCATCGGCGCCGCGCTCAAGCCGATCCTGGAGAGCTGATGCTCGACCTGCGCGAATGCACGGTCAGCGGCGCCTCGCCGCGGGCCCTCGAGCTCTACGAGCGCTCGCTGGCGAGCCTGTGGCTGCAGCGCAGCGACTCGCTGGAGCTCGCGCGGCAGGCGGCGGCGGAGGCGCCGGCGTTCGTCGCCGCGCACCTGCTCGAAGCGAACCTGCTCGCCTGCAGTCGCGATCCGCGCGACTTCGAGGCCGCGGGCTGGGCGTTCGCAAAATTGCGCGGGCTGGCGATGAACCCGCGCGAAGCGGCGCACCGCGCAGCGCTTGCCGCCGCGATCGACGGCGACTACGCGCGCGCCTGCCGGCTCTACGAGCGCATTCTCGAGGAATACCCGCGGGACGCGCTCGCCCTCTGGGCGGCGCTGACGATGGACTATTACCTCGGCGACTCGCAGGCGCTGCGCGATCGGCCCGCCCGCGTCCTGCCGCACTGGTCTGCCTCGGTTCCCGGCTATCACGCGGTGGTCGCGATGCACGCTTTCGGGCTCGCGGAATGCGGCGACTACGCGGCGGCCGAAGACGCGGCGCTGCGCGCGCTCGAGCTCGAGCCCCAGGATGTCCGCGCGGAGCACGCGCTGCTGCACGTCCTCGAGATGCAGGGAAGGGCATTGGAAGGCCTGCGCCGCGCAGTCAACCATCCCGTTAACCACATCTGGTGGCACCGGGCGCTCTTCTACCTGCAGCTCGACCTTCCGGAAGAGGCGCTCGCGCTGTACGACCGCCGCCTGCGGTTCGACAGCCTGCCGGACCTGATCGACGCTTCGGCGCTGCTCTGGCGGCTGCGGCTCGCCGGGGTCAAGGTCGGCGAGCGCTTCGTGCCGTTGGCGGCGCGCTGGTCGCAGCATGCCGAGGACGCGTACTGCGCGTTCAACGACCTGCACGCGATGATGGCGTTCGCCGGCGCGCAGCGCTGGGACTGGGCGCAGCGCCTGCTCGCGGCGCAGGAGCGGCGCATCGCCCGCGCGGCCGGCACCAATCACGACATGACCCGGCTGGTGGGCTACCCGGCGTGCCGGGCGCTCGCTGCATTCGGGCGCAACGATTTCAGGGGCGCGGACGTGCTGCTGCGTTCCCTTCCCCCGGTCGCGCACCGCATCGGCGGCAGCCATGCGCAGCGCGACATCCTGATGCTCACCCGGGCGGCCGCGCTGCGCCGCCTGCAAGGATTTCAAGGAGACTTTCGTGCGTCCTTCGCGTCGCGACGCCTTGCCGCAGCTTGACGGCGGCCTGTT
>DATBSZ010000294.1:0-3957 GCA_036559525.1 Burkholderiales bacterium
TGATGTAATCGTGGCTCGACAGGCTGACCGAGAGGATGTCGGGCGCGTCGTCCTTGCCGAGTTCCTCGCCGGCTATCGCCGCCCGGGCAAAGGCGAGCATCAGCTCGTCGCCGAAGGGGCTGGCGAGAACCGAGGCGTAGAAGCGCGGCCCCGGCGTCTCCATGCCTTCGCCGAGCTTCATCGGCAGCTTGCCGCCCCACTTGGCGTACCAGTTCTGCCCGTCGGGCAGCGAGCGGGCGTACGCCGGGGCGTCGAGCAGCGGCTGCCATTCCTTCTGGAAGTAAGCGTCGGCCGGCTTGCGGGCATGGAAGTCGACGACCCACTGCGGGTGCGCCTTCATGTAGTAGGTGGTCGAGGCAAACTGCCCGGTCTGCGCCTGATACATGTACGCGGTGCCCCTGTGGCCGGCGGGAAGGATCGCGCCGCGGTCCTTGCCGGAGATCCCGATCACCTTCGAGCGCGCATCGAGGCGCCGCAGCACGTCCCCCACGGTTTCCGCGCGCAGGTTCTTCGGGCTGGTGCCGTCGAGCCGGCCGGTCTTGTGGCCGATGTAGCTCGCGGCGGGATCGCCGGTGTTGTATTCGAGCTCGCCGCTCGCCGGGTCGCGCCACTCGTTGGCGATGATTCCCGAGCGATGCGGGTACGCGCCGGTGAGCATCGTGGCGTGCCCGGGCGCGGTCTGGGTGTTGGAGTGCGCGTAGTGCGCATCGGCGAACCACGCGCCGCGCTCGAGGAAGCGCCGCAAACCGTCGGGGGCGAGCTGATCGCGATAGTCGACCACCTGCCGTTGCGGCAGGCCGTCGACCACCAGGAACACCACGAGCCGGGGTTTCTCCGCGGCGGCCGGCGCCAGCGGGGCGGCGCATCCGGCCAGCAGCAATGCGGCGGCAAGCGCCGCGACAACCAATCGGGAAATTGGAGCCATGAGATTCCTCCCGCTCGGATTTTCCACTAATTTTGCTCTAGCATCCCCCACCGATGATCGACGCGCTGGTCCAGGGCTTGCTGCTGGTGCTGCAGTGGAATGCGTTCAGCCTGATGCTGATCGGGATGGCGATCGGCTTCGTGGTCGGCCTGCTGCCGGGCATCGGCGGCGCCGCGACGCTCGCGCTGATGCTGCCGTTCGTGTTCAAGATGAGCCCGGTCGAGGCGTTCGCGTTCCTGCTGGGGATGCACTCGGTGGCCGCGACCACGGGCGATATCACCTCGATCCTGTTCGGCGTTCCGGGTGAGGGCCTGTCGGCCGCGACCGTGGTCGACGGGCATCCGATGGCGAAGCGGGGCGAAGCGGCGCGCGCGCTCGGCGCGGCCCTCATGAGCTCGCTTGTCGGCGCGCTGATCGGCGCAGCGGCGCTCGCCGTGTCGATCCCGATCGTGCGGCCGCTCGTGCTGACCTTCGGCTCGCCCGAGCTCTTCATGGTCACGGTGATGGGCATCGCCTGCATCACCTCACTGAGCGGGCAGGGCACGCGCGCGCAGATCAAGGGCTTCGCAATGGGGTTTCTCGGCCTGCTGCTCGCCACCATCGGCCAGGAGCGCCAATCGGGCATCCTGCGCTTCGACTTCGGCCTGATCTACCTCTGGGAAGGGCTCGACCTGATCCCGGTGCTGGTCGGCATCTTCGCCATTCCCGAGATCATCGACCTCGCGGTGCGCGGCACCTCGATCGCCGGCAACGCGCCCGCGGCGAAGCTTGGCGCGGGGGTATGGGAAGGCATCAAGGACACCTTCAGGCATTTCTGGCTGGTGGTGCGCTGCTCCATGGTCGGCGTGTTCGTCGGCATCCTGCCGGGCGCGGGCGGCGGGGTCGCGCAGTGGATGGCCTATGCCCACGCGGCACAGAGCGCGAAGGACGCGACCGACCGCAGCCGCTTCGGCACCGGCGACGTGCGCGGCGTCCTCGGGCCCGGCGCGGCCAACAACTCGAAGGAGGGCGGCGACCTCATCCCGACGATCGCCTTCGGCGTGCCGGGCAGCGGCGCGATGGCGATCCTACTCGGCGCCTTCCTCATCATGGGGCTGCATCCCGGCCCCGACATGCTCACCAAGCACCTCGCCGTGACCTACTCGATGGTCTGGACGCTGGTGATCGCCAACGTGATCACCGTGATCGCATGCCTCGCGCTCCTCCCTTATCTCGCGTACGTAACGCGCATCCGCGGCAGCGTGATCATCCCGTTCCTGCTGCTCCTCGTATTCGTCGGCAGCTATACCGCGAACAAGCAGATCGCCGACCTGCTGGTGACGCTCGCCGCCGGCGCGCTCGGCTACCTCATGGTGCGCTTCGAATGGCCGCGCGCCCCGCTGGTCCTCGGCTTCGTCCTGGGCAAGCTGGCGGAGACCTATCTTTTCATCTCGATGGCGCGCTACGGCTACTCGTGGCTGGGGCAGCCGCTGGTCATCGTGCTGATGGTGCTCACGGCGGCAGTGGTGGTGTATCCCTATTTCCAGGACCGCAGGATCCGTGCGGCTTAGCGGCGCCGCGGTTTTCAGCTTCGGGCTGGCCGCGGCGGCCGCCTACGCGGTATTCGCCGCGCTGCGCTGGCCCCCCAAGGCTGCGCTTTTCCCGCTCACCATGGGAATCCCGCTTCTCGTCCTGGCCGTCGCGCAAACCGTCGTCGAGCTGCGAGGTCCGTCGGGGCAGAGCAACCCCGACGGCGCAACGCGCAGGGCTTTCGCGGTATTTGCGTGGATGGCGAGCTTCATCATCCTGGTCCTGCTCGCGGGGTTTCCCATCGCGGTGCCGGTTTTCGTATTCTTGTATCTCGTCATGGAAAGCCGGGAGAAGCTGGTGCTGTCCATCGTCCTCGCCGCCGCGGCATGGGGAGGGTTCTACCTGCTCTTCCAGCGGCTGCTCCATTTTCCGTTCGAGGACGGGTTGATCAGAGGCTGGTTCCAATAAAAGGAGGAGTGATGAAGGCGAGACTCATCGCGGCGATCGCCGCGCTCACGGTCACTGCGCCGGCCTGGGCGCAGGGCTCGTTCTACGAAGGCAAGACCGTCACCGTGGTGATCGGCGCCTCGGGCGGCAGTCTCGAGATCGCGGCGCGCATCGTCGCACGCCATCTCGGCAAGCACATCCCGGGAAACCCCAGCGTCATCGTCCAGAACATGACCGGCGCCGCACACCTCGTCGCCACCAACCACGTCTACAACGTCGCCAAGCCCGACGGCCTGACGCTGCTCGCCGCCAACCCGAACGTGGGCATCGCGCAGCTCACCAAGGTCGAGGCGGCGCGTTTCGATGCGCGGCGCTTCCAGTGGCTCGGGTCCTCCGGCGCCGACGGCGTCGCGCTCTCGATCCGCGCCGACCTGCCCTACAAGAGCTGGGACGAGGTCAAGAAGTCCGGCAAGGAGCTCGTCGTCGGCACCACCGGGCCGGGATCCAACGCGCACGACTTCCCGCTGCTCCTGAAGGAGTTCGCCGGCGCGAATTTCAAGCTGGTGTCGGGCTATCCGGCCAACGCCGACGTGCTGCTCGCCATCGAGCGCAAGGAAGTCGACGTCTGGGCCGCCTTCGCCACCACGATCAAGCTCGCCGCCGACCGCGGCGCGGTGCGGCCGCTGGTGCGCGGGCGCGTAGCGCTTCCCGGTTGGGAGCACCTGCCGGTCGACGAGGAGCTTGCCACCAGCGCGGTCGGCAAGGCGATCATGGGCATCCGCGCCGCGCCGCTCGCGATCGGCCGCGCCGTCGCTGCACCGCCGGGAACGCCGGTAGACCGCGTGCAGGTCTTGCGCGAGGCCTTCGCGAAGGCGGTCAAGGATCCCGAGTTCGCCGCCGAGTCGAAGAAGGCGAAGATCGAGATCGGCTACATCGGGCCGGAAGAGGTCCTGAAGATGTTCAACGGCCTCCTCGACCAGCCCGCCGAAGTGCAAAAAGAGATGGTGAAATACATCAAATTCGGCAGCTAATCGACCTCGCTCAGGAAGGTGCGGGGCGATTCGGAGGCGGTGACG
>DATBSZ010000295.1:0-27650 GCA_036559525.1 Burkholderiales bacterium
TCGCGGAAGAACCCGACCGTGCGGTCGAGGTTCGAAACGGTGAAGCTCGTGTGGTTGGTGCCGAGTACGCGAAAGCTCATGGCATTTCCTTCATGTGGTTCCAGTCGGGCATGGCGCGGCTGGCGTAGCCTGGGCAGTCGAGGGATCCGAGCTGCACCTTGCCGTCGCGGATGTGGACGCGCACGGCGCCGTGGCTGCGCTCGTATAGATCGGCATGCGACTTCAGAAACCGCTCCTGCTCGTCCGCCGGCAGCCCTGCCATGCCGTTCACGTAGTGGTGGCCGTTGCGCTCGACGTGCGTTAGGCCGAGGACGGAGACCAGCGCGAGATCCTGCTGCAGGGCGAGGCCCGCCTGGATGGTGAGATCCTCGCCGCTCATGAAGTAGCCCTTGCCCCAGGCGGCGCAGCGCGCCGCGTTGATGAGCGACTTGTAGATTCCCTTGCAGGTCTTGGACGACACGCCGCGATAGCCGAGCGCTTTCGCGCGCGGGAACGCGTCGAGCGAGTCGTCGGATTCGTCGATGATCACCGGCTTCTCGGCAGCGAGCGCGGAGATGTCCGCCGCAAGCGCCTTCTGCCGCTTGATCGGCTGCTCGATGAACACCACGTTGGAGGCGAGGCGTTCCAGGCTCGGCACTTCCCGGACCCGGCGCCAGAGCTCGAGCACGCCCTGCACGTCCTCGTACTGCTCGTTGCCGTCGAGCGAGGCATGATAGTCGCCCGGAATGCGATCGAGCACGCGCGCGATTGCGCTCAGGCGCTCGACATCGGCCTTCGCATCGCCCCCGACCTTGAGCTTGAACCAGCGGTGGCCGTAGCGAGCGATGACCTCCTCCAGGGTTTCGGGCAAGCCGTCGTTGACTCTTTGCTCCGAGGAACTGATGGGATCGACCAGACCGACGGTGTGCCGGGCCGCGATCTCATGACGGGACTGCAGGCCGGCCAGGAAGCGCGGCATGTCGAGATCGGGAAAAGCGATCCCCGGCGCGTTCGCCCTCACCGCCCGGAAGAAAGAAACGCCGAGGGCGCGGCACAGCGCATCGAGCAGCGCGCGGTCGAGCAGCGCCGGGCCGAAGTTCTCCACAAGGCCGACCGCAGGCCGGGAATGCCCATAGGCGGTATTGACTCCTCCCGCCCGGTAGTCGGTTCTCGCCTTGCGCATCGAGGCGCGCAATTGCTCGAAGTTATCCTCGTTGCTGAGCGCCGGGTTCTTGTCGAACCACTTCGGCGCCAGCAGCTCGGCCGCGGCCCCTTCCGAGGATTTTTTGTCTTCGAGAACGATCGTTACCCTTGCAAACGCCTGCGGCGCTTCCGTGAGCGTGACCACGCCGAAGCGGAATGGCATGCGCAGGCGAACCTGTCTTTCAAAAAAATCAATCTGTTTGATCGAGAATCGCATCAGTCCATCGCCAGCACGCCCTTGGCCTTGAAGATGTCGCGGATCCGTCCGGCGTAGTCGTTGAAGCGCGGCGGCAGCCGGTCGAGGCGGCGCGGCCGCGGCAGGTCGATCTCCAGAATCTCGACGATGCGGCCGGGGCGCGGGCCCATCACCACCACGCGGTCGGCGAGCAGCACCGCCTCGGGAATGCTGTGCGTGATGTGCATCGCGGTCTTGCGCTTCTCCATCCATACGCGCTGGATGTCCATCGAGATCTGCTCGCGGGTGAGCGCGTCGAGCGCGCCGAAGGGCTCGTCCATGAGCAGCAGCGGCGGGTCGTGCACCAGGGCGCGGCAGATCGACACGCGCTGGCGCATGCCGCCCGAAAGCTCGTAAGGCTTCTTGTGCTCGAAGCCCTCGAGGCCGGTGGAGCGCAGCAGGTGCCGGGCCACCGGCTCGTAGGCGGCGCGATCCATGCGCCGGATGTCGACCTGCAGCATCACGTTCGACAGCACGTCGCGCCAGTCGAGCAGGATCGACTCCTGGAACACGATGCCGACGTCGGTCTGCGGCCGCTCGACGCGCCGGCCGCCGACCGTGATCTCGCCCGCGCTGCGCGGCACCAGGCCCGCGACCATCTTGAGGATCGTGGTCTTGCCGCAGCCGCTCGGGCCGACGATGGCGACGAACTCCGACTGCCGGACGTCGAGGTCGATGCCGGCGCAGGCGTCGACCGCGCCGTCCTTGGTCTCGTAGGTCTTGCCGACGCCCCGCAGCCGGATGTAAGGCTCGCTCACGTCGGCATTTCTACTTCTTGGGCATATACGGCGCTTCAGACAGGTAGCTGTTGGTGTAGTACACGTTTACGTCGGGCTGGGGCTTGAGCTTGGCGAACTTCTCCAGCAGGTCCTGGCTGTCTTTCCAGTCGCCCGCGTCGGACCAGGCGATCGGCTTGCCCTTGGTGCGCTCGGTGCGAATGATGGTCATGGTGCCGTCGACCTCGAGCAGCGCGATCTCCTGCGTGAACACCGGCGCGGCCTTGCGGAAGATCTCGGCGGCCTCGGCGCGGTTGTCGAAGCTGTACTGCCAGCCGCGCTGCGAGGCGCGCAGGAAGCGGCGCAGCGCATCCTGGTTGCTTGCGACCTTGAGCCAGTCGTTATTGGCGATGATCGCGCTCGAGAGCGTGGTGACCCCGGCCATGTCGTAGAGGCGAGTCCAGCCCATCTTCACGCCGGTCTGCAGCTGCATGCGCGGCCCCTGGTCCATGAAGTAGCCGAGCAGCGCGTCGGCCTGCTTGGCGAGCACCGCCTGCTCCTTGGCCGCCGGATTTGCGACGGTGATCATCTGCACGTCCTCGACCTTCATGCCGAGCTTGCCCATGAAGGCGGTGAAAATGGCGAGGCTCGCGTCCCCCGCGGTGATCGCAATGCGGCTGCCCTTGATCTCGGAGATCTTGGTCGGCCGCGCGGCGTCGGCGCGGTAGATGAACGCCATCGGGCTCTGCTGCAGCGTCACGCCGACCGCCTTGATCGGCATGCCCGCGCCCACGCCGCGCATCATGGTGGCGGCGTCGACGTAGGCGACCGGGCTGGTCGCGTTGGCGACGAGCTGCGACACGGTGGTCGAGCCGCTGCCTTCCTGGATCTCGACCTCGAGCCCTTCCTCCCTATAAAAGCCCTTGTCGCGCGCGACGAAGAACGGCGCATGCTCGCCGTACAGGGTCCAGTTGAGACGGAATTGAAACTTCTGTTGCGCGCCTACCGGGGTGCTCACGCCCGCGGCCAGCGCTGCCAGCAACGACCACCTGAACAGACTCTTCATGAGTTCCTCCTCCTCTTGAATAGTGGCTACATCGTTCCTTCTTCGCGCACGCGGTGCGTCACGTGCCACGGGATCAGGAGCGCTTCCAGAAATTCGACCGCGTAAAAGAACGCCAGGCCGATGAACGTCAGCGCAAACAGCGTGGCGAACATCAGCGCCGTCTCCAGATTCGAATTGGTCACCAGCAGCAGGTAGCCCAGGCCCTTGTCGGCACCGACGAACTCGCCCACCACGGCGCCGGCGACGGCGAGCGTCGCCGCGACCTTGAGGCCGCTGAAGAGATACGGCAGGCTGGTCGGCAGCCGGAACTGTGCGAACACCTGCAGGCGGCTCGCGCCCATCGAGCGCGCGAGGTCGCGCATCTCGGCCGACATCGAGCGCAGCCCCACGGCGGCGTCGATCACGATCGGGAAGAACGAGATCAGGAATGCGACCAGCACCTTGGGCAGCGCGCCGACGCCGAACCAGACCAGGAACAGCGGCGCGATCGCGACCTTGGGGACCACCTGGAAGAACAGCATCTGCGGCATCACGAAGCGGTCGAAGCGCTCCGACGAGGTGATCGCGATGGCGAGCGGAATTCCGATCCCGACCGCGAGTGCGTAGCCGAGCAGCATCTCGTAGGCGGTGACCCAGCCGTGGAACGCGAGCTTGGCGAAATCGTTGACGAAGACGCGCACGATCTCGGTCGGCGGCGGCAGGAGGTAAGCCGGCACCTTGAGCACCGCGACCGCCGCCTCCCAGATGGCGAGGAACACCAGGATTCCTGCGAGCGGGGTCAGCTTCGAGATCAACTTAGCCATCGCACCGTCTTTTCATCGATGTCGAAGCCCAGGCCCGGTCCCGTCGGCACCTGCATGACGTCTTTCCGGGGACGAAACTGCATGTCGAGATACTGCGGACCGTTCAGCGCCGCCGGGAACTCGAGGCCCGCGCAGGCGAAAAGATGCAGCGAAGCGGCGAGCGAAAGGTCGGGATCGGTCAGCCCCGAGGCGAACACGTAAAGACCGTGGGATTTCAGGACCGCGACGATGCGCGAGGCCGGCCAGAGCCCGCCGCAGCGCGCGACCTTCATCGCCACGCCGTCGAGCATGCCGAGCGCGGCAAACTCCTCCGCCTCGACCGGCGAAACGATGCCTTCGTCCATCAGGATCGGCAGCGCGCCCAGGCGCTTCAGGGCCTGGTAGTCGCGCAGGCGGTTCGGCGGCAGCGGTGACTCGAGCGCCCGGAAGCCGGCATGCGCCAGCCTGGGCGCCATCTCGAGCGCGGTCGGGAGGTCGTAGCTGGTGTTGGCATCGGCCCAGTGGAAGCCCCTAGGCGCGAAATCGCGCACGGCGCGAATCAGGTCCCGGTCATGAGCGGGGGTCTGGGGGGGACCGAGCTTGACGTTGAAGCTCGAGTAGCCCGCGGCGCTGCCCTGCTCGAGCTGCTCGTGCGCTTTCTCGAGGCTGCCGGCGTTGACGGTCCAGCTGAGTTTGATTTCCGCAATGGAGGGTTTTCCAAGCAGCGCCGACACTGAAAGACCCGATTGCTTACCCCACAAGTCGTAACAGGCTAGATCGAGCGCCGCTTTCGCCAGCGGCTGGCCGACCGAGAACGACGGGCGGATGGCGCGCTCCATGCGCGCATGCACCTCCGCCAGGTCCGACGGCTCGACGCCGAGAAGCGCGGGCGCGAGATAGCGCGCGAGCGTCGACTCGACCGTCTCGGCGGTCTCGTAGGTCCAGGTCTCCACCGGCACCGCCTGTCCCCAGCCGCAGTTGCCGACGTCGTCGGTCATGCGCACGACGACCGACGGACGTTTGCCGGCCTTGAAGAACTTGAACTCGCCGACCAGGGAATAGTCGAGTCGGCCGACCTCGATGCGCTGGATTCTGGACACGCGGGTTTTAACTAATCGGTTAACAGTATAATGAAAACCATGGCCGGCCCGCGCATTCTCACCACCGTGGTGGGCTCGTACCCGGTGCCCGACTGGCTGGTCGCAGCGCCTTCCGAGCAGGCGCTGCTCGACGCGACGCGCGTCGTGATCCACCTCCAGGAGCATGCCGGCATCGACCTGGTGTGCGACGGCGAGCTCTACCGCTTCGACGTCAACCACCCCGAGACCAACGGCATGATCGAGTACTTCGTGCGGCCGCTCGGCGGGGTGCGCGCCGAGATCGGCTTTTCGGAGTGGATGGAGTACGCGCGCGGCGCGGCGACGCGCTTCCGCACACGCCCCCCCGGCGTGGTCGAGGGCCCGATCGGCGCCGGCTCGCTCAACCTGCCGGTGGCGTGCGCGCGCGCCCGCGCGATGGCCTCGCGGCCGTTCAAGTTCACGCTGACCGGTCCGCACATGCTCGCGAAGATGCTGCACGACCTGCACTACCGCGACCCGGAGAAACTGGCGCACGCCATCGCCGAGGTGCTCGCCGAGCAGGTGGCGCGCGTGGACGCCGACGTGGTCCAGCTCGACGAAGCGAACCTTCCCGGCCATCCCGACGAGTGGAAGTGGGCGGCGGCGGCGATCAACAAGGTGCTCGCGGCGGTACCGGCCAAGGCGAAGGGCGCGGTGCACCTGTGCTTCGGGAACTACGGCGGGCAGACGATCCAGAAGGGCGGCTGGGACAAGCTGCTCGACTACCTGAACGCGCTGCGCGTCGATCATGTCGTCATGGAAACCGCGCACCGGCCGCCCGAGGAGCTCGCGGTGTTCAAGGGGCTGCGGCCGGAGATCGGCTTCGGTCTGGGCGTGGTCGACATCAAGCGCACCGAGGTGGAATCGGCCGACGCCATCGCGCGCGCCATCGAGCGCGCGGATAAGGTGCTCGGCAAGGGCCGCGTCCGGTACATCCACCCCGACTGCGGGTTCTGGATGCTCAAGCGCAACATGGCCGACGGCAAGACGCGGGCGCTCGCCAAGGGGCGCGATCTCTACGAGGGTCGTTAACAAAGACGCTCACTCGAGGGCCTCTAGGATTCCCTTGATGTAGCCGATGGCGCGCGCGGCGGCGCCCGGCCCGTCTGGAACGTAGTCGAACGGCTCGACCGCCACGTCCCCCGCATAGCCGTTTTTCTTGAGAGAAGCAAAGAGCGGCGCGAAGCGCTGCTCCCCCTGGCCGGGCCCGCGACGGTTGCGATCGTTCACCTGCACGTGGGCGATCACGCCATTCGGCAGCCAGCGGTCGACCAGCGCGTTGAGCGGCTCCTTTTCCATGCGCCCGGCGGAGCTGCAATCGAGCATGCTTCTGACCGCCGGGTTGGCGATTTCCGAGACCATCTGGGAAGCTTCCTCGAGCGTGTTGATAAGCGGCGTTTGCTCGGAAGAGAGCGGCTCTATGCAGTAGACGACGCCGGCCTTCTGCGCGCGCTCGGCGACCGCGGCGAAGCATTCTCTTGCGCGCGCCATCGCCGCGGCGCGCGTCTCGCCCGCCTCGACGCGGCGCTGCTGCGGCGAGCCGTGCACCAGGTATTTGCCGCCGAGCTCGGCGCACAAGTCCACCAGGGCGAGCATCACATCGACGGTGCGCTTTCTGACGCTTTCATCCTTGCTGCTGATCGATAGACCGGCGGGCTTGATGAGAAGCCAGTGGAGTCCCGTCACCGCGATGCCGGCGTCCTCGGCCGCGGCGCGGGCAGCGGCAATGCGCGCGGCGCCCATGCCGTGCGGCTCCTCCGAAAGCGTGTACGGCGCGATCTCCAGGCCGTCGTAGCCGAGCTTTGCCGCGTACTCGCATTGCTGCGGGAAGGGCATCGGCGCGATGACCTCGTTACACAGGGCGATTCGCATGAGGTCTCCAACGGATGAAGCGCGACAGCACGATCAGCACGATCAGAGCGCACAGGAGGGCGGAGATCGGGCGGGTGAAGAACGGCGTCACGTCGCCGTCCGAGAGCACCAGCCCGCGGCGCAGCGACTTCTCCAACAGGTCGCCGAGGACCAGCCCGAGCACGAGCGGCGCCATCGGGTAGTTGGCGAGCCGCAGGACGAAGCCGAGGACGCCGAAGCCGAGCATCACCCAGACGTCGAACAGACGCGCTGCGATCGCGAACGAGCCGACCGCGCACAGCACGAAGATTACCGGCACGATGATCTGGTAGCGCACGCGCAGGACCTGCACCAGGAAGCGCGTGAGCACCAGGCCGTAGATCAGGATGCCGACGACCGCGAACAGCATCATGGCGATGATGTCGTAAACGAACTGCGGCGACTCCACCATGATGAGCGGCCCCGGGCGCACGCCGTGGATCAGCATCGCCGCCATCAGCACCGCGGCCGGCGCCGAGCCCGGGATCTGCAGCGTCAGCACCGGGATGATCGCTCCCGGCACGCAAGCGTTGTCGCCAGTCTCGGCGGCCATCAAGCCTTCCACCGAGCCCTTGCCGAAAAGCTCCTTCTCGGCGCTCGCGCGCTTTGCCGCCGCGTAGGAAGTCCAGGCGGCGCTGTCCTCGCCCACGCCCGGAATGATGCCGATGAAGGTGCCGATGCAGCCCGAGCGAATGATGGTGCGCCAGTACTTCAAGACATCCCGGATTTTCGGCACCACGCTGTCCACGGGGCTGAGCTCCACCGGCGGGCGCCGCTCGCGCATCACGACCAGAAGCTCGGCGAAGCCGAACGCGCCCACCAGCGCCGGCACGAGCGACAGCCCGCCGGCGAGATCGCGCGTGCCGAAGGTGAAACGCTCGAAGGCGTACACGCCCTCCTGCCCGATAGTGGCGAGGAACAGGCCCAGGAATCCCGCCATCCAGCCCTTCAGCGGATCGTCGCCGGTCAGGTTGCCCGAGATCACGACGCCGAACGCGGCAAGCCAGAAGAATTCGTACGCGCCGAACTTGAGGGCCACGTTGCCGAGCAGCGGCGTGAAGAGAGCAAGGAAGAACATGCCGATCAGCGTCCCCATCACGCTGCCCGTGGTGGCGATGCCCATCGCGTAGCCGGCGCGGCCCTGGCGCGCCAGCGCATAGCCGTCCAGGCACGAGGCGGCCGACGCGGGCGTGCCCGGAATGTTGAGCAGGATGGCGCTGCGCGAGCCGCCGTAGATCGCGCCGACGTAAGTACACACCAGCACCAGCAGCGCCTGGTTGGGCTCCATCTTCAGCGTGAGCGTGGTCATGAGCGCCACGCCCATCGTCGCGGTCAGGCCTGGCAGCGCGCCAATCACCACGCCGATGAGGCTCGCCCCCAGCGCCCACAGAATCGACTCGACGGTGAGGAAGCCGCCGATCGACTTCCCGAAAAGCACCAGGCCTTCGAACATGGGCTACGGCAGCCGCACCAGGAATACCGTTTCGAACAGGTACGTGACGGCGAGGCTGGTCGCGGCGCCGTAGACCGGCGCCAGCGTCATCCGGCGGCGAGACGGGTACTCGAACGCGGCGATGAAGACGGTGACGAAAACGAACGTCGCGAGCCAGAACGGCACGCGGCCGACGAGGCCGATAGCGTAGCCCAGGCACAGCACTAGCACCAAGGGCGTGTTCTCCCACCGAAGGCGCAAGGAAGGCGCGGCCCTGTTGCGCACGGCAAGCACCACGCCGAGCACGAGCAGCACCAGCCCGAGCAGCCCGGGCACGAGACCCGGCGCGGTATAGAGGGCCGCGCCGTGGCGCTCGAGCCGGTCCATCGTCCAGGAGGCGTAGACGATCGCCCCGCCGACGGCGATCCAGGCCGCGCCTTGGGCTCTGTCGCTCAATCAGGCTTGGGAATACCCACGGAGTCCGGAGAGACCTTGGTCTTGCCGCCGGCGTGCAGGAGCCACGCGTTCGCCTGCACCGCCGGCATCGCCGCCTTCTGCGCGTCCTGTCCCGACATCGGCGCGAACAGCGCCCCGCGGCTGGTGGCGTACTTCTTCAGCGCCTCCGAGCGCATGATGTGGTCGCCCCAGATGCGATCGAGCGTGGCGACGACCTGCGGCGGCACGCCTTTCGGAACGAAGATGCCGAAATAGTTCGTGGGGATTTTCATGCTCGGCACGGTCTGCGTGATGGCGTCGATCTTGCCGTGACCCTCGATCTCGAGCGGCTTGTCGGCCACCACCGCGAGCGGGCGCAGGCGCTTGCCGCGGATCATCTCGGCCTGCTCGACCGCGAGCTGCGTCGTCACCTGGGTCTCGCCCGCGACCGTCGCCACTACCGCGGGGTTGCCGCCGTCGTAGGTGACGTGGCGGTACTTCACGCCGGTGGCGCGCGCGATCGCTTCCATCGCGTTGTGGCCGCCGGAAGTCACGCCCGCCGTGGCGACCGTGATCTCGCCCGGCTTCGCCTTCATCGCGTCGAGCAGGTCCTTCATGCTCTTGTAGGGCGTGTTCGGGTTCACGCCGACGAGCGGCACGTTGGCGACGGAGAGAAACAGGTTCCAGTCGGCGAGGTTGGTTTCCAGCATGCCGAGCGCGCGGTACACGCCCAGGTCCTGCGCTGCACCCGCGGTCCAGGTATAGCCGTCCTTCGGCGCCTCGAGCGCGCTCTTGGTGCCGATCGAGCCCGATGCGCCGGCCTGGTTCACGATCACCACCTTCTGCCCGAGGTGCTTCTCGAGCTCGGCGGCGGTAATGCGCGTCACCTGGTCGGTGGAGCCGCCCGCAGCCCACGGCACGATGATCGTGACCGGCTTGGTCGGCTTCCAGTTCTGGGCTTGGGACAACGTGCTCGCCGACAAGACGGCGGCAAATCCCAGTGCTTGAAAAATCCTCATGCTTACCTCCTCAGTGCGTTGACAATCATGTCCGAAATGTGCCGCGCGCGTCCGGACAGCGCGCGCGGCGCCATCAGGTCGCGGGCGAAGATGCGCGAGAGCGTGTAGCGATTGCTCAGGTAGAAATAGCCTTCGCCGGCGATCGAGATATAGAGCTGCACCGGGTCGACGCCCTTGCGGAACAGACCCTGGCGCTCGCCCCGGCGCAGCACGTCGCGCAGCATCGACACGAGGTGCGAGTGCATCTCGTGCACGCGGCGCGAGCGGCGCACGTGGCGCCCCTGGTGCAGGTTTTCACTGTTGAGGAGCGTCATGAACTCCGGGTGCTCGAGAAAATAGCGCCAGGTGAACTCGACCAGGCGCCGCACCGCCTGTTGCGGGTCGAGGTGCTCCAGCTTGAGCGAGCGCTCGGCGTTGCGGATGTGCGCGTAGCGATCCTCCAGCGCGGCGAGGAACAGGCCCTCCTTGTCGCCGAAGTAGTAGTAGAGCATGCGCTTGTTCGCGCCCGCGCGCGCGGCGATGCGGTCGACGCGCGCGCCGCCGAGGCCGTAGCGCGCGAATTCCGCGGTGGCGGAGGCGAGGATGCTCGCGCGCGTGCGCTCGGGGTCGCGGCCGTTCGCTTTTTTCAGGACAGCCACCGCTCGAGATTGGCCCGCACGAAGCCGTCGTCGGAAAGATCGGCATGGTCGCGGTACACGCGGTCGATCTCCTCGGCCTGCCCCGGCGAGAGCCGCTCGTTCGGGTCGAGGCACCAGGTGCCCTCGAGCAGCCCCTGGCGCCGCAGCACCTCGTGGCAGCCCGGGATGCAGCCGGCGAAATTGTTGGCGACGTCGAAGAACGCGCTGTTGCAGTCGGTAATGCGTGAATCGAGCGCCAGATCGATGTCGCCTGCTTTTACCCTCTCAAAAAGTTGAACCGCCGTCTTGGTCCACACGCCCCAGTGCCCCAGGAGCCCGCCGACGATGCGCACGCGCACCTCCTCCCCATCTCGCTTGACGGAGAAAGGCACCGCCAAGTCGAGCAGGATGTGATCATCGTTGCCGGTGTAGAGCGCGATGCGTTCTTCTGCCCGCGCAGCCACCACACCCCGCACCACGTCGAGCGTCCGGTAGCGGTCGAACGGCGCGATCTTGATCGCGATCACGTTCTCGATCGCGGCGAAGCGACGCCAGAACGGCTCGGGGAGCGGGATTCCGCCGACCGCCGGCTGCAGATAGAAGCCGACCAGCGGGATCTCCTCGGCCACCGCGGCGCAATGGCGGATCAAGGCGTCGATGGATGCGCCTTTCATCGCGCCGAGCGACAGCATCCCGGCGTGGTAACCGAGCTCGCGCGCGACCTGGGCCTCTCGCTTCGCCGCGCTGGTTTTTCCCGCGAGGCCGGCGATCATCGCCACCCCGCCTTGCGATTCCTCCATTGCGAGCTCCAGCACCGGCCGGTAGAGGCCGGCTTCCCGTATCGCGAACTGGGTCGCGTGGACCCCTACCGCCAAACCGCCCGCGCCGGCATCGCGGTAATAGCGGGTGAGCGCGCGCTGGCGGCGCGGGTCGAGCTTGCGGCGCGCGTCCAGGGCGAGCAAATGCGCGGGAATGACAGCCCCGCGGCGCAGCAACGCATGCGCTTCGGCTGTGTTCATCCTGGGTTTTAACCGGCTGGTTACTTTAGCCGAGTTCCGGACCGGCAACCAGAAATACCTTGGTGCGCTCGCCGGGAACGTTCGCCGCGCCGTGCACCATCCGCGTGAACGAGCGCTGCTCGGCGAGCCCTTCGGGTGGAAGCACGGCATGGTCGGCGATGTCGAGGTAGAGGGGCCCCCATGCCTGCGCCAGCGCGGTCTTGAACAGGCTCTGCGCCGTGGCCGCGCTCGTCGCGACCAGCGGGCCGAGCTGCGTCGCCTCCCGGCCGTCGCGGCCGAAAAGGAATCCTTCGCCTTCCACCACCAGCGCCGCCACCGGCAGGCGGCTCGCCAGCGAGCGCAGCAGCGGCCCGCGGCTTCCGCCGAAGGCGGCGCGATCGAGCTCGAGGATCCAGGGCCAATCCGCTTCGCGCAACGCGCGCACGCGCGAGGACTCCGGTTGCTGAGCCCTCCTCTGCACCACGAACCGCTTGAAGCCCCAGGCATCGCGAAATCCTTCCTGGCGGTACACCTCGCGGCCGGCGGGAGTGGCATCGAGGACCGGCGTGAGGCTCGCCCGCGCGAGCGCGGCCAGCGCGACCCGCAGGAGCTGCGACGCATAGCCTTTCCGGCGATGGCCCGGCAGCACGAGGACCATGCTGACCCAGGCAAAGCTGCCGTACGGGATCACCAGGGTAGAGGCGACGAGAGTCCCGTCGCGAAGCTGAAGGCCCCAGCCCTCGCCCAGCTCGAGCATCAGGCGCCAGTCGGCCGCGTTCTGGTTCCAGCCGGCCGCGGCCGAGAGCGCGACGCAGCCGTCGATGTCGTCGGCGCCGAGGCGGACCTCAGTAACGGCCATCGCGCGTGTCGAAGTGGGTCGGCTTGCCGAGGCTTTGCCCGCCGCGCGACACCCAGTCAGCGACCCAGTCGATCATCGTGCCGAGCGCGACGCGCGGCGCGCCGAAGAGCTTGACCGCCGCAGTTGTGTCGATCAGCCACGCCGTTTCACTCTCCTTGCCCGTAAACAAGGGCTCCTGGCCGAGCCGCTTGCCGAGCTCTGCCGCCAGCCAGCGCACCGACACCCTCTCGGGCCCGGTCACGTTGATCGGGGAGGCCGGCGCGGTGCAGTGCGCGAGGAGCCGCAGCGCCTGCTCGTTGGCGTCGCCCTGCCAGATGACGTTCACGTACCCCATGGCCAGATCGATAGGATTGCCCGCCAGCACATTCGAGGCAACGTCATGCAGCACGCCGTAGCGCATGTCGATCGCGTAGGAAAGGCGCACCAAGCGGCCGGGCGTGCCGTAGCGGCGCGAGCCGTGGAAGAACATCTGCTCGCGCCCGACGCAGGAGCTCGCATAGTCGCCGGGCGGAGGTGTAGTTGGGGTCGCTTCCGTGGCTCCCGAGCTTGTTGTCTCCACATATGGATACACGCAAGCGGTGGAGAACGCGACGATGCGCGAGTCTCTCCACGTCTCGGCCACCATGTAGGGCACGGCGACGTTCATCGCCCAGGTGAGCCAGGGCTCGCCGCTCGCGCCGAACTTGTGGCCGGCCATGAACACCACGTTCTTCGGCCGCGGCAGGCGCTCGAGCGCCGCGCGATCGAGCAGATCGCAGGGAATGCATTCGATTCCCTGGTCCTCGAGCTTTTTCCTGAGTCCTTTTTCCGAAAAGCGGGCAACCCCGACGACGCGTTTCCCCGGCGCGGCGCGCTTCGCCATCTGCGCGAGGGTCGGCCCCATCTTGCCGCCGACGCCGAGGACGATCAGGTCGCCGTCGGCGCGCTCCAGGTCGGCCGACAGTTCCGGCGTCGGCCGCGTCATGAAGTCCTCGAGTTCGGCGATGCCGGTGAACACGCGTCCGCCCCGGCTACTTCGTCAGGGGCGCCCCCGTGTAGTGGAGCTCGGTGATTTCGGCCTTGGCGTCATTGGGGCTTACCAGCTCGAGATTGACCCGGCCGACGAGCGCTCCCATGGAGACGGTGGACTTGATGTACTTCGTCTCGCCCGCGGACAGCGTGAAGCTCACCTGCCGCTCGACCTCCGTCGACGCCGACGCCTTGCAATCCCCAGGATTCTCTTCCACGAAGAAGAAGCTGCCCCGCTCGGACTTGCCGACGACCCGCCCATTGAGCGTGATGTCCGAAGTAACGGCGCCGCCGAACATGGTGTCTGGCCGGTAGAAATAGACTCTCCCCTTACCCGCGGAAACGGTCGGGATCGAAGCGGCGACCTCCTTGTGGAGCGGCCCTTGGGCGGCGCAGCCGGCGAGGATTCCAATGATTACGAGAGCGAGGAGAGTCTTCAAAGCGGACATGCATGTCTCCTTATTTTCGGTTTATGGGTAACTGCACCTGTGGATCCACCGGCACAAAGGCTCGTTCCACCGGCAGAAAGAACCCGATCAGCTTGCCGTCGTCCGCGACGACACATCGCGCCTCGTGAGCGTGTCTCCCTTTGACCATGAACACGTCGTTCTTGATTGCATACACGGGGCCCTCCGGAATCTGGCCGACGCGCACCCACGCCGAGCCGGCCTTTAGGGTTGCTGGGTCGCCCAAGGTCGGCGTGACGGTAAGGTCCCGGTCGAGCACGATCACTGCAGCGTCCGTGGATGCGCTGAACTGGGTCGGCACCCGATGGACTTCCGAGGCGCAGCCGACTAGCAGCGCCAATGACAGCACGCAAACGATCTTCATGCTCCCCCTTGAAGCGACACCTCCGAGGCGAATCGGGCTCTGACCCCGATTTCTACTTCTTCAACACGGAGCCCCAGCTCTTGTTCCAGTCGTTGCCGAGAAAATCGGTCTCGCGGCCGTCGGGCTTGAAGAACCTGTTCGGGATCTGGAACATGGCGAGGAACAGGCCCCCTTGCGGCCCGGCCCAGGCCTCGTGGCGGCTGCCCGCCGGGCGCCAGACGAACTGGCCCTTTTTGCAGATTCCTTCGCCACAGTGCAACTCGCCTTCCAATACATACGTCTGCTCGATCTTCACGTGCTCGTGGTCAGGCAGCCGTGCGCCGGGCGCCATGCGCATCAGCGCGGTGATGAGGCCGGTATTGCGGTCGAAGAGCAGCGTCTTCTGCTCGATGCCCGCGTAGGCGGTTTTCTCCCACGGCAGGTGCTCGACGTCGACAAACCTGGATGCGAGTTCAACAGGGGGTGTAAAAGGCAGGTTCATGATTTGCGGTGCTCCCCGACCTTGACGATCTTCATGGTGTTGGTGCCGCCCGCCTTGCCGATCGGCTCGCCGATGGTGAGGACGATGAGGTCGCCTTCCTTCACCACCTTGTTCGAAACCAGCGCCTTTTCGGCCTCCTGCAGCAGCTCTTCGCGGTCGTGGCCCACATATTTGACCATGAGCGGGAACACGTCGCGGAACAGCGCGCAGCGGTAGCGGGTCTGGGTCTGCGAGGTGAGGGCGTAGATCGGCACGCCGCAGTTGAGGCGGCTCATCCACAGCGCGGTCGAGCCCGACTCGGTAAGCGAGGCGATGCACTTCACCTTGAGGTGGTACGCGGTGAACAGCGCCGCCATGGCGATCGACTGGTCGACGCGCTGGAACACGCGGTTCAGGAAGTCCTGCTCCAGGTTGAGCGGCTGGGTCTGCTCGACCTCGACGCAGATCCGGTCCATCGCCTCGATCACCTCCACCGGGTAGCGCCCGCTCGCGGTCTCGGCCGAAAGCATCACGGCGTCGGTGCCATCGAGCACGGCGTTCGCCACGTCCGAGACCTCGGCGCGCGTCGGCACCGGGCTCGAGATCATCGATTCCATCATCTGCGTCGCGGTGATAGTGAGCTTGTTCTCCTGCCGCGCGAGGCGGATCATCTTTTTCTGCAGCGCGGGCACCGAGGCGTCGCCGACCTCGACCGCGAGGTCGCCGCGCGCCACCATGATGCCGTCGGAGCCGCGCATGATGTCGACGAGCGCGGCCTCGCCGACCGCTTCGGCGCGCTCGATCTTCGCGATCAGGAACGCCTTGCCGCCCGCCGCGCGCATCAGCTCTCTCGCCATGTACATGTCGGCGCCGCTCTTCGGGAACGAGACCGCGAGGTAGTCGGCCTGCAACTTGGTCGCGGTCTTGATGTCCTCCATGTCCTTGGAGGTGAGCGCCGGCGCGGTGAGGCCGCCACCCTGGCGGTTGATGCCCTTGTTGTTCGACAGCACCCCGCCATGGCGCACCAGCGTGTGCACCTCGTCGCCGCGCACGCTGGTGACCTCGAGCACGATCTTGCCGTCGTCGAGCAGCAGCAGCGCGCCGGGCTCGACGTCGCGCGGCAGCTCCTTGTAGTCGAGGCCGGCGCGGTCGTGATCGCCGATTTCGATCCCGGCATCGAGGATGAAGCGGGCGCCCTTCTCGAGGGTGACCTTGCCTTCCTTGAACTTGCCGACGCGGATCTTCGGCCCCTGCAGGTCGCACATGATCGCGACCGTGCGGCCCACCCTGCTCGAGATCTCCTTCACCAGCGCGGCGCGCTTGAGGTGATCGTCGGAGGTGCCGTGCGAGAAGTTGAGCCGCACCACGTCGACGCCGGCGCGCACCATGCGCTCGAGCACGGCCGGCTCGCTCGACGAGGGCCCGAGGGTGGCGACGATTTTTGTACTGCGCAGCATGAGGGGCGCTGCGAGTTTAACCGATGATCCAGCCGCGCTCGATGACCGCCTCCCCGCGTGCGTCGCGCGTCTCGAACGCAAGGGACGTGCCTTGCGTGGAAGCGAACACGGTCAGAACCGAGGGCATCAGCACCATGCCGGCGAAGCGGCAGCGCACGCGGCGCACGGAGCCCGGCGCGATTCCGAACGAAGCGAGAACCCTCGACACGGAAAGCGCGAGCGTCGCGGTGCCGTGGAGGATGATGCCGGGCAGCCCGGCGGCGCGCGCGTAGTCGATGTCGGTATGGATCGGGTTCCAGATGCGCGCGCATTCGGTGTAGACGTGAGCCGCCGTGGCGGCGACCTCGATCTCGCCAACCTTCGGCAATCGCTTGCGGTGCGGCGGAGGGTCGTCGACCTCTTCGATCGCACGCTCGCCGTCCTCGAGCTTCACGTCCCGGTAGAGCACCGTGAAGTCCGTGGTGGTCACCGGCTGGTCGCGCGCGTCGTGCGCCACGAAGCGGAACACCACCATCGCGCCCGGGCGGCGCTGCCTCGCTGCCACGACCTTTCCCGAAATGCGCAGGACCTCGGTGGTCGGCGCCCGGTGGATGACCAGGTCGTGCTGTGCGTGCACCAGGCGCGCGTCGAGCGGCGCCAGCCCCGCGCGCTCGCGCAGCAGGCGGGTAGCCGGCCATTCGTAGCACACCGGAAAAAGCGGATGCGGAAAGCTGGTTTCGCCGAGCGCGGCGCTGTAGGCCATGAGCCAGCGCGCGTCGACGCGCTGCTTGTCCGGCCCCACCTCCCGCCCGACGATGTTCGCCGCCGCGATGTTCACGCGCCGATGTGCACGACGAGCTCGCGGCGCGAGCCGCGGCGGCGGTGCTCCCAGAGGTAGATGCCTTGCCAGGTGCCCAGCGCGAGCTTCTTCTGCTGAATGGGAATCGAGAGCGAAGTGGCCGTGAGCGCGGCCTTGATGTGCGACGGCATGTCGTCGGGCCCCTCCGCGTCGTGGCTGTAGAACGGATCGCCGTCCGGCACGAGACGGTTCAGCCAGCGCTCGAGATCGCGCTTCGCGGTGGGATCGGCGTTCTCCTGGATCAGGAGGCTCGCGGAGGTATGGCGCAGAAAGAGCGTGCACAGGCCTTCCTCCACACCTGAACCGTCGACCGCGGCCGCGACTTTGCCGGTGATTTCCTGCAGCCCCTGCCCCGGCGTGTCGACGTAGAACTGCCTAACCATCCGCCCTGGCTTCGAGCGCGGCAACCGCCGGGAGCTTCTTCCCTTCGAGGAACTCGAGGAACGCGCCGCCCGCGGTGGAGATGTAGTCGATGCGCTTGTCGACCTTGAACTTGTGGATCGCCGCCACGGTATCGCCGCCGCCCGCGATCGAGAATGCGTCGGACGCGGCCACCGCCCTGGCGAGCGCCTGGGTGCCGTTGGCGAACGGCTCCTTCTCGAACACCCCGACCGGGCCGTTCCACACGATCGTGCCGGCCTTCTTGAGCGCGGCGGCGAACGCTTTCGCGGTCTCGGGTCCGATGTCCAGGATCGCCTCGTCCTTCGAGACCGCCTCGACTGCCTTGGTCTTGCCGCTTTCCACCACCACGTCGCTCGGCAGCGGCACCTGCGTTTTCTTCATGATGCGCTTCGCCTCGCCGGCGAGGTCGGGCTCGGCGAGCGACTTTCCGATCGGCTTGCCGGCGGCGAGCAGGAAGGTGTTCGCGATGCCGCCGCCCACGATCAGGCTATCCACCTTCTTCGCCAGCGCGCCGAGCACCGTGAGCTTGGTCGACACCTTGGAGCCGCCGACGATCGCGACGAGCGGCCGCGCCGGGTTGGCGAGCGCCTTGCCCAGCGCATCGAGCTCGGCGGCCATCAGGGGGCCCGCGCAGGCGGTTTTCGCAAACCGGGCGACGCCATGGGTAGTGGCTTCCGCGCGGTGGGCGGTGCCGAAGGCATCGTTCACATAGACATCGCACAGCGCCGCGATCTTGCGGGCGAGCGCCTCGTCGTCCTTCTTCTCGCCCTTGTTGACGCGGCAGTTCTCCAGCATCACGACCTGGCCGGGCTGGACCTCGACGCGGTTCACCCAATCGCGAACCAGCGGGACCTGGGTTTTCAGCAGAGTGCCCAGCCTCTCGGCCACGGGAGCGAGCGAGTCCTCGGGCCTGAGCTCGCCCTCGGTGGGGCGGCCGAGGTGCGAAGTGACCATCACCGCGGCGCCCTGGTCGAGCGCATGCTGGATGCCGGGGACGGAGGCGCGGATGCGCGTGTCGTCCGTGATGCGCCCATCCTCGATCGGGACGTTGAGGTCACAGCGGATGAAAACGCGCTTCCCTCGGAGGTCCACCTCCGACATCCGCTTGAACTTCATCTATTTTGCTGCGACCGCTCCGACTTCGGCAAAAACGGCGGCGACGTCCAGCATCCGGTTGGAGAAGCCCCACTCGTTGTCGTACCACGAGGACACCTTGACGAGCGTGCCGTCGGAGACGCGGGTGAGGTTCGAGTCGAAGATCGAGCTAGCCGGGTTATGGTTGAAGTCCGAGGACACCAGCGGCTCGGTGTTGTACTCGAGGATGCCCTTCAGGTCCGAGTCGCAGGCCTGCTTCACCGCGCGGTTTACCTCCTCCACGGTGGTCGGCTTCTTCGCCACGAAGGTGAGGTCGACGATCGAGACGTTGATGGTCGGCACGCGGATCGAGTAGCCGTCGAGCTTGCCGTTCAGGTGCGGCAGCACCAGGCCCACGGCGGCGGCGGCGCCGGTCTTCGTCGGGATCATGTTGTGCCCCGCGGCGCGCGCGCGGCGCAGGTCCTTGTGGAACACGTCGGTGAGCACCTGGTCGTTGGTGAACGAATGGATCGTGTTCATCAGCCCCGAGGCGACGCCGATGCGATCGTCGATCGCCTTCACGAGCGGCGCGAGGCAGTTGGTGGTGCACGACGCATTCGAGATCACCGTGTCCGAATCCTTCAAGGTCTTGTGATTCACGCCGAACACCACGGTGCGGTCGACGTCCTTCTCGCCCGGGGCGGAGATGATGACTTTCTTCGCGCCCGCCTGAATGTGGGCGCCGGCCCTTGCCTTGCTGGTGAAAAGCCCGGTGCACTCGAAGACGATGTCCACGCCGAGCGAACGCCACGGCAGCTTGGCCGGATCGCGCTCCGCCACCACCTGGATCGCATCGCCGTTCACGACGATGGTCTTGTCCTTGACCTCCACGCGCGCCGGAAACTTCCCGTGCGCGGTGTCGTACTTCAGCAGGTGCGCGTTGGTCTCGGCATCGCCGAGGTCGTTCACCGCGACGAAACGAAGGTCGTGCTTCTTTCTGCCTTCACGCATTCCCTCATAGTGGGCGCGCAGCACCATGCGCCCGATTCGTCCGAATCCGTTGATGGCTACCTTGATCATTGAAGAACGCTCCTCACCGCGCTTGCGACATTTTCCGGGGTAAAGCCGAAGTGCTTGAACACGTCGGCGGCCGGCGCCGACTCGCCGTAGCGGTCGATGCCGACCACCGCGCCGTCGGTTCCGACGTACTTGCGCCAATAATCGCTGACGCCCGCTTCCACCGCTACCTTTGGGAGTCCCTTCGGCAGCACAGAGTTCCGGTAATCGGCGCTCTGGCGGTCGAATTCCGTGGTCGAGGGCATCGACACCACCCGCACCGCGATCCCTGACTCGGCGAGCTGCTTCTGCGCGCCCAGGGCGAGGGACACCTCCGAGCCGGTCGCGATCAGCACCGCCCTCGGCTGCGGGGCGTCGGCGAGCACGTAGCCGCCCTTTTCGATGCCCTCGAGGGAATCTCGCTTCGCGAATGGGACGTTCTGGCGGGTCAGCAGGAGCGCCGTGGGGCCGGTCTTGCGCCGCAGCGCCGAGGCCCAGGCGACCGCGGTCTCGACCGTGTCGCAGGGCCGCCAGACCTGCATGTTCGGCATGAGGCGAAGGCTCGCGGCGTGCTCGATCGGCTGGTGCGTCGGCCCGTCTTCGCCCAGGCCGATCGAGTCGTGCGAGAACACGTAGATCGCCCGCACGCCCATCAACGCGGCGAGGCGCAGGGCGTTACGCGCGTAGTCGGAGAACACGAGGAACGTGCCGCCGTAGGGGATGAGGCCGCCGTGCAGCGCGAGGCCGTTCATCA
The DNA here is from genome assembly GCA_036559525.1 of Burkholderiales bacterium. Classification (GTDB taxonomy): domain Bacteria; phylum Pseudomonadota; class Gammaproteobacteria; order Burkholderiales; family SG8-39; genus SCGC-AG-212-J23. The sequence goes on from DATBSZ010000295.1 coordinate 20,230, forward strand.
CCGCGCACATGCCGAATTCCCGCACGCCGTAGAACACGTAGTTGCCATTGCCCTCTCGCCCGGCGACTTTCGAGGTCTTGGCCATGGTGAGGTTCGAGCCGGTGAGGTCGGCCGAGCCGCCGACGAGCTCCGGCAGCGCCGGAACCAGCGCATCCAGCACGTTCTGCGACGCCTTGCGCGTGGCAATGGTCTCGCCCTTCTGGTTGAAGTCGGAAATCAGGGCCGAGATCAGTTCGTCAAACTGGTTTGGCAGTCCACCCGCAGCACGGCGCTCGAATTCGGCGGCGTCGTCGGGATAGGCTGCCTTGTAGCCCTTGAGGAGCCTGTTCCACTTGCGCTCGGCCTTCTTGCCGGCTTCGCGCGCGTCCCAACCGCGGTAGACCCCCTCCGGGACCACGAACGGCGCATGCGGCCAGCCGATGGCGGCGCGGGTCGCGGCGATCTCTTCGGCACCGAGCGGCGCGCCGTGCGCCGCGCCGGTGTTCGCCTTCCTGGGCGCGCCCTTGGCGATGACCGTCTTGGCGATGATCAAAGTCGGGCGTCCCTTCTCACGCCTTGCCTTCTTGAGCGCCTTGTCGAGCGCCTCGATGTCGTGGCCGTCGACCGGCCCGACCAGGTGCCAGCCGTAGGCCTCGAAGCGCCGGCGCACGTCGTCGGTGTACCACTGGTGGATCTCGCCCTTGTCCGAGTCGATGGAAATGCCGTTGTCGTCATACACGGCGATCAGCTTGCCCAGGCCGAGCGTCCCGGCGAGCGCGCAGGCCTCGTGCGAGACGCCTTCCATCATGCAGCCGTCGCCGAGGAACACATACGTCATATGGTCGACTATCTCGCATCCGGGGCGGTTGAAGCGCGTGGCAAGGAGCCGCTCGGCGAGCGCCATGCCCACCGCGTTCGCGAGTCCCTGCCCGAGCGGGCCGGTGGTGGTCTCGACGCCCGGCGCGCAGCCGCGCTCGGGGTGGCCCGGGGTCTTCGAGCCGAGCTGGCGGAAGCGCTTCAGCTCCTCGATCGGCAGCGCGTAGCCGGTCAGGTGCAGCAGGCTGTAGAGCAGCATCGAGCCGTGCCCATTGGAGAGCACGAAGCGGTCGCGGTTGGGCCAATCGGGGTTCGCCGGGTTGTGGCGCAGGTGGCGCTTCCACAAGGCCACGGCGATCTCCGCCATGCCCATCGGCATGCCCGGGTGGCCGGACTTCGCCGCCTCCACCGCATCCATGGCGAGCGCGCGAATGGCGTTGGCTAGCTCGGCCTCGGAAACGGGGGAAGTGGTCGGGGCCACTACGGGAGAAAGCATGGAGACATGCAAATTATACTCAGCGACATCAGGCGAAATGAGGGCGAAATGAGATGAGGCAATGATCGAGCTTCCCTTCCGCGCGCCGCTGCAGTTCGAGGCCGCTTGCTTTTCCCAAAGCGCGGGCGAGGGCCACTGGTTCGCCTTCTGCGGCGACAAGCTGCTGGTCGAGCTCGGTCCGCTCGACCGGCCGAGCGACGACCCGCGCTTCCGCGCGCGGCCGGCGTGGGCGCGCCTGGCGTTGCGAAAAAACCACGACCCCTTGTATTCGGCCGCCTTGAGAACCCTATATCTGGGCCGGCTGGGCGGCGTCGACTGCTGGGCCGCCGAGCTCGCCGCGGACGCGCCGGCACCCGCGGGCACCGCCTGGGAAGGGCTGCGGCCGCTGTTTTCGGTGCTCGACGACGACCATTTCGCCCTCGCCGGCCGCGCGCTGCAGCTCCTCGAATGGGACCGCACCAGCCAGTTCTGCGGCCGCTGCGGCACGCCGACCGAGGCGAAGCGCGAGGAGCGGGTGCGCACCTGTCCCGCCTGCAAGCTTTCGGCCTATCCGAGGGTCGCGCCTGCCGTCATGGCCCTGGTCAAGAGAGAGAAGCAGATTCTGCTGGCGCGCAGCCCGCATTTCCCGGCGGGCATGTACAGCGCGCTCGCCGGCTTCGTCGAGCCCGGCGAGTCGCTCGAGCAGTGCCTCGCGCGCGAGGTGGCGGAGGAAGTCGGCGTGCGCATCTCCCGCGCGCGCTACTTCGCGAGCCAGTCCTGGCCGTTCCCGCATTCGCTCATGATCGCGTTCGTCGCCGAGTGGCAGAGCGGCGAGATCAAGCCGCAAGACGGAGAAATAGAAGCGGCAAACTGGTTCGAAGTATTGCAATTGCCTAAACTTCCAAGCAAAATCTCGATCGCTCGAAGACTGATCGATGCGGTTGTCGACGATGTCAAGGGCAAAAACGGTGTTTAGGAGGTTTTGAACGAGTTGAGCACGATCGAAGATCGCTGTTTTGCGCCGCAAGGCGCGAATGGAAGGCGTGGCCTGGACTCCCAATACGCGGCAGGCTGCGCCTTCGCATTTTGGAGGGTACGGAAATGAACGGTCTGCATCTCATCGGTGACCTCACCGGCTGCCGCTGCGATCCGCAGCTCCTACTGGACGGCGAGGGCTTTCGCGCCAAGTGCATCGAGATGGTCGCGGCCGCCGGCCTCACGACCATGGATGCCACCTTCCACACCTTCGAGGGCGGCGGCTTCACGGGCACCGTGGTGCTCGCCGAGTCGCACCTTGCGATCCATACCTGGCCCGAGCGCCAGGGGCTGACGCTCGACGTCTACGTCTGCAACTACAGCGCGGATAACTCCGCCAAGGCGCGCAAGCTGTTCGACGTCCTCGTCGACTACTTCCAGCCCACCGAGGCGGCGCGCCACGAAGTCGACCGCGGCGAGCACCTCCTGATGGAGCCGCTCAACGACTCGACCGGCTTCTACATCAAGGCCAGCAAGCAGCTCGGCGAATGGCAGACGCGTTTCCAGAAAATGGCGATCTACGAGACGCCGCACTACGGGAAGCTGTTCCGCCTCGACGGGTTCAACATGACCTCCGAGAAGGAGGAGTTCGTCTATCACGAGAACCTGATCCACCCCGCGCTCACCGCGCACGCCGCGCCGAAGAAGGTCCTCATCATCGGCGGCGGCGACGGCGGCTCCTCCGAGGAGGCGCTCAAGCACCCCTCGGTCGAGCAGGTGACCATGGTCGAGATCGACGGCGACGTGATCGAGGTCGCGAAGACCCATTTCCATGCCGTGCACCAGGGCGTGTTCGACAACCCGAAGCTGCGCGTGCTCGTCGACGATGGCATGAAATTCGTGCGCGAGACCCAGGAGAAGTTCGACCTGATCGCGCTCGACCTGAACGACCCGATGGGCCCGGCCGAGGCCCTCTACTCCCCCGAGTTCTTCCAGCAGCTGCGCCAGGCACTGGCGCCCGGCGGAGCGCTTACGCTGCACATCGGCTCGCCGGTGGCGCGGCCGGAGCGGGTCGCCCAGCTCGCCCAGCGGCTGAACACGGTGTTCCGCGTCGTGCGGCCCTACACCATGTACATCCCGCTCTATGGCTCGCAGTGGGCGATGGCGGTGTGCTCGGACAAGCTCGATCCCAAGTCCTTCACCGCCGACGAGATCGACCGCCGGATCGAGGCACGCAAGCTCACCGACCTGCGCTACTACAACGGCGAGACCCACGAGGGCGTGTTCGCGCTGCCCAACTTCGTCCGCGACCTGGTCGTTCCGGCGCGCCTGAAGCAGCCGGCGCGCGGGCGGCGGCTGGGCGTGGTGGCAGCGGCTAAGTAAGAAACCCCGCTCTAGCGACCCCCATACCGCTGTAGCAGGCTGATCAGGGCGGTTTCCTTGCGCTCGCGGGCGATCTTCATCGCCGTGTTGCCGCCGGACGCGGGACGGTTGGGATTGGCCCCGGCCTTGAGAAGCAGCTCGGCGCTGACGGCGTCTCCCATCTGCACGGCGAGCATCAGGGGCGTCAGCCCGGTGCTGTCGGGCTTGTCCGCCCACTTGCCGTACCTGAGAAGCTCCTCGACCGCGGACGAGTCGCCGTAAAGCACCGCGGTCGTGAGATCGTTGAACCGCGGCATGCGAGGGGCCATCGGCCGCGCCGGCACGAGCACCGGTTTGGGCGGTTGCTCTTCCGCCATGGGAGCCTCCGCGGGCGGTGCCGGTTCGGCCTTGGCAGGCTCCTTTGGCGCAGCCGGCGCTTGAGCGACCACCACGGGCGCACTAACCGGAGTTACGACCGCCGGGGTTGCGACTGCCGGGGTTACAACCGCCGGGGTCGGGGTTGCGACAGGAGTAGGAGTAGCTACGGGGACGGTCTTGGGCGCCGCCGAAGGCCCGGGTGCAGGGCTCGGCGCCGAGGCGGTCGCGATCCCCGGCTGCGGCTTGGCGACCGGCGCGGCCGGCTTGGGCGTCTGCACAGCGACTTGGGGCCCGCTCAGCATCGTGCCGGCGATTCCGCCGAACACGCCGGTGACCAGGCCGGCGCCGAACATGAACACCGCTACGAAGGGCGCAAGCAGCATTACCGCAGCGACTGCCAGCGCGGCCGCCACGTGGCCCGGCTCGACGCGCACGACGCAGGTCGTGGCGATGAAATCGTGCAGCGCCTGCTTGCGGTTGGTGAAGCCGGCGATGATGAAGCCGAGAAGGAAGGTGAGGACCGACAGGATCTTCGCCACTTCGCGGGCGAGGGAGCGCCCGAGGCTGATGCGCTCGCCGTTGAGGCCGCCGACCTTGAGGCCGACCAGCGCCTTGCCGAAGGTCGCCTGCCGCGCCGAGGCCTGCATGAAGGTGTAGTAGAGGACGCCCATCGCGAACAGGATCAGCTCGTTGCTGATCAGCTCGAGCCCCATCACGCCAAGCAGCGCCACGATCGCGAGGAACGCGATCGAGACGATCAGGCCGTCGACGAGGTACGCGAGGAACCGGATCCAGAAGCCGCCGTAGTTCATATTGTTGTTCTCCCGTCCCTTCTTGTTTTCCCGTTTCCTGCCGCTTAGTTCACCGAGCGCAGCATCGTCCTGATGCACTCGAAAATGCGGTCTATTTGATCCTTTTCGACGATGAGCGGCGGCGACAGCGCGATCGTATCGCCCGTGACGCGGATCAGCACGCCCGCCTCGAAGGCCTTCACGAACACCTCGTAGGCGCGCTTGCCCGGCTGGCCGGGGCGCGGCTCGAGCTCGATCGCGGCCATCAGACCGCAATTGCGGATATCGGCGACGTGCGGCGCCCCCTTGAGGGCGTGCGCCGTGTTTTCCCAGTGCTTCTCGATCGTGGAAACCCGGGTGAGCAGGCCCTCTTCCTCGTAGGTGTCCAGCGTGGCGACACCCGCGGCGCAGGCGAGCGGATGGCCGGAGTAGGTGTAGCCGTGGAAGAGCTCGATACCCTCCGCGCCCTGCATGAACGCCTCGAAGATCGAGTCCTTGATGAATACGGCCCCCATCGGCACCGTCGCGTTCGTCATTCCCTTCGCGGTGGTGAAGAGATCGGGCATGACGCCCAAATGCTGCGAACCGAACGGCTTTCCGAGGCGGCCGAACCCGGTGATTACCTCGTCGAAGATGAGCAGGATCCCGTGGCGGGTGCAGATCTCGCGCAGCCGCTCGAGGTACCCCACTGGCGGCACCAGCACGCCCGCCGAGCCGGCCACCGGCTCGACGATCACTGCGGCGATGGTCGACGGATCATGCAGCAGGCAAAGCCGCTCGAGCTCGTCGGCGAACTCCTGTCCGTGCTTCGGTTGGCCGCGCGAAAAGGCGTTCCTGGCGGGGTCGTGCGTATGCCGGATATGGTCCACCCCCGCCACGCCGGGCCCGAAGAACTTCTTGTTCGCGGTGATGCCGCCGACCGCCATGCCGCCGAAGTTGACCCCGTGATAGCCGCGCTCGCGCCCGATCAGCCGGTAGCGGCCCGCCTCGCCGCGCGCGCGGTGGTAGGCAAGCGCGATCTTGAGCGCGGTGTCGGCCGATTCCGAGCCTGAGTTGGTGAAGAACACGCGCGAGAAGCCCTCGGGCGCGATGCGCGCAAGGCGCTCGGCAAACTCGAAGGCGATCGGGTGCCCCATCTGGAAGGTCGGGGCAAAGTCCATCTGCGCGACCTGGCGCTTGACCGCTTCGACGATCTTCGGCCGGCAGTGGCCGGCGTTCACGCACCACAGGCCCGCGGTGCCGTCGAGCACCTGGCGCCCTTCGGGCGTCCAGTAGTACATGCCCTCGGCGCGGGCGAGGAGCCGCGGCGCCTTCTTGAACTGCCGGTTCGCGGTGAACGGCATCCAGAAGGCCGCCTGCTCAAGGCTGACTTCCTTCACTTCGGCACGCTTGTTCATGCCGCAGACATTACACCTTCCGCGGGGAGCGGTTCACGCCGCACCGCAGTACTGCAGCCCGGCTAGCCTGCTACCCCGAGTATCCGACCACCTTCTGGCGCTGCTCGCCCAGGCCCTGGATGCCGAGGGTCATCAGGTCGCCCGGCTTGAGGAACACCGGGTTGGGCTTGATCCCAAGGCCGACGCCCGGCGGCGTGCCGGTGGCGATGACGTCGCCCGGCAGCAGCGTCATATAGTGGCTCACGTGGGAAATGATCTTCGCCACGCTGAACACCATGGTGCGCGTGTTGCCGGTCTGCATGCGCTTGCCGTTCACGTCGAGCCGCATGTCGAGCGTCTGCGGGTCGGAGATCTCGTCGGTCGTGACGAGCCAGGGGCCGATCGGACCGGCGGTGTCGAAGCCCTTGCCCTTGTCCCACTGGGTGGTCGCCATCTGGAAGGCGCGCTCGGAGACGTCGTTGATGATGCAGTAGCCGGCGACGTGGTTCAGCGCGTCGCTCTCGCTCACATACTTCGCCTGCGTGCCGATAACCACGCCGAGCTCGATCTCCCAGTCGAGCTTGGTGGAGTTCTTCGGCTGGATCACGTCGTCGCTCGGGCCGTTGATGCAGGTCGTGGCCTTCATGAAAACGATCGGCTCGGTCGGAATCGGCAGCCCCGCCTCCTTGGCGTGATCGGAGTAGTTGAGGCCGATGGCGACGAACTTGCCGATGCCGACGTAAGGCACGCCGAAGCGCGGGCTGCCGTTTACCGGCGGCAGGCTTTCCGGCTTCAAGCGCGTGAGCATTTTCAGCCCGCGCGGCGAGATCTCGTTGGGCCCGATGTTGTCGATCACCTTGGAGAGGTCGCGCAGGCGCCCCTCGCTGTCGATCACCCCGGGCTTTTCGTAGCCCGCTTTTCCGTAGCGGCACAGTTTCATATCGTCATCCCCCCATCAATCGAATAAGCGTTGCCGGTCGCGAACAGCGACTCGTCCGAAGCGAGAAACACCAGGATCCCCATGATGTCGTCGACCGTGCCGAGCCGTCCCATCGGCTGGCGCGCGACGAAGTCCTTGCGCGCCTGCACCGGGTCGGCAAAGGCGTTGATCCGTCCCTGGAGCGACGGGGTGTCGACCGTGCCCGGGCAGATGGCGTTGCAGCGGATCCCCTTGCCTACGTAGTCGGCGGCGATCGCCTTGGTCAAGCCGATCACCGCGGCCTTGCTCGCGCCGTAGACGAAGCGGTTCGGCAGGCCGCGGATCGAGGA
>DATBSZ010000296.1:0-17228 GCA_036559525.1 Burkholderiales bacterium
GAGGCCTTCGAGGACTCGCGCATCAAGTTCGACGTGCGCTATTACCTGGTCGCAATCCTCTTCATCATTTTCGACCTCGAGATCGCCTTCCTGTTTCCGTGGGCGGTGTCGCTCGACGCGATCGGCGGCTTCGGCCTCCTGTCGATGGCCGTCTTTCTCGGCGTCCTCGTGGTCGGCTTCATCTACGAATGGAAGAAAGGGGCGCTCGAATGGGACTGACGGAAGCCGCCCCGGAACTCGCGCCCGTCGTCCAGGGCCGCGGATTCGTGACCACGACGGTCGACAACCTCATGAACTGGGCGCGTACCGGGTCCCTCTGGCCCATGACCTTTGGCCTCGCCTGTTGCGCCGTCGAAATGATGCACGCGGGAGCGGCACGCTACGACCTCGACCGCTTCGGCGTCGTCTTCCGCGGCAGCCCGCGCCAGTCCGACGTGATGATCGTCGCGGGAACGCTCGTCAACAAGATGGCGCCGGCGCTGCGCAAGGTCTACGACCAGATGCCGGAGCCGCGCTGGGTCATCTCCATGGGCTCCTGCGCGAACGGAGGCGGCTACTACCACTATTCCTATGCCGTCGTGCGCGGCTGCGACCGTATCGTCCCCGTCGACGTCTACGTGCCGGGCTGCCCCCCGACCGCGGAAGCGCTCGTCTACGGCATCCTGCAGCTGCAGGCCAAGATCCGCCGCACCAGCACCATCGCGCGCGGTCCCGCATGAGCCGCATCGAGGCGACGCGGCTGGCCCTGTCCGCCCGGTTCGGCGAGCGCACCCGGCCGCTGCCCGCAATCGCGGGCGAGATCGCGATCGACGTGGCGGCGGCGGACCTCGTCGCCGTGTGCAGGGAATTGCGCGACGCGCCGGACCTCGCCTTCGAGCAGCTCATCGACCTCTCGGGGATTGACTACCTCGAATACGGCCGCGACGAGTGGGCCACGAACGAGGCGACAGCGACTGGCTTCAGCCGCGGCGTCGAGCGCGGCCCGCGCGATGAGGAGCCCGCCGGCGAGGGCCGCTTCGCCGTCTCCTACCAACTCCTGTCCGTCGCGCGGAACACGCGGCTGCGCGTCCGTTGCTGCTGCCCGGCCGGCGAGCCGCCGATGATCGATTCGGTGGCGGAAGTCTGGGCTGCGGCCGACTGGTACGAGCGCGAGGCCTTCGACCTCTACGGCATCCTGTTCCGCGGCCATCCGGACCTGCGGCGCATCCTCACCGACTACGGCTTCATCGGCCACCCGTTCCGCAAGGACTTCCCGCTGTCCGGCCGCGTCGAAGTCCGCTACGACCCCTCGCGGGGCCGCGTCGTTTACGAACCGGTCAGCATCGAGCCGCGAGTCACCGTGCCGAAGGTGATTCGCAAGGAACGCACGCCGGGTGCGCCAGGGTCGGGCGGCCATGTCTGAGTTCCAGAACTTCACGCTGAACTTCGGCCCGCAGCACCCCGCGGCCCACGGCGTGCTCCGCCTCGTGCTCGAGATGGACGGCGAGGTGATCCAGAAAGCCGACCCGCATATCGGACTCCTGCACCGCGGGACCGAGAAACTCGCCGAGTCGAAGCCGTTCAACCAGTCGATCGGCTACATGGACCGGCTCGACTACGTGTCGATGATGTGCAACGAGCACGCCTACGTGCGCGCGATCGAGAACCTGCTCGGCATCGCCGCACCGGAGCGTGCCCAGTACATCCGCACGATGTTCGACGAGATGACCCGCATCCTGAACCACCTGATGTGGATCGGCTCGCACGGCCTCGACATCGGCGCGATGACGGTCTTCCTGTACGCGTTCCGCGAGCGCGAGGACCTCATGGACTGCTACGAGGCGGTCTCGGGCACGCGCATGCACGCGACGTACTACCGGCCGGGCGGGGTCTACCGCGACCTGCCGGCGAAGATGCCGGAGTACCGGGAGTCGAAGTACCGCAGCCAGGGTGACCTGAAGCGCAGGAACGCGGCGCGCTCGGGCTCGCTCCTCGACTTCGTGGCGGACTTCACGGACCGCTTCCCGGCCTGCGTGGACGAGTACGAGACGCTGCTGACCGACAACCGCATCTGGAAGCAGCGCACGGTCAACATCGGTGTGGTCACGCCCGAGCGCGCGCTGCAGCTTGGCTTCACCGGGCCGATGCTGCGGGGGTCGGGCGTCGCCTGGGACCTGCGCAAGAAGCAGCCCTACGAGGTCTACGACAAGGTCGACTTCGACATCCCGGTCGGGAAGAACGGCGACTGCTACGACCGGTATCTCGTGCGCATCGAGGAATTCCGCCAGTCGAACCGCATCGTCAGGCAGTGCGTCGACTGGCTGCGCAAGAACCCCGGGCCGGTGATGGTCGACAACCACAAGATCGCGCCGCCCTCGCGCGGCGAGATGAAGCTCAACATGGAAGAGCTGATCCACCACTTCAAGCTCTTCACCGAGGGCATGCACGTTCCCGAAGGCGAGGCCTACGCCGCGGTCGAGGCGCCCAAGGGCGAGTTCGGCATCTACCTCGTCTCGGACGGCGCGAACAAGCCCTACCGCCTGAAGATCCGCCCTCCCGGCTTCGCCCACCTCGCCGCGCTCGACGAGATGGCGCGCGGCCACATGCTCGCGGACGCGGTGGCGATCATCGGAACGCAGGACATCGTTTTTGGCGAAATCGACAGGTAATGCTGACGACGGATTCTCTGAGGAAGATCGACCGCGAGGTCGCGAAGTACCCGCCGGACCAGAAGCAGTCGGCGGTGATGAGCGCGCTCATCATCGCGCAGGACGAGAAGGGCTGGCTTTCCACCGAGATCATGGACTACGTGGCGAAGGTCCTCGGCATGCCGGCGGTGCAGGTCTACGAGGTGGCGAGCTTCTACACCATGTACAACCTCAAGCCGACCGGGCGCCACAAGCTCACGCTGTGCACCTGCCTGCCGTGCGGGCTGCAGGGCGCGCTCGCCGCGGCGGACCACCTGCGCGAGCGGCTGCGCATCGACTTCAACGAAACCACGGCCGACGGGCGCTTTACCCTCAAAGAGGGCGAGTGCATGGGGGCGTGCGCGATGGCGCCGGTGCTGCTCGTCAACAACAAGAAGATGCACGACTACATGTCGAACGAAAAGCTCGACCGCTTGATCGAGGAACTGAAGTGATGCTGGATTACGGACCCGACGCGATCCTGATGGAGGGCCTCGACGGCCAGAACTGGCGGCTTGCCGATTACGAGAAGCGCGACGGTTACGCGGCGCTGAAGAAGATTCTCCAGGAAAAGATAAAACCGGAAGATCTGATCGCGGACCTCAAGAAGTCCGCGCTGCGCGGCCGCGGCGGCGCGGGGTTTCCGACCGGGCTCAAGTGGTCGTTCATGCCGCGCCAGTTCCCCGGCGCGAAGTACGTGGTGTGCAATTCCGACGAGGGCGAGCCGGGCACCTGCAAGGACCGCGACCTCCTGCGCTACAACCCGCACTCGGTGATCGAGGGCATGGTGATCGCCGGGTATGCGATGGCCGCGACCGCCGGCTACAACTACATCCACGGCGAGATCTGGGAAGTCTACGAGCAGTTCGAGGAAGCGCTGAAGGAGGCCTACGCGGCGGGGTATGTCGGCAAGAACGTCCTGGGTTCTGATTTTTCGTTTGAAATGTACGCCGTCCCGGGCTACGGGGCGTACATCTGCGGCGAGGAGACGGCGCTGCTCGAGTCGCTCGAGGGCAAGAAGGGCATGCCGCGCTTCAAGCCGCCGTTCCCGGCGAGCTACGGCCTGTACGGCAAGCCGACCACCATCAACAACACCGAGACCTTCGCCGCGGTGCCCTGGATCGTGCGCAATGGCGGCGAGGCGTTCCTCGCGCTCGGCAAGCCGAACAACGGCGGTACCAAGCTCTTCACCGTCAGCGGCCATGTCAACCGGCCGGGCAACTACGAGGTGAAGCTCGGCACGCCGTTCGCGAAGCTTCTCGAGATGGCGGGCGGCGTGCGCACCGGCCGCAAGCTCAAGGGCGTGATCCCGGGCGGTTCCTCGATGCCGGTGCTGCCGGCCGAGATCATGATGAAGACCGACATGGATTACGACTCGATCGCCAAGGCGGGCTCGATGCTCGGCTCGGGCGCGGTGATCGTGATGGACGACTCGACCTGCATGGTGCGCGCGCTCGAGCGGCTGTCCTACTTCTACTTCGAGGAGTCCTGCGGGCAGTGCACGCCGTGCCGCGAGGGCACGGGGTGGCTCTATCGGGTTGTGAACCGCATCGAGACCGGCCGCGGCCGCATGGAGGACCTGGACCTCCTCGACAACGTCTCGGACAACATCGCCGGCCGCACCATCTGCGCGCTGGGCGACGCCGCGGCGCTGCCGGTGAAAAGCTTCATCAAGCATTACCGGGATGAGTTCGTTTTTCATATTCAGAACAAATCCTGTTTGCACGGCACGGTGGAGCCGCGCTGGGGCCGCTCCGGCTCCCACTTGAAAACGCTGCAAGAGGCCGCCTGATGCCGAAGCTGATCGTCGACGGCACCGAAGTGGAGGTCCCGCACGGCGCGACCGTGATGGACGCCACCAACAAGCTCGGCGTCTACGTGCCGCACTTCTGCTATCACCGCAAGCTCTCGATCGCCGCCAACTGCCGCATGTGCCTGGTCGAGGTCGAGAAGGCGCCCAAGCCGCTGCCGGCCTGCGCCACGCCGGTCACCGACGGCATGAAGGTCTGGACCCACTCCAAGCTGGCGAAGGACGCGCAGAACGGGGTGATGGAGTTCCTCCTCATCAACCACCCGCTCGACTGCCCGATCTGCGACCAGGGCGGCGAATGCCAGCTGCAGGACCTCGCGGTCGGCTACGGCGGCAGCAACTCGCGCTACACCGAAGAGAAGAGAGTCGTCCTCAGAAAAGAGCTCGGCCCGCTGGTGGCGGCGGAAGAGATGAGCCGCTGCATCCAGTGCACGCGCTGCGTGCGCTTCGGCCAGGAGATCGGCGGCATCATGGAGCTCGGCCTCGCCGGTCGCGGCGAGAACGCCGAGATCGTGTCGTTCGTCGGCCGCGCGGTCGATTCGGAGCTCTCCGGCAACATGATCGACCTGTGCCCGGTGGGCGCGCTCACCTCGGAGCCGTTCCGCTACAAGGCGCGCACCTGGGAGCTCTCGCGCCGCCGCTCGATCTCGCCGCACGACGCGCTCGGCTCGAACCTGGTGGTGCAGGTGAAGCAGAACACCGTGATGCGCGTCCTGCCGCTCGAGAACGAAGACATCAACGAGTGCTGGCTCTCGGACAAGGACCGCTTCTCCTACGACGGCCTGAACTCGCCCGACCGGCTGCGCCGCCCGATGGTCAAGCAGGACGGCGCGTGGCGCGAGGTCGACTGGGAGCAGGCGTTCGACTTCCTGGTGCCGCGGCTGCAGCAGGAGGAGGTCGGCGTGCTCGCGTCTCCGCACTCGACGCTGGAAGAATTGTTCCTGGTTTCAAGATTAGGTGCGGCCGACTTCCGCCTGCGGCAAAGCGACTTCTCGGCCGACGGCAAGCGCGGCGGCATCCCCTGGCTCGGCATGCCGATCGCCGAGCTGGGCAAGCTCGACCGGGTGCTCGTGGTCGGCTCGTTCCTGCGCAAGGACCACCCGCTGATCGCGCACCGCCTGCGCCAGGCCGCCAAGCGCGGCGCGCAGATCCACGTCCTGCACTCGGTGGACGACGACTGGCTGATGCCGATCGCGAGCAGGAAGATCGTTGCGCCATCGGAGATTCCCGGCGCATTGGCTTCTTTTGGAGAAGTGCTGAAAGGCGGGAAAAACGCCGCGGTCCTCCTCGGCAACTTCGCGCAGCAGCATCCCCAGGCGGCGCAGATCCACGCCGCCGCCCAGGCGTTGGGCGTGAGAATCGGTTTCCTTGGCGAAGCGGCGAACTCCGTGGGCGGCTACCTGGCGGGCCTGCCGGCGGGCGGGAACGTCGGCGACGTCCTGAAGAAGAAAAACCTGGTGCTGGTGAACGTGGAGCCCGAGCTCGACTGCGCCGATCCGCACGCGGTGCGCCATGCGTTCGAAGTGTCCAACTTCGTGGTCAGCCTGACGGCCTTCAAGACCGGGCTCGAGTACGCCGACGCGCTGCTGCCGATCGCGCCGTTCACCGAGACCTCGGGCACCTTCGTCAGCACCGAGGGCCGCGTCCAGAGCTTCCACGCCGTGGTGCACCCGCTCGGCGACGCGCGCCCGGGCTGGAAGGTGCTGCGCGTGCTGGGCAGCCTGCTCGGCCGGCAGGGCTTCGATTTCGACACCGTCGAGCAGGTTCGGGCGGCGTGCATCGCGGGCAGGGACGTCGCGGGGCTGCTTTCGAACGCGATCGAAGTTCGAGCAACAGATACTCTTGAAAAAGTCCAAGGCATCCAACGCATCACGGACGTGCCGATCTACTTCGCCGATCCGCTGGTGCGCCGCGCGCCGCCGCTGCAGAAGACGAAGGACGCGCGGCCGCCGCGGGCGTGGATGAACTCCCGCGGGCTGGCGAAGCTCGGCGTCGCCGCGGGGCAGCCGGTGCTGGTGAATTCTTCGGTCAAGCTGTTGGCCGCGCTCGACGACAGGCTGCCCGACGATTGCGTGCGCGTCGCAGCGGCGCATCCGACAACCGTCGGGGTGGGCGCGATGTTCGGGACATTGACGCTGTCGAAGGCGGCCGCGGAGCGGGCGGCCTAGATGGAGTGGCTCGCGCTCCAGTCGAACGCCTGGCTCGGCCCGGTCTGGGGACCGGCGCTCTACGAGACCGGCATCAACCTCGCCTTCATCGCCGCCATTGTGGCGCCGCTCATGGGCGCGGTCGCCTATCTCACGCTGTGGGAGCGCAAGTTCATCGGCTGGGTGCAGATCCGCATCGGGCCGAACCGCGTCGGGCCGGCGGGCCTGCTGCAGCCCGTCGCCGACGGCGTCAAGCTCCTCCTCAAGGAGATCATCCTCCCCACCAACGCCAACAAGGCGCTCTATCTCCTGGCGCCGGTGCTGATGATCATGCCGGCGCTCGCCGCCTGGGCGGTCATCCCGTTCGCGCCCGAGGTGGTGCTCGCCGACATCAACGCGGGGCTCCTGTACATCATGGCGCTCTCCTCGATCGGGGTGTACGGCGTGATCGTCGCCGGCTGGGCGTCGAACTCGAAGTACGCCTTCCTCGGCGCGATGCGCTCGGCGGCGCAGATGGTCTCCTACGAGCTCGCGATGGGCTTCGCGCTGGTGGTGGTGCTGATGGTCTCGGGGAGCCTCAACCTCTCCGACATCGTCGAGGGGCAGGCCCGGGGCTGGTTCGCCTCGCAGGGCCTCACGTTCCTGTCGTGGAACTGGCTGCCGCTCCTGCCCATGCTGGTGGTGTACTTCGTGAGCGGCGTCGCCGAGACCAACCGAGCGCCGTTCGACGTGGTCGAAGGCGAGTCCGAGATCGTCGCCGGCCACATGGTCGAGTACTCGGGGATGACGTTCGCGCTGTTCTTCATGGCCGAGTACATGAACATGATCCTGATCAGCGCGCTCACGGCGGTCATGTTCTTCGGCGGCTGGCAGTCGCCCATCGATTCGGTGCTGCTGAACTGGATTCCGCCGTTCGCGTGGCTGCTTCTGAAGATCTTCCTGATCGTGACGATGTTCCTGTGGATCCGCGCCACGTTCCCGCGCTACCGCTACGACCAGATCATGCGCCTGGGCTGGAAGGTGTTCATTCCGCTCACGCTGGTATGGATCGCGGTGATCGGCATCTGGATGCAGACGCCGTGGAGCCTGTGGAAATGAGCCCGCATCTATGACCCGTCTGGTCGATTTTTTCAGGTCCTTTCTCCTGCTCGAGCTGATGCAGGGCCTGCGCCTTACCGGCCGGCATCTCTTCGCGCGCAAGATCACGGTGCAGTACCCGGAAGAGAAGACGCCGGCGAGCCCGCGCATGCGCGGCCTGCATGCGCTACGCCGCTATCCGAACGGCGAGGAGCGCTGCATCGCCTGCAAGCTGTGCGAGGCGGTGTGCCCGGCGCTCGCGATCCACATCGAATCCGAGCAGAGAGCCGACGGAACGCGCCGCACCACGCGCTACGACATCGACCTGGTGAAGTGCATCTTCTGCGGCTTCTGCGAAGAGGCCTGCCCGGTGGACGCGATCGTCGAGACCCGCATCGTCGAGTACCACGGCGAGAAGAGGGGGGATCTCTACTACACCAAGCCCATGCTGCTCGCGGTGGGCGACCGCTACGAGGAGAGCATCGCCCGCGACCGGGCGCAAGACGCGAAGTACCGATAACCGACAACCCATAATCATCAAAAAATAGTGTTCGAAACCTGGGTCTTCTACGCGCTCGCCGCGGTATTGCTCGTGTCCGGCCTGCTCGTCATCACGGCGCGCAACCCGGTGCACGGGGTGCTGTTCCTGGTGCTCGCGTTCTTCACCGCCGCGGGGATCTGGCTGCTCCTGCGCGCCGAGTTTCTCGCCATCACGCTGGTGGTGGTCTACGTCGGCGCCGTGATGGTGCTGTTCCTGTTCGTGGTGATGATGCTCGACATCAACCTCGAGCGCGTGCGCGAGGGCTTCTGGCGCAACCTGCCGCTCGCGCTGGTGGTGGGCGGCATCATGGTGCTCGAAATGGGATTCATCCTTGCGGGGCGGATCTGGGGGGTTGGCGTGCCAAAGCCGGTTCCCGCCGGCTACAGCAACACCAAGGAGATCGGGCGCGTCCTGTACACCCAGTATGCGTACGCCTTCGAGATCGCCGCCGTGCTCCTGCTCGTCGCCATCATCGCCGCGATCGCGCTCACTCTGCGCAAGCGCAAGGACAGCCGTTCGCAGGACCCGTCGGAGCAGGTGAGGGCGAGGCGCGAAGACAGAGTCCGGCTGGTCTCGATGCAGTCCGAGAAAGAATGACCCTTACGCTTTCCCATTACCTGGTCCTCGCCGCGATCCTGTTCGCGATCAGCGTGGTGGGCATCTTCCTCAACCGCCGCAACCTGATCGTGCTGCTGATGGCGATCGAGCTGATGCTGCTCGCGGTCAACCTCAATTTCATCGCCTTCTCGCATTTCCTCGGCGACCTTGCCGGGCAGGTGTTCGTGTTCTTCATTCTCACGGTGGCGGCGGCGGAGTCGGCCATCGGCTTGGCGATCCTGGTGGTTCTTTTCCGGAACCTGAACACCATTGACGTCGAAGATATGGACGCCCTAAAGGGATAAAAGCAAGACACGGGATGAAAACCCTGTACCTCATCATCGCGTTCGCGCCGCTGCTGGCGGCGATCGTCGCGGGACTCTTCGGCCGGCAGGTGGGCCGCGTCGGCGCGCATTCGGTGACGATCTTCGCGGTGCTGCTCTCGTTCCTGTGCTCGTGCGTGGTGTTCTGGGACGTGCTCCAGGGCAACCACTTCAACGGCCCGGTCTACGCCTGGCTCACGAGCGGCGGGGTGCGCTTCGAGATCGGCTTCCTGATCGACCCGCTGACCGCGCTGATGATGGTGGTGGTCACCTTCGTGTCGCTGATGGTGCACGTCTACACCATCGGCTACATGGCCGAGGACCCGGGCTACCAGCGCTTCTTCTGCTACATCTCGCTCTTCACCTTCGCCATGCTGATGCTGGTGATGGCGAACAATTTCCTGCAGCTGTTCTTCGGCTGGGAGGCGGTCGGGCTGGTGTCGTATCTGCTGATCGGGTTCTGGTACACGCGCGAGAGCGCGGTCTACGCCAATCTCAAGGCGTTCCTCGTCAACCGCGTCGGCGACCTCGGCTTCCTCCTCGGCATCGGGCTGATCCTCGCGCACTTCGGGACGCTCGACTACGTCGACGTGTTCCGGCAGGCGCCCCAGCTCCAGTCGGGCGTGACCCTGATCTGCCTCCTGCTGTTCGTGGGCGCGATGGGCAAGAGCGCGCAGTTCCCGCTGCACGTCTGGCTGCCCGACTCGATGGAAGGCCCGACGCCGATCTCCGCGCTGATCCACGCGGCCACCATGGTGACCGCGGGCATCTTCATGGTCGCTCGGATGTCGCCGTTGTACGAATTGAGCGAAACGGCAAGATCGGTCGTGCTGGTCATCGGTGCAATCACCGCGCTCTCGATGGCGCTGGTCGCGCTCACGCAGTACGACATCAAGCGCGTGGTGGCGTACTCGACCCTCTCGCAGCTCGGCTACATGACCGCGGCGCTCGGCGCGTCGGCGTACTCGGCGGCGATGTTCCATCTCATGACGCACGCCTTCTTCAAGGCGGTGCTGTTCCTTGCCGCCGGCTCGGTGATCATCGCGCTGCATCACGAGCAGGACATGCGCCGCATGGGCGGCCTGCGCAAATACATGCCCATCACGTACTGGACGATGCTGATCGGCGCGATCTCGTCCGCCGGCATCCCCGGCTTTGCCGGCTTCTTCTCCAAGGACGCCATCATCGAGGCGGTGCACCATTCGGCCACGCCCGGGGCGATGTTCGCCTACGTCTGCGTCCTCGTCTGCGTGTTCGTCACCGCGGCGTACACCTTCCGCCTGGTGTTCATGGCGTTCCACGGGCCCGAGCGCTTCGACAAGCACCACCCGCCGCACGAGTCGCCGCCCGTGGTCACGGTGCCGCTGGTCCTGCTCGCCATCCCTTCCGTCCTTGCCGGATACGCGGTCGGGCACGTGGTGTTCGGCGACTATTTCGGCTCGAGCTTGCCGGCCCCCGACCCGAACTATTACGGCCTTTGGTCGTTCATCGCGCACGGCCTGGTGTCGGTGCCGTTCTGGCTGGCGCTGGCCGGGATCGCCACTGCCTGGTTCCTGTACCTGAAAAGAACGGACCTGCCGAAGCGCATCGCGCAGAAGCTCGGGCCGGTCTATGCGCTGGTCGAGCGCAAGTACGGCTTCGACGAGCTCTACGCCTGGCTGTTCGCCGCCGGCGCGCGCAATCTCGGCAGGGGCTTCTGGCGCGCCGGCGACCAGGCGCTGATCGATGGCCTGCTGGTGAACGGGTCGGCGCGCGTGGTCGGCTGGTTCTCGGGCGTGGTGCGCCTGTTCCAGAGCGGCTTCGTCTACCAGTACGCGTTCAGCATGCTGATCGGCGTGGTGATCCTCGCTTTCTGGTTCCTGAAAAACTAAGTGCTGCTTTCCCTCGCCATCTGGCTGCCCATTTTCGCCGGCGTTGCGGTGTTCGCCGTCGGGAGAAATGACGGCGGCTCGGGCGCCGCCGCGGCGCGCTGGGTGGCGCTCGCAGGCAGCGTGCTCGGTTTTCTCGTCACCCTCCCGCTCTACACCGGCTTCGACATCCACAACCCGGGCTTCCAGTTCGAGCTGAGGCAGCCCTGGATCGAGCGCTTCAACATCTGGTACCACGTCGGCGTCGACGGCATCTCGCTCTTGTTCGTCCTCCTGAACAGTTTCATCACCATCCTCGTGGTGATCGCCGGCTGGTCGGTGATCGACAACCGCGTCGGCCAGTACTACGGCGCCTTCCTCGTCATGTCGGGCCTGCTGAACGGGGTGTTCGCGGCGCTCGACGCGGTGCTGTTCTACGTGTTCTTCGAAGGCACGCTGATCCCGATGTTCATCATCATCGGCATCTGGGGCGGGCCAAACCGGGTGTACGCGGCGGTGAAGTTCTTCCTCTACACGCTGCTCGGGTCGCTGCTGATGCTGGTGGCGATGCTGTACCTCTACAACAAGTCGGGCGGCAGCTTCTCGATCCTCGACTGGCACAAGCTGCCCCTCGCGCTCGGCGTGCAGATCACGCTGTTCTTCGGCTTCCTGCTTGCCTTTGCGGTCAAGGTGCCGATGTGGCCGGTGCACACCTGGCTGCCGGACGCCCACACCGAGGCGCCGACCGGCGGGTCGGTGGTGCTGGCGGCGATCCTGCTGAAGCTGGGCGCGTACGGCTTCGTGCGCTTCACGCTGCCGATCCTGCCCGACGCCTCGCGCCACCTCGCGTGGCTCATGATCGCGCTCTCGCTGGTGGCCATCGCGTACATCGGCCTGGTCACCCTGGTGCAGACCGACATGAAACGCCTGATCGCCTATTCGTCCGTCTCCCACATGGGGTTCGTCACGCTCGGGTTTTTTGTCTTCAATGCTTATGGCGTCGAAGGCGGCCTGATCCAGATGATCTCGCACGGCTTCGTGTCGGCGGCGATGTTCCTTTGCGTGGGGGTGCTCTACGACCGCATGCACACGCGCATGATCGGCGACTACGGGGGCGTGGTGAACACCATGCCGAAGTTCGCCGCGTTCGCCATGCTCTTCGCGATGGCCAATTGCGGCCTGCCGGCGACCAGCGGCTTCGTCGGCGAGTTCCTGGTGATCATGGGCGCGATGAAAGCGAGCTTCTGGCTCGCACTCGTCGCCGCCAGCACGCTGGTGCTCGGCGCGGCCTACACACTGTGGATGTACAAGCGCGTGATCTTCGGCGCCGTGGCGAATAGCCACGTCGCTGCATTGAAAGACCTGAATTTCAGAGAATTCATCGTGCTCGGGGCCCTCGCATTCGCCGTTCTGTTCATGGGCGTCTATCCGCTGCCCTTCACCGAGGTGATGCACGCCTCGGTGAGCGAGCTGTTGCGCCACGTGGCGGCGCCCAAGCTGTGAGCCCGGCATGAACTGGATCGCGATCATCGATCACCTGCCGGCGCTGCCCGAGGCGATCCTGCTCCTCGGCGCATGCGCGCTGATGATCGTCGACCTCTACGTCAAGGGCGCCGAGCGCCGCGCCACGCTCTGGCTCGCGCAGGCCGTCCTCGCGCTGTGCGTGTGCGCGACCTTGTTCGTGCTGTGGGGCTCGGGCGGCCGGCGCCTGCTCATCTTCAGCGGGCTGTTCGTCGCCGACCAGATGGGCCACCTGCTGAAGCTGGTGTGCTATCTCGCGGTATCGGCGGCGCTGGTGTATTCGCGCCAGTACCTGCAGGATCGCGCGCTGCTGCGCGGCGAGTTCGTGACGCTGCTGCTGTTCTCGCTGCTCGGCATGATGGTGATGATCAGCGCGGCGAGCTTCCTGACGCTGTTCCTCGGCCTCGAGCTGATGTCGCTCTGCCTGTACGCGCTGGTCGCGCTGAACCGCGACTCCGCCCTCTCCACCGAGGCGGCGATGAAGTACTTCGTGCTCGGCGCGCTGTCCTCGGGCCTGCTGCTCTACGGCATGTCGATGATCTACGGCGCCACCGGCACGCTCAACCTCTACGAGGTAGCGGCCCGGTCCGCCCGGCTGGTCGGCAACGAGTCCGACCGCGTGTTCCTGGTGTTCGGCCTGGGGTTCGTGGTCGCCGGCCTCGCGTTCAAGGTCGGCGTGGTGCCGTTCCACATGTGGATTCCCGACGTCTACCAGGGCGCGCCCACCGCGGTGACGCTGATCGTCGGCTCGGCGCCGAAGGTCGCCGCGTTCGCCATGGCGGTGCGCCTGCTGGTGAACGGGCTGCCCGACCTGGCGCGCGACTGGCAGCAGATGCTCGCACTGCTCGCGATCGCCTCGATGGCGATCGGCAATATCACCGCGATCGCGCAAACGAACCTGAAGCGCATGCTGGCCTACTCGACCATCGCGCACATGGGCTTCATGCTGCTCGGGCTGCTCTCGGGCGTGGTCGACGGCAATCGGCTGAGCGCCGACGGCGCCTACTCGAGCGCGCTGTTCTACATGATCGTGTACGTGTTGATGTCGCTCGGCGCCTTCGGCGTGCTGCTCCTGCTGTCGCGCGCCGGCTTCGAGTGCGAGAACCTCGACGACGTAAAAGGCCTCAACCGCACCCACCCCTGGATCGCGTTCATCATGCTGCTCTTGATGTTCTCGCTCGCCGGCATCCCGCCCACTGCCGGGTTCTACGCCAAGCTCGCCGTGCTTTCGGCCGCGGTAGACGCGGGCCAGATCTGGCTCGCCGTAGCGGCAGTGATCCTGTCGCTGATCGGCGCGTTCTACTACCTCCGCGTGGTGAAGCTCATGTATTTCGACGATCCGAAGGTTCCGCCGCAGGTGACCGGCAGCCTGGGCTTCCGCGTCGCGCTCTCCGCCAACGGCCTGGCGATGCTGCTGTTCGGCATCCTGCCCTCGCTCCTGATGATCCCCTGTCTTGAAGCGATCAAAGCGCTCTGACCTGACCGAGCACTTCGTCGCCGGGAGCCGCGTGTTCGACGGCAACCTGCTCAAGGTGCACCGCGACACCGTGCGGCTGCCCGACGGCAGCGAAGGGAGCCGCGAATACATCCGCCACCCCGGCGCGGTGACGATCGTCGCGCTGTTCGAGGACGGCAAAGTGCTGCTCGAGCGCCAGTTCCGCTATCCGAGCCGGCGGGAGTTCATCGAGCTGCCGGCGGGCAAGATCGACCCCGGCGAGCCGCACCTCGACACCGCGAAGCGCGAGCTGCTCGAGGAAACCGGCTACACCGCCTCCGACTGGACCCGGCTCGGCGTGATCCACACCTCGATCGGCTACAGCGACGAGGCGATCGAGCTTTTCCGGGCCACGGGACTGGAGCACCGGGGGGCGCAGCTCGACGCGGGCGAATTCCTCGAGATCTTCAGCGTTCCCTTCGAGGAAGCCATCGCCATGGTCGGCGACGGCCGCATCACGGATGCAAAGAGCGTGGCCGGCCTGCTCTGGCTGAAAACCTTTGCGCCGGTGTAGCATCGGTCCCCATGACCGAGCTTCGCCGCAGCGCCGAGCGCGGCCACGCCAACCACGGCTGGCTCGACTCCTACCACAGCTTCTCCTTCGCCGATTACTACGACCCGAAACACATGGGCTTCGGCCCGCTGCGCGTGATCAACGAGGACCGCGTGCAGCCCGGCAAGGGCTTCGGCACCCACGGCCACCGCGACATGGAGATCATCAGCTATGTGCTCGAGGGCGCGCTCGGCCACCAGGACTCGATGGGCAACGGCTCGACCATCGTTCCCGGCGACGTGCAGCGCATGAGCGCCGGCAGCGGCGTGCGCCACAGCGAGTACAACCATGAGAAGCAGGGCGCCACCCATTTCCTGCAGATCTGGATCGAGCCCAACGTCACCGGCATTCCGCCGTCCTACGAGCAGAAGCACTTCACGCCCGCGGACAAGCGCGGCAGGCTGCGCTTGATCGCTTCTCCCGACGGCCGCGACGGCTCGGTGACCCTCCACCAGGACGCGCTGGTCTGCGCGGGATTGTTCGATGGCCGCGAGAATGCGAGCTACGAGCTGAGAAACGAGCGAGGCTACGTCCACGTCGCGCGCGGGCGCATCACCGTGAACGGTCATGTGCTTGAGGCAGGCGACGCGCTGAAGACCGAGGACGGCGTGATCGAGCTGGAGAACGGCGAGCAGGCCGAAGTGCTGGTGTTCGACCTTCCGGAGTAGCCGCCCAGGACTGCCTCAGGTCTGCTTGAGCACCCGGCCGATCACCTCGGCGAGCTGGTTCTTGCTGTAAGGCTTGGTGATGTAGCCGTCGGCGCCGAGCACGAGTCCTTTGCGGATGTCGGCGAGCTCTGCCTTCACCGTGAGCAGCACGATCGGCAGCATGGCGAATTCCGGGCGGGCACGCAGCCGGCTGAGGATGTCGAAGCCGTTTCCGTCGGGCAGCATGACGTCGAGAAGCAGCAAGTCGGGGCGGGCCTGCTCGCGCAGGAAGCGCGAGAGCGCCTTGGCGCGGTCGACGCTGCGCACCTGGTAGCCCGCCATCTGCAGCCGGAGCTCTCCGAGCGCCATCTGGTCCGGGTCATCCTCCACCAGCAAGACCACGGTTTTTGCGGGCGCTTTGGCGAGCGCCGGCAGGTTGGCGATGCGGTCGACCGCGAGAAAGGAGCCCGAGCGCAGCAGCGTCGCGCCGGCGATGACCGTGGTCTTGGCGAATCGCAGGCTGTCCTCGTCGGGCAGGGGCGGCAGCTGCGGCACGCGGCTGCCGCTGAAGGTGATGTCCGCCGCCTTGCCCGCGGGCCACCTCGGCTCGATCATCTTCAGGTCCTCGAGCTCCTTCAGCCATTCTTCGATCAGCCGGTCGGGGAAGCGGCGCAGCCGCCCGCGGATCACGTCGATATGGCCCTCGAGCTCCATCAGGGCGAGGAGGCGGCGGTACTCGAGGGGCAGCTTCGCCGCGCCATCCTTTTCCCGCAGGGCGTCCTTTCCTGCGGGGGTAAGGTAGTACACCAGGGCCATGGGCAGTTATTGTCGGCGATTACCGCGTCCGGGGAGCGTGGAGCTTGCCGCTCACCCGCGTAAAGGTTCCTTCACCGGCGCAAAGATATGTGGGACCTCGCTATCCGCAGACGCCTACGTATCCGCAGGCGGTGCAGTAGTCGCAGCCGTCCTTGCGGATGAGCGTCGGGTTCGCGCACTCGGGACACCTGGCGCCGGCGATGACCGGCGTGCTCTTCACGGCCGGCGCTTCGAGGATTCCCATCTGCTGCTTGGCGCTGCCGACGTCGTCGAGGATGCCGAGCATGGCGTAGCGGTGCAGGATCAGCCGCGCCAGGTACGACACGGTCGAGGGAAAGGTCTGCTGCTTGCGGCTCCCCGGGACGAAGGCCATGAAGTCGCCGAGCGGCTCGGGGAACTCCAGCAGCTTCTTCAGCTTCATCCCGACCCACGCGGGGTCGAGCACCCGCATGTCGAGCGAGAGGATCTTGCACAGCCCGTCGAGGGCGCGCGGGTACTCGCCGGAGAGCCATACGGAATAGGGCCGGGTGATGCCATCCGGCAAGGTAATCTCTTTTAGACCCAACACAAAATCATCGCCGGTGCGGGGATTGAGCACGTCGACGGTCCAGGACATGGTGCCGTCGGTGCCGGTCTTGGGCTCCTTCAGCGCGAACATGGCATCGAGGACTGGAGACGAGGCCTCTTCTCCCGCAAGCTGGAACTCGTCGCCGGCCAAGCCTGCTTGCAACTGCTCGACGCGCCAGCGGACGATCTGGGCGAAAGCGGAGACCACGGAGGGCATCAGCTTCTTCTCGCCGCGCGGCGGGAACGGCATCTCGAAGGGCTCGTCGCCGCCGGCTTTGGCGAGCGTGTCGAGCTTGAGCTTGAGCCACGCGCTGTCGTCCGCGCGCATGTCCATCGACAGCGTTTTGGCGAGCGCGCCCAGGCCGCGCGGCTGCTCGCTGCCGTTGACCCAGACTTCAAATGCGTGGGGTCTGCCACCGCTGTGCGGCGCGGATCCTGGCGCCGCCGACCCATTCTCGACGTGGCCGACGAACACCGCGAAGCGGTACTGCGGGTGCTCGATCATGTAGGTCCACGCCGGGTTGCCGCCGGAGAGGTCGGGGCGGCCGGGCCAGCGCAGCGAGGCGAGCACCGGCGCCGGGACCGATTTCACCTGGATGCGCCGGTTGACGTCGTCCTGGA
>DATBSZ010000297.1:0-24094 GCA_036559525.1 Burkholderiales bacterium
CACGTCGACCACGGCAAGACGACCCTGGTCGACAAGCTGCTCGCGCAGTCGGGCACCTTCGCCGCGCACGAGCACGTGCAGGAGCGGGTCATGGACTCGAACGACCTCGAGCGCGAGCGCGGCATCACCATCCTCGCCAAGAACTGCGCCATCCGCTACCGCGGCACGCATATCAACATCGTCGACACCCCCGGCCACGCCGACTTCGGCGGCGAGGTGGAGCGCGTGCTGTCGATGGTCGACGGGGTGCTGCTGCTGGTCGACGCGGTCGAGGGGCCGATGCCGCAGACGCGCTTCGTCACCCGCAAGGCGCTCGCCCTGGGACTGAAGCCCATCGTCGTGGTGAACAAGATCGACCGCCCCGGCGCACGCGCCGAGTGGGTGGTGAACCAGACCTTCGACCTCTTCGACAAGCTCGGCGCCAGCGAGGACCAGCTCGACTTTCCCGTGGTCTACGCCTCTGCCCTCCTGGGTTACTCGAAAAGCAACCTGAACGACGAGGGTCGCGACATGCAACCCCTGTTCGAGGCGATCCTCGAGCACGTGCCGGTGCGCGACGAGGATCCCGACGCGCCGCTGCAGCTCCAGATCTGCTCGCTCGACTACTCGAGCTACGTCGGCAAGATCGGGATTGGCCGCATCCGCCGCGGGCGTATCCGCGCGGCACAAGAGGTCTTGCTCCTTC
The DNA here is from genome assembly GCA_036559525.1 of Burkholderiales bacterium. Lineage (GTDB taxonomy): Bacteria > Pseudomonadota > Gammaproteobacteria > Burkholderiales > SG8-39 > SCGC-AG-212-J23. The sequence goes on from DATBSZ010000297.1 coordinate 686, forward strand.
CGGAGAACATCAAAGCCAAGGTCAATCAGGTCCTGATGTTCGAAGGTCTGGAGCGCAAGCCGGTGGACGAAGCGGAGGCCGGCGACATTGTGCTGATCAACGGCATCGACGAGGTCGGCATCGGCGCCACCCTCTGCGACCCGGAGCATCCCGAGGCGCTGCCCGCGCTCAAGGTCGACGAGCCGACGCTGACCATGAACTTCCTGGTCAACGCCTCGCCGCTCGCCGGGCGCGAGGGCAAATACGTGACCAGCCGCCAGATCCGCGAGCGCCTGGAGCGCGAGACCAAGAGCAACGTCGCGCTGCGCGTCGAGTATCCCAGCGACACCGACACGTTCATCGTGCACGGCCGCGGCGAGCTGCACCTCACCATCCTGCTCGAGACCATGCGGCGCGAGGGCTACGAAATCGCCGTCTCGCGCCCGCGCGTGATCTTCAAGGAGATCGACGGCCAGCGCTGCGAGCCCTACGAGCTGCTCACCGTCGACGTAGAGGATGCGAATCAGGGCGCGGTCATGGAGGAGCTCGGCCGCCGGCGCGGCGAGCTGCAGGACATGCAGCCCGACGGCAAGGGCCGCGTGCGCCTCGACTACCGCATCACCGCGCGCGGCCTGATCGGCTTCCAGGGCGAGTTCATGACCCTCACGCGCGGCACCGGCATCATGAGCCATGTGTTCGACGACTACGGCCCGGTTAAGGCCGAGATCGACGAGCACCGCAACGGCGTGCTCGTGTCGCAGGACGACGGCGAGGCGGTGGCCTACGCGCTGTGGAAGCTGCAGGAGCGCGGACGGATGTTCGTCAGCCCCGGCGAGCCGGTGTACGAGGGCATGATCATCGGCATCCACAGCCGCGACAACGACCTGGTCGTCAATCCGATCAAGACCAAGCAGCTCACCAACATCCGCGCCTCGGGCAAGGACGAAGCCATCCTGCTCACCCCGCCGATCGAGCTCACGCTCGAGTACGCGGTGGAGTTCATCGGCGACGACGAGCTCGCCGAGATCACGCCCAAGTCGATCCGCCTGCGCAAGCGCTTCCTCAAGGAAAACGAACGCAAGCGCGCCGAGCGCGCAGCAGCCTAGTTTTCGAGAATCTCGCGCGCGGCACGAATGCCGCTTGCAAGCGCGCCGCCCACCGTCCCGGACTGCTCCACGTCCGTCGCTTCGCCCGCGAAATAGAGCGTGTCCTCCAGCGGCTCGGCCAGCGCCTCGCGCGCGCCGGTGCCGCCGACCTTCACGTAGCTGTAGCCGCCGCGCGCATGCGGATCGGCCTGCCAGTCGTGGATCAGGAACGCGCCTGGCTCCTCCACATTCCCTAGTACGCTCCGCACGCTTTCGAGCGCCTTTCTCAGCAGGATCTTCTGTGAAGAACCCGTGAGCCGAGCCGCCTTCGGCCCTCCCGCCCACGCCGTCAGCAGCGGCGCGTGCATCGGCAGCGGCGTCCAGAACGTCGGGAACGGCGCCTGCGGCGAATGGAAGAACGCAACCCCGGAATGTTTTTTTTCCCAGAACGCGGAGCGGAATGCCATGGCGACGCGGATCACCGGGCCTGACGCGAGCTTGGTAAGCGCGTCGCTTTTTTCTCGGATTCGAAGTGAAGGCAAGACTCCGATCGGGAGCGTGATTACTGCGCGCGGCGCCCAGGCGCGCCAGGGCTCGCCGCGAAACGTTCCGTCGACCTCGACCGAGCCGCGCGACCAGCGCACGCGCCGTACCACGGTCTCGAGCTGCACCTGGAGTCCTCTCGCCAGACCTTCGAGTAGCGGGCCGTAGCCGCCGTACGGACGCGGCTGTGAGGAACTGAGCTCGGACCACTCGTCGACGATCTCGCGGGCGCTGGCCTTCCCCGGATCGGCCGCGTCGAAGCCCTGGACCATCATCGTGCCGAGGGTGCGTGTAAGGCGCGGCAGCCGCTGGCGCGCAAGGAACGCGCGGAAGGAAATGTCTCTGCCCTTCACCGGCCTCCGCGCAACGCGCGTCGCCTGCGTGAACATATTGACCGGCCGCAGCTTGCCGTCGAATGCGATGAGCTGCGTGCGCGTGGAGTCGACGGCCGGGATACCCGCCCTTTGCAGGAGAGAAAGCGTGGTTTGCGGGCGGCCGTGGATGAACTCGGCGCCGAGCTCGACCGGCACCGGAACTCCCGGCAGGCGGCGCGTGAGGCAGCGGCCGCCCACCCTATCTCTTGCCTCTGCAAGCAAGACGGAGCGACCGGCGCGCGTGAGCTCGTCAGCCGCAGCGAGGCCCGCGGCGCCCGCGCCGATGACGAGCACGTCGCAGGAGGTTTTGCTCAGGCCACGTAGCGGCACTGCGACGCCGGCGCGCGCGTGTCCATGTTGCGGCCGCGATTGATGTGGTCGTCGATCTCGGCGGCGCAGCCGATCATGCGGCCGTAGAGGAAAATGGTGAACGCGGCGATCTCGAGGTCGTGCTCGGAGAAGCCGCCGCCGCGGTAGCGCTGCCAGAGCATCTTCAAGAGCAGCGCGCCGATGACGCCGTCGATGTTGACGCAGAAGACGTTGCGCGTGACCCCGGCTTCGAACAGCGCGCGCGCGAGCTCGTGGTAGTACTCGTGAAACACGTTGTATTCCCCGCGGCCGCGAAACAGCTCGCGGATGAACGCTTCGCGCGGATCCTGGTTCACCGGCTTGTCCCGGAACACCGGGTGGTTGAGCCCGGCGATCGCGCGCATGCGCTCGGCCCCCGATTCCTTGAGCTGCGTCTTCTGCCGCGCGTACCCGGCGGCAAAGCGCCTGGCCATCGCCTTGAGGTCGATGCCGTGCGCCGGGCTCGCCGGGTCCTTCAGCCCCGAGTCGCGGAACTGCTCGACGAGGAAGATGATGCCCTCGTAGCCGGCGCCGCCGTGCGAATAGCCGGTGTGCGTGAGAAAGCCGACCATCGCCTTGTTGACCTGCACGCGGCCCGGCGTTTCCGGCCCGTCGGAGGACACGGCGCCCTTGCAGCCCTGCGCCGAGATGCTGCCGACCGCGTTCGAGATCAGGAGGCCGGTGAGCACCTGGAAGGCGAACAGCTCTTCGGGCTTCGCGCGCTCGCCGATCAGCGTGAGGTAGGCGAGCTCGGTTGCCGACCATGACGCAGCCAGTTCCTCGTTGGAAATCCCGCAGAACCGGTTCGGTTCGTGCCGCGTCGCGTCCACCGAAGCGCCGATCAGGGTCGCCCACAACCCCACGTGCCAGGGCAGGCCGCGCACCGTCTCGCGCGAGATCCGCTTGCGCATCAACGGCCCCCAGGCGAGGGTGGCGCAGATCGCGGCGAGCACCGCGTCGCGCGTCGGCGGACCGCCCAGCGCGCGCAGATAACGCACGAAAACCGATCTTGTTTTGCGTGCAGCAAGAGCGTCAAGCATCGCTTCTGCCTTCGGGTCGGGCTTTGGGCCGACCAGCAGCGGCCTTTCCTGGTCGCCGATGCTCATCTTGCTGAAGTCAAATGCCTCGTCGCCCGCGTCCTGGAGCCCGGAATTTGCGAACAAGTCGATCAGCGCGTCGGTCGCCTTGCGCACCGCTGCGACGCGGTTCGGCCCATGGATGCTGCACGCCGCGGCGAGCACCGAGTTGGGTGCGTTGCCGGCTTCGCGCGCCGCCTGCGCTGCCGCGAGCATGACGTCGCCGTGCAGATTGACGCCGGCGGTGACGGCGACGTTCATCAGCGCGCTGTCGTTGGCGCCTCCGGGCTCGCGCAGCAGCGCGTGGCACAGATTGGACTCGAGCGGCCGCTTTGCCGCCTCCAGCACCGATACGCCGTGCACCTGCGTGATCTGGGTCTTGGCGTCCATCACCGAAGCGCCCGAAGTGTCCCTCATCGACTGGCGCGGAAACGTGCGGCCGATCTGGCGGTTGAGCTGCGCGATGTGCTCGTGGTAGGGCGCCACTGCCTCGACCACGGGAAGATCGAGCTCGGGCGGAAGCGCGAGGCCGCGGCTGGCGCCGAACCAGGGCTTGAGCGCCAGGCTGCCGCGCGGCGCGAAATCCGGCTCGATGCGGTTCAGCTTCATCACGCGGGTGAGCGCGAGCGGGATATGCGCGATGTTGGTCACGACCGCGCCGCGCGGCGAGCACACCGGGTCCTCCGGCGTGAAGAGCTTCTCGACGCCGAAGCTCTGCATGAACCAGCGTTCCTTGGCGAGGGCGTCGTCTCCCGAGCCGCCCATGGCGCCCGCATGGCCGACGGCGCGCGTCAGGCGCGCTTTCCAGCGCCCCACCACGCAAGCCACCACCGGCTTGGTGAAGTTGAGGTCGTATTCGTAGTAGCCGCCCGGCTCGGCGTAGATCACTGCCGCCTTGCTGCGCCGGTCGTTGGCGAGCGCGAACACGAATTCCGGCGCGGCGAAATGGATGTACACGTCCTTGCCGCTCGAGACCAGCGTGGTGGTTCCCCAGCCGGCGGCTGCGAGGTATTGCGCGATGGTGGTGGTGAAGTTGCCTGAATTCGAGTAGATCGCCACCGAGCCCTTGACGAGCGACTCGGCCGGATCGTCGCCGCCCAGCGCGCCGCCGATGCGCACCCGGTTCCACGAGTCGGCGACGCCGAGGCAGTTGGCGCCGAAGATGTCGATGCCGCTCTGCTGCCCCATGGCGCGGATCTCGCGCGCGTCGTGCACCGCCACCTTCTCGGTGACCATCACGATCTTGCGCAGGTCGGGGTTGACGCGCACCAGCTCCGCGACGCCGTCGCGCACCCCCGAAGGCGGCAGGTAGACCACGCCGACGTTGAAGCGGTGCCCGGCGTCGAGGCCTTCGCGCACGCTGTTGTAGACCGGGACTTCGCCGATCGGCGTCTTCAGCACCTGCCCCTGGCGCCCCGGCGAGGTGCCGAACACCACGTTGCCGCCGGAATAGGCGTGACTGACCGGCGTGACCTCGCTCGATTCGCCGCCGAGGATGTTGAGCACGCAGACGCGATCCTTGCGCGTCGCCACTTCTTCCAGCGAGCTGATACCGACGAAATACTTGAAAGGCCCTACGCCGCGGCTGCGATCCATATCAGTTCTCCAGACCCATTGCCTTGGCGACTTGGGCGCGACCCCCGCTCTTCATCCAGCGGTCGGCGGCGAGCGCATAGTTGACCACCTCGCTCATCGCGGAGTCGAAGCCGAAGAAGCGGTAAGGCAGGCCGAGCGCCTGCATCGTGTCGCGCATGGCGCCCATGCCGCGCACCAGGTTCGGCCCGCCACGCCCGATGACGACGAACAGCGGCGTTGGCCCGTGCGCGCCGAAGTGCTCGCGCAGCGCGTCGGCCATGGCGCGCAGCGTCTCGAAGATGTCGGTGTTGTTGGACTTGCCGCCGATGATGAACAGCACGTTCGACTGCGCCAGCCAGTACTTGAAGCAGATGCGCGCCACGTCGTGCATCTTCTCGTAGGGCGGGTTGCCGCCGAAGTCCGACGAGATGATGGCGTCGTCGCCGAGCGCCTGGGTGACGAGCGAGTTGGCGCCGCCGCCGAAGGTCGGAGCGAGGATCGTGCCCTTCGGGTTGATCACGAACACGTCGCTCTGGCCCTGGTAGGTGCGCAGCTGGTTGATCTCGCGCTCGAAATCGGAGTAGTCGCCCGCGAACAGGCTCGCCGGCAGGTTGAGCCGCTCGCGCCGCGGGTCGTCGCGGTCGAAGCCGCACTTGAAATCGCAGGCCACCGGCACGAGGCGCCCGCCGCGGCCCGGGCTCATGCGGATCGGATTCAACTCGAGCGTGGTCAGGCCGTAGTGGTGGAACAGCTCCCACAGCTTCGGCAGGTTCTGCACCAGCGGCGAGATGATCTCGCGCGGCGCGCCGATGTCGGTGAGGGCGTTGGCGATGACGAAGGCCTTCAGGCCCGTGAGCGCCTCGAACGGCACTTCGGCGACGTGTTTCCTGTCGAGCTCCTCGATCGCCATGCCGCCCATGTGCGTGAGCGTGATGGTCGGGGCGCGAAAGCGCGTCGAATCGCCGATGGCGAAATACACCTCGTGCTCGGCCGGCACCGCGCCCTCGAAGGTCACGCCCTGCGCCTTGGAAACGACGTTCCCGACCCGGTGCTCGACAAAGTACAGGCGCTCCTTTTCGGCAAGCGCGGCCTTGAGATCCTTCGCGCGTCCGATCAGGCCGCTCTTGCCTTTCTTGCCCACCCCGCCCTTGAAGATCGGCTTGACGAACACCGAGCCGTGGCTCTCGATGAGAGCGCTGATCTCGTCCTCGGAGGCCTCGGGGCCGAGCACTTTCGCCGCAGGGAAGTCGACGAACTGCAGCAGCTTGGAGCCGTGCAGCATTCCGGTGAGTTGCATGGGACCCTCCTTACGCGGGCTTGCGGCGCAGGCGCCCCCAGTGGCGCACGATGAACGGCACGACGATCAAGGCGGCGGTGATGGCCAGGAATGTCGCCGAGATCGGTTGCGTGAAGAACACGCTGGCGTCGCCCTGGCTGATCGAGAGTGCGCGGCGGAACTGCGTCTCGGCGAGCGGCCCGAGGATGAGGCCGATCACCGCAGGTCCGACCGGGATGTCCCAGCGCCGCATGGCGAAGCCGACCAGTCCGAAGACGTACAGCGTGGCGAGATCGACCCAGGACTGGTGCAGGCTGTACGCGCCGAGCGTCGCGAATACCAGGATGCCGGCGTACAGCAGGTCCTTGGGGATCTCGAGCACCTTCACCCAGATACCGATCAGCGGCAGGTTGAGGATCAGCAGGATGATGTTGCCGACGTAGAGGCTGGCGATCAGGCCCCAGACCAGGTCTTTCTGCGATTCGAACAGCAACGGTCCGGGCTGCAGCCCGTAGTTCTGGAACGCGCCGAGCAGGATCGCGGCCGTCGCAGAGGTGGGTATTCCCAAGGTCAGCAAGGGAACGAGAACACCGGTCGCCGCCGCGTTGTTGGCCGCTTCCGGGCCCGCCACGCCCTCGATCGCGCCCTTGCCGAACTCCTCGGGGTGCTTGGTCAGCTTTTTCTCGGTCGCATACGAGAGAAAGGTCGGGATCTCGGAGCCGCCGGCGGGAATCGTGCCGAAGGGAAACCCGATCGCGGTCGCGCGCAGCCATGCCGGCCAGGAGCGCTTCCAGTCGGAAGCGGACATGAGGAGCGATCCCCGGACCTTTTCGACGGTTTCCGCCAGCCGGCTCTGGTACGCCGCGACGTAGAGCGCCTCACCGACGGCAAACAGGCCTACGGCCAGCACCACGACGTCCACGCCGTCGAGGAGTTCCGGGACGCCGAAGGCGAAGCGCGGCTGGCCGGTCTGGCTGTCGATGCCGATCAGGCCGAAGAACAGGCCGAGGAACAGGCTCGTCAGGCCGCGCGCGGTGGAGTTGCCGAGCACCGCGGCCACGGTGATGAAGGCGAACACCATGAGCGCGAAGTACTCGGCCGGCCCGAACTTGAGCGCGAGATCCACGACCAGCGGGGCGAGCAGGGTGAGCAGGACGGTCGCGATGGTACCGGCGACGAACGAGCCGACTGCGCTCGTCGCGAGCGCGGGGCCGGCGCGTCCCGCTTTCGCCATGCGGTTGCCCTCGAGCGCGGTGGCGATCGATGCCGATTCGCCCGGCGTGTTCAGCAGGATAGTGGTGGTCGAGCCTCCGAACATCGCGCCGTAGTAGATCCCGGCGAACATAATGAGCGCGCCGGTCGGGTCGAGCTTGACCGTGAGCGGCAGCAGCATCGCCACCGTAAGCGCCGGCCCGACCCCCGGCAGCACGCCGACGAACGTGCCGAGCGTCACGCCGATCAGGCCCCACAGCAGGTTCATCGGCTGCAGCGCGACGCCGAAACCGGCGAGCAGGGCGTTCAGCGCTTCCATTGCCTCATTTTCGTTATATGCCGGCGCCGCCGAGGAGCGGCGCGAGCCAGCCTGCAGGCAGGTTCACGTTGAGCAGCTTGACGAAGAACAGATACACCCCGAGCGCGAGCACGATGCCGATCGAGAGATCCCGGATCAGGCGCCGGCTGCCGAAGCCGCGCGCCACGCATACGAAAAGCACGCTGCCGGCGATGACGAAACCCGCCCAGCCGATGAGCGCCATGTGCGCGAAAAGGCCCGCGCTGATCCAGAGGAAGGGACTCGCCTCGAACACCGCGTCGTGCTCGGCGACATCGCGCCAGCCGCCGGTGAACGCCTCGACGCCGAGCCACACGCCGAGCACGATGATTCCGCCGGCGACCACGGCAGGGATGAAGTTCGGCCCGATGCCCGAATAGCCGCCCTCGGAGGGCAGGGTCGCGGTGACCGCGGCCACGCCGACGCCGAGCGCGAGCACGCCCAGCGAGAGCGCGATCTCGGCCGGCGACCGGCGCATCACACCGCTATTTCTTCAAGCCCAGCGATTCGATGATGGCCGCAACGCGCTTGGTGTCCTCTTCGAGAAATTTCTTGTACTCCTCGCCGCCGAGGAACCACGGCTCCCAGCCGAGCTTTTCGAGCGTCCCTTTCCAGGCCGGCGTCTCGGTCGCGGACCGGACCAGCTTCACCAGCGCGTCGCGCTGCTGCGGGGTGATGCCCGGCGCGCCGAAGATGCCGCGCCAGTTGCCGAGCTCGACGTTGATCTTCTGCTCCTTCAGCGAGGCAATGCCCTCGACCTTCTTCGGCGCCGACTGCGCCAGCGCGCGCATCTTGCCGGCCTTGATCTGCTCGGCGAATTCGCCGATGCCCGAGACGCCGGCGGTGACGTGCCCGCCGAGGATCGCGGCGATCGCCTCGCCGCCGCCCTTGAACGGCACGTAGTTGATCTTCGCCGGGTCGACGCCGACGTCCTTCGCGATCAAGCCGACCAGGATGTGGTCGGTGCCGCCCGCGGAGCCGCCGCCCCAGGACACCTTGCCCGGGTTGTCCTTGAGCGCCTTGACCAGATCGGCCATCGTCTTGTGCGGCGAGTTCGCCGGCACCACGATCACCTCCCACTCGCTCGTCAAGCGCGCGATCGGCGTGACCTGCGAGAGGTTCACCGGCGACTTGTTGAGGATGATGCCGCCGACCATCACCATGCCGCCGATCATCACGGCGTTGGGATCGCCCTTGGCCGAGTTCACGAACTGGGCGAGGCCGATGGTGCCGGCCGCGCCGCCCTTGTTATCGTACTGCACGCCGGAAACCAGCTTCGCGCTCTGCATCGCCGCGGCGAGGTTGCGCCCGGTCTGGTCCCAGCCGCCGCCCGGGTTGGCGGGGATCATCATCTTCAGGCTCGGCTGCGCGGCGGCTGTGCCCGCGACAAGCGCCACGGCTAGCGCGATAAGAAAACGCATGAACCACCTCCTCGGTATGGGTTTCGATCGACAATTTAAGCGATAATCCGCCCCCTTGAAAGAGCCTCTCCCCGCAATTGCATGATCCGCATCGAAAATCTGGTCAAGAGCTTCGGCGCCAAGCGCGCCGTCGACGGCGTTTCGTTCAACGTCGAGCGCGGCGAGGTGCTCGGCTTCCTCGGCCCGAACGGCGCCGGCAAGTCGACCACCATGCGCATGATCACCGGCTTCATGCCGCCGACCGCTGGCAAGGTCACGGTCGGCGGGCACAACGTGGCCGAGTCTCCGCTCGAGGCGAAGCGGCTGATCGGCTACCTGCCGGAGAACGCCGCCTCCTACCCCGACATGACGGTGAAGGGGTTTCTCGAGTTCGTGGCCGAGCTGCGCGGCCTCAAGGGCTCGAAGCGCAAGCAGGCGGTGAACCGCGTGGTCGAGCTGTGCTTCCTCGACTCGGTGCTGCGCCAGTCGATCGACACCCTCTCCAAGGGCTACAAGCACCGCACCTGCCTCGCGCAGGCGCTCATCCACGACCCCGAAGTGCTCATCATGGATGAGCCCACCGACGGCCTCGATCCGAACCAGAAGCACGAGGTGAGGAACCTGATCCGCACGCTCGGCAAGAACAAGGCGATCGTGTTCTCGACCCACATCCTCGAGGAAGTGGACGCGGCGTGCACGCGCGCGATCATCATCGACCGCGGCAAGATCGTCGCCAACGGCACGCCGGAAGAGCTGCGCGACATGTCCAACCTCGCCGGCGCCGTCACGCTTTCGGCGCATGGAGCCAGCGCCGAAAAGCTCTCTGCTCTTGGGAGAGTCGAAGACCTGGGCGGCGCGTTCCGGATCTATCCGAACGACAAGTCCCAGTCGGCCGAGCTCGCGCGCGGCGTGGTCGAGCTGGTCGCGCGCGAAGGCTGGAAGGTCGAAGGCATGTTCAGCGAGCGCGGCGAGCTCGACGAAGTGTTCAGGCGCATCACGCTCCCCGACACGGTGAAGCGATGAGGATCATCTGGACCATCGCCAAGCGCGAGCTGAGCGCGTACTTCACCTCGCCGGTGGCGTACGTGTTCCTGGTCATCTTCCTGCTCCTCACCGGGTTCTTCACCTTTACCGCAGGCAACTTCTTCGAGCGGGGAGAAGCGAGCCTGGCGGCCTTCTTCGGCTGGCATCCGTGGCTGTACCTGGTGCTGGTGCCGGCGGTGGGCATGCGCGTCTGGGCCGAAGAGCGCCGCTCCGGGACGATGGAGCTCCTCCTCACCATGCCGGTCGCGACCTGGCAGGCGATCGTCGCCAAGTTCCTCGCCTCCTGGGTGTTCCTCGCGCTCGCGCTCGCCCTCACCTTCCCGACGATCCTCACCGTGAACGTGCTGGGCGATCCCGACAACGGCATCATCGCGGCGGGCTACGTCGGCAGCCTGCTCCTCGCCGGCGCATACCTCGCAATCAGCTGCATGACCTCGGCCATGACGCGCAACCAGGTGGTCGCGTTCATCCTTTCGGTCGTGGTGTGCCTGTTCCTGATCCTCGCCGGCTTCAACCCGGTGACCGACCTGCTGACGCGCTGGGCGAGCCCGCAGGTGGTCGACACGGTCGCGGCGTTCTCGGTGGTCACCCACTTCGACGCGTTCCAGCGCGGCGTGATCGACGGCCGTGACCTGATGTTTTTTCTCTCGGTGATCGGCTTCGCGCTGTTTGCGACCGGCGTGATCATTCGCGGACACCGCTCAGGATGAGGAAATACGAACACCTGATTTACTCGGCGGTCGGGCTGATCGCGCTCTTCCTGCTGCTGGTGGCGGTGAACTTCCTGGTGTCGCGGGTCCCGGCGCGCCTCGACCTCACGCAGGGCAACCTCTACACGCTCTCGCCGGGAACCAAGAAGGTCCTGCGCGGCCTGCAGGCCCCGGTGAAGGTGAAGCTCTACGTCTCGCAGGGCGAGGCGGTACCGGTGCAGCTGCGCGGCTTCGCCCAGCGCGTCGAGGACCTGGTACGCGAATTCAAGAGCGTGGCGGGATCGAACCTCGTCGTCGAGCGCTACAACCCGAGGCCCGATTCCGAGGAGGAGGACGCCGCGCAGCTCGACGGCATCGAGCCGCAGCAGCTCTTCAGCGGCGAGCAGTTCTACCTCGGCGTAGCGGTGAACCAGCTCGACCGCAAGCAGTCGATCCCGGCGATCTCGCCGCAGCGCGAGCGCCTGCTCGAGTACGACCTGGTGCGCGCGATCGCGCGCGTCGGCGCGACCGAGCGCCCGAAGATCGGCCTGATGGCCGGACTGCCGGTGCTCGGCGAGCGCTTCAATCCGTTCACGCGCCAGTCCTCGGAGCCCTGGGTGCTCGCCAACGAGCTCAAGCGCGAGTTCGAGGTCAAGGAAGTCCCGCTGACCGCGAAAGAGATCGACAAGGACCTGAACGTCCTGCTTCTCATCCATCCGCGCGACGTGCCGCCCTCGACCGAATACGCGCTCGACCAGTTCGTGATGCGCGGCGGCAAGCTCATCGCTTTCGTCGACCCGTACGCCTACTTCGACCAGGGGCCGACCATGCCGGGCATGCCGCCGATGCCGTCGAGCTCGACCCTGCCCACGCTCTTCAAGGCGTGGGGCCTGAGCATGGAGCCGGGCAAGGTGATCGCCGACGTGGTGTTCGGCTCGGGTGGCGGCGCGCGCTACACGCCCACCGTACTCTCGCTCAACCGCACCGCGTTCAGCCGCGACGACATCGTCACCGGGCAGATCGAGACCTTGCTCTATGCCTTCGGCGGCGCCTTCGAGCTCAAGCTTCCCGAGAACCTGAAGGCGACCGAGCTGGTGAAGAGCTCCCCCAACTCGATGCTGGTGGACGCCATGAACGCGACCAAGTCGGGCGACGAGGCGACGCGCGCGTTCAAGCCCTCGGGCAACGCGATGGCGCTCGCGCTACGGCTCACCGGCAAGTTCAAGACGGCCTTTCCCGACGGGCTGAAGGAAGACGAGAAGAAGCCCGCCGCGCAAGGAACGCCGGCGCTGCGCGAGTCGCCGGAGAACTCGGTCATCGTGGTGGCCGACGTGGACATGCTCGCCGACGGCGCCGCGGTCGACGTGCAGGACGTGTTCGGCCGCAAGGTCGTCGTGCCCTCGAACGGCAACCTCGCGTTCGCGCTCGGCATGGTGGAGCAGTTCGCGGCGGGCGACGAGCTGATCTCGCTGCGCAGCCGCGCCGCGTCGTTCCGGCCGCTCACCGTGGTGCGCGAGCTCGAGGCCGAGGCGCAGAAGGAGTATTTCGGCAGGATCCAGGCGCTGGAGGAGGAAAAGCAGAAGACGCAGGCGCGCCTCCAGGAGCTGCAGAAGGCCCAAGGCGGGGCGGCGAAAGGCGCGCAGCTCCTGAGCGCCGAGCAGCAGGCCGAGCTCGAGCGCTTCAAGAAGACCTACATCGAGACCAACCTCGCGCTGAAGGAGCTGCGCAAGAACCTGCGCCAGGACGCCGAGGCGCTCGTGTTCTGGACCAAAGTGGCGAACATCGCCTTCATGCCGCTGCTGGTGGCGCTCCTCGGGCTGCTGATCGCCTTTCTGAGAAAACGGGCTGCATGAACGCGCGGGTCGCCGCGATCCTGGTCGTTCTCCTCGTGGTGCTGGGGGGCGGGGCGCTGCTCTACCAGCAGCAGGAGCGCACGCAACGCCCGGAGAATGTGGCGACGCTCGGCCGCAGCCTCTTCAAGGATCTCAAGGTCGCCGACATCGCGGTCATCCGCATCGTCGAGCCAAAGGGCGCGCTCACGCTGCAGCGCAAGGACGATCGCTGGGTGATCGCCGAGCGAGGCGAGTTCCCCGCCGACCTTTCCCGGGTGCGGGAGTTCGTGCTGAAGGTGATCGGCCTCAAGGTCGGCCAGAGCGAGCCGCTGGGCGAGAAGGACCGGGCGCGGCTCAATCTCGATGCGTCAGGCACGAAAGTCGAATTCAAAGGCGCCGACGGCAAGGACCTCGGCGTCTTCGTCGTCGGCAGGAAGTACTTCAAGCGGGAAGTGGAGAACCCGGAGAAGGCGAACCCCGACGGCCGCTTCGTCGGCCTGCCGCAGGAGGCCGGGACCGCCTACCTGGTCGGCGACCCCCTCACCCAAGCCACGGTCAAGACCGCCGAATGGATCGACCGCAGCTCCTTCCAGGTGGAGAAGGTGAAGACCCTCCAGGTGCGCTATCCCGGGGGAGAGGGCTGGCGCATTGACCGGCGGGCGGACAACGCCGAATGGAAGCTGGCGAACGCCAAACCGGGCGAAAAGCTCGACATTTCAAGGGCTAATAGCGCTTCCTACTCGCTCTCGCTGCTCGAGCTCGCCGATGTCGCACCGAAGGGGGACGCCGACACGGGCCTCGACAAGCCGACCACCATCGACGCGACCACGCTGGAGGGTGCAGCGTACGCGATCAAGGTCGGCAAGCTCGCCGGCGAAAACTACTACGTCACTTTCACTGCCTCCGGCCACAAGCCCGACGCGAAGGACGCCGAGCGCGTCAAGCTGCTCTCGCAGCACGTGCTCCTTATCCAGAAGTCCAAGCTCGAGGACACGCTGAAAAAACGCTCCGAGCTACTGGAGAAAAAAGCAAACAAGAAATAAAAGCCCTTCCTAGCGGACCACTTCCGGCGGCCTGTCGTCGATAGTCCGTGTAGCGCGTCTCCTCTTACCCTTTCGGCATCTTTTCGGAGAGGAGCGTTTCACCATGAGTAGGGGCATGAAGCAACTGGCGGCATTCGCCGCCTTCGTCTGCGTGGCCACGCCGAGCGCCGCGTTCGACACTCTGTCGCAGCAATCGCCCGGCGTGATGTTCTTCTTCAGCATACCCATCGACGCACCCAAGGCGAAGCACGAGACCTTCTCGGCGGGCTTCGCGATCCAGGGCAAGCGCGAGTACGAGACCGTGAAGATCGACTCGCGCATGCTCAACAACTTCATCGGCGGCGGGATCGAGGCGAAATGGATCATCGCCGGGGTCGTGGCCGCGGGGACCGCGGTCGCGGTGGCGAGCAAGGACAAGTCCACCACCACCAGCCAGCAACAGCAGCAGCAGGCGGCGCAGCAACAGGCCCAGCAGCAAGCCCAGCAGACCGGCGGCGGCACCAGTCCCGGCACGCCCTGCCCCGTCAAGCCGAACTGCCCGTAGCGACGCCCATGTAGCTTCGCGTTCCTCGAGGCGAGGCTAAACTGGGGGCGTGGCATTCGATCCGCACGTCCCCGAGATTGCGGGGGTGATCCAGCTCGCGATCGCCCCCGTTTTCATGCTGACGGCGGTAGGCACGGTGATCGGGGCGCTCAACATTCGCCTCGGCCGGGCCGTGGACCGCCGCCGCGAGCTCGAGGAGCGGCTTTCGGCCATGTCGCAGGCGGAGTTGCCCTCCGCGCAGGAAGAGCTCGGCACGATTGCGCGCCGCATCCGCTTCGTCTACCTTTCCATCGTTTTCGCCGTCATTTCAGCGCTGTTCATCGCGCTGCTGATCGCGGGCGCGTTCGTGGGCGCGTTCGTGCGTGCTGACCTGTCCTTCACCATCGCCGGCATGTTCATCTGCGCCATGCTGGCCCTGATCGTCTGCCTGCTGCTCTTCCTGAGGGAGATCTTCCTCGCGGTCTCGACCCCGCGCCACGTGCCGCGGTAACATTAATTTCGAGGAAGAGGAGGCAGGCCCGTGGCCCATTCGATCAAACGCATTAGGACGATGGCGCTCGTCGGCCAGTCCGGGGCAGGCAAGACCACCCTGGCCGAAGCGCTGCTCGCGAAAGCGGGGACCATCCCCGCGGCGGGCAGCGTCGAGCGCGGCACCACCGTTTGCGATTACACCCCGCTCGAGAAGCAGCTGCAGCACTCGCTCAAGCTCGCGGTCGCGAGCTTCGATTTCCAGGAACACCGCATCCACCTTCTGGACACCCCGGGCTATCCCGACTTTCTCGGGCACGCGCTGCCGGCGTTCGCCGCGGTCGAGACCGCCGCCATCGTGATCAACGCCCAGAACGGCCTCGAGATGATGACCGGGCGCTTTGTGCAATGGGCGGCGAAGCGCGGCCTCGATCGCCTCATCATCGTCAACAAGATCGACGCCGACAACGTCGACCTGGAGGACTTGCTCGAGCGCATCCAGGACGCCTTCGGCAAGGAGTGTCTGCCGCTCAACCTGCCGGCCGCCAACCGCACCAAAGTGTCGGATTGCTTCTTCGCGCCCTCGGGCGAGTCCGACTTCTCGTCGGTCGACGAGGCGCACCGCAAGCTCGTCGACCAGGTGGTCGAGGTCGACGAGAAGCTGATGGAAGCCTATCTCGAGAAGGGCGAAGTGAGCCCTGACGAGCTGCACGAGCCGCTCGAGCGCGCGCTGCGCGAAGGCCACCTGATCCCGGTGGTGTTCACGTCCGCGAAAACCGGCGCCGGCATCGGCGAGCTGCTCGACGTGATCGTCAATCTGCTGCCCAATCCCACCGAAGGCAACCCGCCCTCCTACGTCGTCACCAAGGCCGGCAACGGCCAGGGTACCGACCTGACGCCGATTCCCGATCCCGGCAAGCACGCGCTCGCGCACGTGTTCAAGATCGAGATCGACCCGTACATCGGCCGGCTCGCGGTGTTCCGCGTGCACCAGGGCCGCCTCACCCCCGGCGGCCAGCTCTTCATCGGCGAGGGCAGGAAGCCGATCAAGGCCGGGCACCTCTATCTCCTGCGCGGAAAGACCCAGGTCGAGGTGCACGAAGCGATCCCGGGCGACATCTGCGCCATCGCCAAGATCGACGAGATCCAGTTCGACCACATCCTGCACGACTCGGCCGAGGACGCGCACGTGCACGCCCGTCCGCTCGAGCTGCCCACGCCCGTGTTCGGCCTCGCGGTGCAGCCGAAGAAGCGCGGCGACGAGCAGAAGGTTTCCGACGTGCTGCACAAGATCATCGCCGAGGACGCCTGCTTCCGCCTCGAGCACAACTCGCAGGCCAACGAGATGGTGATGCGCGGGCTCGGCGAGATGCACCTGAGGACCATCCTGGAAAAGATGTCGACGCAGTACAAGCTCGAGCTCGACACGCGGCCGCCCTCGATCGCCTATCGCGAGACCATCGCCGCGCGCGCCGAGGGCCACAGCCGCCACAAGAAGCAGACCGGCGGCGCCGGCCAGTTTGGCGAGGTCTACCTCAAGATCGAGCCGCTGCCGCGCGGCAAGGGCTTCGAGTTCGTCGACAGCGTGAAGGGCGGCGCGATCCCGAACCAGTTCATCCCGTCGGTGGAGAAAGGCGTGCGCGGCGTGCTCGACCACGGCTTCCTCGCCGGCTATCCGCTGCAGGATGTGAGAGTGACCGTGTACGACGGCAAGCACCACCCGGTCGACTCGAAGGACGTCGCCTTCGTCTCCGCCGGGCGCAAGGCGTTCCTCGACGCGCTCGCCAAGGCGCGCCCCATCGTGCTCGAGCCCATCGTGAACGTGGAGATCGTCGCGCCCGAGGAGCGCATGGGCGACATCGCGGGCGAGCTCTCCGGCCACCGCGGCCAGATCAAGGGCTCCGACGCGCCGCGCCCGGGCCTGGTGCAGATCAAGGCGACCGCGCCCCTCTCGGAGCTCGAGCATTTCCCGGCGCGCCTCAAGTCGCTCACCGCGGGCCACGGCACCTACAACCTCGAGTTCAGCCACTACGAGCCCGCGCCGCCGCAGCTTCAGCAGAAGCTCGTCGCCGCGCACAAGCCCGCGGTCGGCGCGGAAGACTAGGCCTCTTGCATTTCGTGCGCCAGGGGCGCGGCGCCCCGCCCCTGGTGTTCGTGCACGGCTTTCTCTGCAGCCACGAAGACTGGAAGTTTCAAGTAAGAGAACTGCAGAGAAACCACGAGGTCGTCGCCTGTGACCTGCGTGGTCACGGCGAGACGCCGGGACGCCCGCAGGAATGCTCGATCGAGCATTTTGGCGGCGACGTTGCCGCGCTCGTCAACAACCTCGAGCTGCCGAATCCGATTCTCGTCGGCCACAGCATGGGCTGCCGGGTGGTGCTGGAAGCCAATCGAATCGCGCCCGAACGCATCGCCGGGATCGTGCTGGTCGACGGCAGTCGCTTCAGCGCGGGAGACCCGGATGCCGCGGAAGCGGCCGCGCGCAGCCAGATCGAGCAAGTGGGATTCGCCGCCTGGGCGGAGGAGCTCTTCCGGCAGATGTTCCTCACGTCCACGCCGGCGTCGGAGCGCCTGGTCGCGCGCGCGGTGCGCCAGGGCGCCGAGATCGGCGCCGCGCTGTGGCCGCGATCAGTGCGCTGGGACGCAGGCGCGCTGGAAGCGGCGCTCGCTGCCGTGCGCGCGCCGGTTCTCGCCATCCAGACCACAACGCGCGACCCGCAGTCGGGAAAGCGCGGACCGCTCAAGGCCGGGCAAACCACGCCATGGCTTGATCTTCTAAGAACAAGAATTCCAACGTGCCGCGTCGAGATCCTGCCGGGCCTCGGCCACTTTCCGCAGCTCGAGGCGCCCGAGCGCGTCAACCGCCTGATCGAAGAATTCTGTCGATGAAGCGGTGAACCTTCAGCGCCTCGGTACCGCTCACGCGGGGCTCGCGGTTCTGCTCGATCGAATCCAGGAAGTCCGCCAGCACGCCGCGGTGCCAGTCGTGCGGGAAAGCCATCGGGTCGGCGCCGGTGCCGCCGCCGCCGGATTCGGTCTTCATCTCGAAGGACTGCGCGTCGCTGAAGCTCATCTTGAGCGAGGTGCCCTCGAGCAGCGCCGTGCCCTGCGTGCCGATGAGCTCGATGCGCTCCGGGAAGCCCGGGTACGCCGCCGTGGTCGCATGCACCGTGCCGAGAGCGCCGTTCTTGAAGCGCACCGCAGCGGCCGCGAGATCCTCGGTCTCCATCTTGTGCACCGGCGTCGTGGCGACGAAGCTCTTCACTTCGGCCGGCTCACCCGTATACGAGAGAAACAGGTCCAGCGTGTGGATTCCCTGGGTCAGGAGCACGCCGCCGCCGTCGCGCGCGCGCGTGCCGCGGCCCGGCTGGTCGTAGTAGCTCTGCGGCCGCCAGTTGGGAATCGCGGCGGACGCCGAGACCAGTTTCCCCAGGAGCGGCAGCATCTCGCGCAGCTTCTCCGCGGCGGGACGGAAGCGGTGCTGCAGGACCATCCCTAGCTTCATGTTCTTGCAGGATTGGACGAGACGTTCGGCCCTCGCGGTGGAGATCTCCAGCGGCTTCTCGAGAAGGACATGTTTGCCCGCGGCGGCGCAGCGCTCGACGATCTCCAGATGCGTGTTCGGCGGCGTCAACACGAGCACCGCATTCACCGAGCGATCGTCGAGGATGGTTTCGAGGCGATCGCACTGCGGGAAGGGAAAGCGCTCGGCGAAGCTCTTTCTTCTGGCGGCTGAAGGGCTGTAGGCGTACGCGACTTCGACGCGCGACCTGAGATCCTGCAAGCTCTTGGCGTGCGGCGTCACGGCCATGCCCAGGCCGATCAGCCCCACCTTAAAAGCCATAGAGCTCCGCGGGGTTGTCCACCAGGATCTTCTTGCGGTCGTTCTCGATGGGCGCCCAGTTGAGAAGTAGATCGAGCAGGGCCGCGTCGTCCGGCGGCGCCGGCTTGCGCGCGGAGGGATGCGGCCAGTTGGAAGCCCACAGCATGCGCTCGGGCGCCTTCTTCACCAGCGCTTTCGCGAGGCGGCTGACGTCTTCGTACTTCGGCGCACCGGTCTTCGACGTCTCGTACGGCGCCGAGAGCTTGACCCAGCAGCGGCCGGTGTCCACCAGGTTCAGCAGTGAACGGAACTCGTGCGACTCCGGCGAAACCGGCTCGAGAAACTTGCCGGTATGGTCGATGACGAACTTGCCGGGCAGACGCTTGATCTGCGCTTCGTATTTCGGCAGCTCACGGCCGTCGAGCTGGATGTTGGCGTGCCAGCCGAACGGGTGCACGCGCGCCATCACCGGGTCCATCAAATCGAAACCCAGCATGCCGCCGTGCAGCGTCATGATGCGCACTGCGCAAATGCCCGCCTTGGTGAGACGCTCGAGCTCCGCATCGGCAACGCCGGGCGTGACCACCGCGACGCCCTTGGCGCTCTCGCCGAGCTTCCGGATCGAATCCACGATGACGCTGTTGTCGTCCTTGTAGGCATTCGCCTGCACGACGATGACACGCTCGAGGCCGAGCTTCTTCTGCAGCGCGCGGTAGTCCTCCACCGGGAAGTGGCCCGGCAGAAAAGTGCCCGGCGCGGCGGGCAGCGCCTGGTCGTAGAAGTGCATGTGGGTGTCGCAGGCACCCTTCGGCACCGAGATCTTCACTTCTTCTTTCCTTTTTTCGCCTTTGGCTTCTTCGGCGGTGCTGCGGGATTCGGCACTTCCTCGGCGGTGCAGAAGATTCCGCCCTGGTGCGCCTCCGCGATCGCGTCGCTGCCCGGCTTCTCCTTGCGCAGGATCTCTTCGGCGAACGGCTCGGAGTCGTCCTGCGGCCGGTAGCCGAGGCGCGTGGCGTTGGAGTTGTCGTACCAGTTGCGCTTGTTGCCCGAGACCCCGTAGACGATCTCGAACTTGATGCCCGGGTGGTCGATGCCGATCGAGACGAGCTGCGCGATGTCGCGCGGGCTGATCCACAGCGAGAGCCGGCGCTTGTCGAGCGGCGCCGGGTTCACGTTGCCGATGCGGACCATGAGGAACTCCAGGCCGTACTTGTCGGCATAGAGACTGCCGAGCGCCTCGCCGAACACCTTGGAGACGCCATAGCGGCCGTCGGGCTTCGGATAGACCCGGTGGTCGATCGTCTGGTCGCGGCGATAGAAGCCGGTGGCGTGGTTGCTGGTCGGGAAGACGATGCGCTTCACGCCGTTTCTGCGCGCCGCCTCGAACACGTTGTAGCAGCCGATGATATTCGCCTGCAGGATCGCTTCCCACGGCCCTTCGACCGAGTACCCGCCGAGATGCACGACCGCGTCGACGCCCCTGGTGATGCGCAGGGCATCGGCCATTTTCGAGATGTCGGCCTTGATGAAGTTCTTTGCCTTGAGCGGCCGCCGGTCGGAAAGGCGCAGCTTGTATTTCGCCGCGAGCTCGCGGGCGAGATGCGTGCCCACGTCTCCGGTGGCGCCGGTGATGAGAACGGTCTTCACAGGACTCTCCCAATGATGTCGTTGAACTGCGCCGCGCGCTCGAAATAGACCGAGTGCCCGGCGGCCGGAACCCGGACCGCGCTTCCCTTGGGCGCGATGCTTGCGAGCGCCGGGCCGGCCGCGGGCGGAAATACCCAGTCTTCGTCGCCGGTGATGAATTGAACCGGCATGGACAGCTTGGCCAGAAGGGAAGGCGTCTGGGTGCGCAGATCCCTGATGCGCACGCGCACGTCCTCGCGGAACGATGCCGGAGCCATCTCCGAGATCTGCCAGTAGAGCTGCGCGAGCGCCGGCTGCTCGCGCGCCATGCGCTCGCCGCCCGCGGGGTGGATGCCGCGCGACTGAAGCTCGGCGAGCCCCGCCGGAGATCGGTCAATCCACTCGCTGATCTCCGCGTTTTCGAGATGACTGAAATCGAGCGCGCCCGACGTCGAAGCCATGACGAGCGCCCGCACCTTCCTGGGCTCGCGCAGCGCATATTCGAGACAGGTCCAGCCGCCCATCGACTGCGCTACGAGAGCCACGTCTTTCAGATCGAGCTCCCGGATCAGGGCCGCGAGGTCGTCGGCATACGAATCGGGAGCGCTGCTCCCGGGCACCGGGCTGGAAGGCGGAAAGCCGCGATGCGCGAAGGCAACGCAGGTGTACCGGGGGGCGAAGTGCGCGATCTGCTGCCACCACGAGAGATGGTTGCCGCCCAGCCCGTGCGCGAAGATGACCGCAGGTCCCTCGCCGACGGCTTCGTAATAGATCTCGGCGCCTGCTCCTTTTCCCCCTTCTTGCCGCAACCGGCCGGCTCGTCTCACGGCTTTCGTTTCCAGTGCTCGGCGTTCACGGCGCCCTTGGGAACGCGGCCTTTGACGATCTCCGCCGCCTGCGCCACCGTCTCGAGCGACTGGTGCTCGATCGCCGGCATCGTCAGGCCCGCGGTGTGCGGAGTGGCGATCACGTCGGGGCGCGCCGCGAGCCGCGGCGTCGGCATCTGGTCGCTCGCGCGGCCGACGTCCATCGCGCAGCCGGCGAGGCGCCCGGAATCGAGCGCCGCCTCGAGCGCCGCCTCGTCGACCAGGTTGCCGCGCGAGACGTTGATCAGGCAGGCGCCCTTTTTCATCTTGAAGAATGCTTCGGCATTCATCAGGTTCTCGGTCTCCGCGGTAGCCACCGCGAGGGGCACGACATAGTCGGACTCGCGCAAAAGCGTGTCGAGCGGCACCTGGTCCACCTGCTGATAGGGATCGTGAACGAGGACGCGCATCCCAAGCGCTCGTCCCATTCTTGTGACCTCTTTTCCGATAGCGCCGTAGCCGATGACCCCAAGCGTGCTGCCCTTCAGCTCGCGGCCCATCGTCGCCTTCGGCACCCGGTTCTGGTGGTAAAGGGTCGCCGAGCGCGTGATCCCGCGCGAAAGGTCGACGAGAAATCCCAGCACCATCTCGGTGACCGAGGTGATGAAGCCCGCGCTCGCCTGGGTCACCAGCACGCCGGCCTTGCTCGCGGCGGCGACGTCGACATTGCGGATGTCGATCGCGCAGCGCAGAAAGGCGATCAGGCGCGGCAGGCGCTCGAAAACCGCGGCAGGACCGGGCGACTGGCGATAGGAAACGATCAGATCGCAGCCCTCGGCGGCAGCGATCAGGGCTTCGCCCTCCAACGAGTCGGATTTTTGATTCAACTTCACGTCACCCACGGCTCGCAGGCCCGCGAGCGCGCGCTCGCCGTAATAGTTAGCCATCGCCTCCGGCGAATGGGTCAGCAGGATCTTCAAGCGGCTTTTTTCTGTTCCGCGGCGAGCTTGCGATAGCGCTCGAGCGAGCGCGTGAGGTGGCGGCGCATCGCTTCGCGCGCGCCTTTGGCGTCGGCGCTCTCGATCGCCTGGTAGATCCGGCGGTGCTCTTCCTGGATGAGCGCGAGGTAGGCGCGCTCGCCGCCCATGCGCTCGGGCAGCCCGCTCACCGTGCGCCGCGGGATGAGGTGGCGGCCGATGAACTGCAGGAAGCGCGGAAACTCGGGATTGCCGGTGGCCTCGGCGATCGCGCGGTGGAATTCCAGGTCCTCGTCGACCGCCGAGCGGCCGGCGACGCTCGCCTCTTCAATGGCATCCAGGGCGTTGGAAATCGTGCGTACCTGGGCTTTCGAGGCGCGATCTGCCGCCAGCCCCGCCGACTCGATCTCGACCCCGAGGCGCAGCTCCATGACGGCGAGGATATCGTCGAGCGTCTGCATGCGCTCGGGCTCGATGCGGAAGGGCGCGCGCTGCGGCTCGGCCGACACGAACGCGCCGACGCCCTGGCGCGTCACTACCAACCCCTCGGCGCGCAGCGCCGCGACCGCCTCGCGCACCACGGTGCGGCTGACGCCCGCGGCCTGCGTCAGCGCCTGCTCGGTGGGCAGGCGCGCGCCCGGAGCGAAGCGCCCGCTGCGGATCTGCTCGGCGAGCTGCTCGAACAGCCGCCGCGACAGCTTGCGCTCGGCGGCGACGGGGCGGATGCGCATGGGCTGGAGGCGAGCCTTGACGGCAAATGCTGCGGTTGTATGATGACTGACGAATCTTATCAGAGGAGGATTCATGTTCCGTCGTCATTTCATCGGCGCGGCCAGCGTGGCCGCGGTATCCGTTTCTCTATTGAGCGCACTGCCCGTGCAGGCGCAGCAGATCATCAAGGCCACCGACGTGCACCCGCTCGGCTATCCGACGGTCGAGGCGCTGGTGCGCATGGGCAACAAGCTCGAGAAGGCGACCAACGGCAAGTACAAGATGCAGATGTTCCCGTCGATGCAGCTCGGCGGCGAGAAGGAGATGATCGAGCAGGCGCAGGTCGGCGCGCTGCAGATCGCGCGCATCTCGGTCGGCCCGATGGGACCGATCGTCGACGAGCTCAACGTCTTCAACATGCCGTTCGTGTTCAAGGACGAAGCGCAGATGCGCAAGGTGATCGACGGCCCGATCGGCGAGGAGATGCTCACCAAGCTCTCCAACAGCTCGGCGCGCCTGATCGCGCTCGGCTGGATGGACGCCGGCACGCGCAACGTCTACTCCGACAAGCCGGTGACCAAGCCCGCCGACCTGAAGGGCATGAAGATCCGCATGATGGGCAATCCGCTGTTCGTCGAGAC
>DATBSZ010000298.1:0-12263 GCA_036559525.1 Burkholderiales bacterium
CCGGAACCTGTCCGACGGCGGGCTTCATCACGCGCGAGATCAGCCGGCAAGCGCGCGAGAACTCGGCGAGCTGCCTGCTCGTCGACGTGCGCGGGCTGCGCGACCGCGCCGGGCGCCTGCGCGAGGTGCTCGCCAGCCGCAGCATTCCGGGCCGTATCGCGGTCGTCGACAGCGCGGCCAACGACCGGATCTACCAGTTCGCCCAGATCGACGCCGCGAACCGCGGCTGCGCCCTGCAGCGCTTCGAGGACCCCGACGCCGCGCTCAAGTGGCTTTGGGAATTTCCTTCTTCGGGTCGATAAACGGCATCGGCACCACCACGGCGCTGCGCGGCCCCTTCGGCGCCTCGACCACGAGCTTCTTCGCAGACGCTTTCTCGATCGGCAGCATGGCGTAGCCGATATTCTTCTTGAGGCGCGGCGAGTACACGCACGACGTGACGAAACCTGCCGTTTTCCCCTCCACGCGGACCGGGTAGCGGGTCATGTTGAGGTCCATCTTCGATCCGCCGATTTCCACGCCCACGAGCTTTTTCTGCGCACCGTCCGTTCGTATTTTTCGCAATGCATCCCGACCGATGAAATCCGCAGCCTTTTCGAGGTTGACGAGCCGCTCCAGGCCGAGCTCGTAGGGATTGTTGTCGAGCGTCATGTCGATGCCGTAGTTGAGGATGCCGGCCTCGATGCGCCGGATGTCGGAGGGCCCGGTCGGCGCGATGTTGTAGCGCTTGCCCGCCTTGAGCACGCGTTTCCACAGGTCCACGCCGCGCGCGGGGTCGAGGAGGTAGAGCTCGTAGCCGAGCTCGCCGGTCCAGCCGGTGCGGGTGACGATCACGGGGATGCCGTCGAGCTTCGTTTCGAAGAAATGGTAATAACCCAGGTTCAGCACTCTCGCGCCAAAGAGCATGCTCACCAGGTCCCGTGACTTCGGTCCCTGGATCTGCAGCGGCGCGACGTCGAGCTCGCGCAGCTCGACGTCCATGCCGGAATTGCGCGCCACGCCTTTCGCCCACAGCAGCACGTCGCTGTCGGCGCAGGCGAGCCAGAAGCGGTTCTCTTCCAGGCGCAGCAGCACCGGATCGTTGACGATGCCGCCCGCGTCGTCGGTGAGCAGCACGTAGCGGCCTTCGCCGACCCGGCACTTCGAAAGGTCGCGCGGCGTGAGGAGCTCGGCGAACCTCAGCCCGTCGCGGCCGGCGATCTCGACGTTGCGCTCCACCGAGACGTCCCATAGCGTGACGTCGGCGAGCAGCCGGCGGTACTCCGCTTCGAAGCTGTCGTAGCGGATCGGCAGCAGCATGTGGTTGTACACCGTGTAGCCGCGGCAGCCGGCGCGCTGCGTTGCCTCGAAATAGGGCGAGCGCCTGAGGCGTGCGCCACGTTGGATCTGGGCGGGATCGAATATCATCTAGTCATGGTGGTGGGCGAGGCGACGCGCGTCAATCCGTAATGGATCTCAGCCTTCAGGTTGGGAGATATGACGTGCAGAAGCTTCTGGGTAAAGGGGCGACCGGGACCGTGTACCTGGCGAAGGACACGTTCACCGGCAAGGAGGTGGCGCTCAAGACGATCGAGCCCGAGGTGTTCCGCGACCCCGAGTTCGGCACGGTGTACCGCTCGCAGTTCCTGAACGAGGCTTCGCTCGCCGGAAAGCTGCGCCATCCCTACATCGTGAGCATCCTCGACGCGGTGGTCGGCGAGGACTCGGGCCACATCGCGATGGAGCTCGTCACCGGCGGCGACCTTTCGAAGCACGCCACGCCCGACACCCTGCTGCCGGTGCCCGACGTGCTGCAGATCGGCTTCAAGTGCTGCGGCGCCCTCGAGTACGCGTCGAAGGAAGGCATCGTGCACCGCGACATCAAGCCGGCGAACATCATGCTCGCCGGCGGCACCGAGGTGAAGATCTCCGACTTCGGCGCCGCGGTGCTGAAGAAAAGCCAGGTGGTGCAGAGCGCGGCGCTCGGCTCGCCCTACTACATGTCGCCCGAGCAGATCGAAGGCAAGGCGCTCACGTTCCACAGCGACATGTACTCGCTCGGCGTGGTGCTCTACGAGCTGCTCACCGGCAAGCGGCCGTTCGTCGCCGAGAAAATCGACGCGCTCATCGCCAAGATCCTCAAGGCCGACCCATCGCCGCCGAGCGCCGTGCGCCAGGGCTTGCCTAAGGAGCTCGACGCGGTGGTGCTGCGCGCACTGCAGAAAAACACCGCGCACCGCTACGCGACCTGGAGCGAGTTCGCGCTCGAGCTTTCCAGGGTCGGCGAGGCGGTGCTGCCGCCCGGCGCGATCCCGGACAGCGAGAAATACGTCACTCTCAAAAAGGTGCCGATGCTCTCGACGCTCGCCGATTCGGAGCTGTGGGAGCTGGCGCGCGCCGGGCGCTGGACGCGCGTCGCCAAGGGCAAGCCGGTTCTCCAGGAGGACGAGCGGGGCAAGAGCTTCTTCTTTCTCGCCAAGGGCGAGGCCAAGGTCATCAAGCGGAAAAAGCTGCTCAACATGGTGAACGGCGGCGAGTGTTTCGGCGAGATGGCCTACATCGGCGGCGGCGAGCAGCCGCGCAACGCAACCGTCGAGGCGGTGACCGAGCTCCTGCTGGCCGAATTCGAGCCCTCGGCGCTGGACAAAATGAGCCTGGGCGCCCAGCTCCAGCTCACGCGCGCGCTGATGCGCAACGTCACCGACCGCCTTGCCCTCGCCAACATCCGGCTCGCCAGGTAAGACCGTCAAGGTCGATGCGCCGGCCTGGCTGGTCCGGTTCTTCACGCCGTTCATCGGACGCTGGGCCGCGCGCGACCTGAGCGCGAAGTACCCCGGCCTCGGGCCGCAGGAAATCCGGGAGGAAATGCGCGAGAAGATCTTCGCCGAGCGCGGTCGCGCGCCGACCGAGGTGGAAGAGCGGATGCTCGACGCCATGCTCGAGCGCCTTCCCGAAAAGGGACAGGCGGCGAGCGTCGAGAAGCCGGTGTCGGCATGGGTGCTGGTGGCCGCCAATCTCGTGCCGCTCGCGGGCGTGCTGTTCTGGGGCTGGGACGCGTTCGCGCTGATCGCCCTCTTCTGGATGGAGAACGTGGTGGTCGGCGTTTTCTTCGTCGCGCGCATGCTCTGCGCCGACCCGCGCGACCCGGCGCTCTGGGCCGCAAAGCTCGTGATGGTGCCGTTCTTCGGCTTTCACTACGGCATGTTCACCGCGATCCACGGCGTGTTCGTGTTCGACCTGCTGGGCGGAAAGCGCTACGACGTGCAGGGTCTGTGGGTGCTCGAGCCGGCCGCGCGCGCGGCCGCGGATTACGGGCTGTGGCTGCCGGTGGCCGTGCTGGTGGCGAGCCACTTCTTCTCGTTCGCCTGGAACTACCTGGTCCGCGGCGAGTTCCGGCGGGCGAAAATGTCCGAGCTGATGACGAAGCCCTACGTGCGCGTCGTGGTGCTGCACGTCGCCATCATCCTCGGCGGCATCGGCGCCATGGCGCTCGGCTCGCCGCTCTGGGCGCTGCTCGTGCTGCTCGCGATGAAGATCGGGCTTGACTTGAAGGCGCACGTCAAAGAACACTCCGCCCCGTGAAGTCGAAGCGCATTGCGATTCTGGAAAGCCGGCTCGGCGAGCAGCTCGTCAGCCTGGTGTCGCAGCGCGGCGGCGTGCCGTTCCACGCGCCGGCGCTCGCCGAGCTGCCCGACCTCGAGCCGCAGAAGATCGCCGAGCTGATGCGCGCGCTGGAGCAGCGCCCGCCGAAGCTCTTCGTCTTTCAGACCGGCGTCGGCACGCGTGCGCTTTTCGCCGCCCTGGACGGATTGAAGCAGACGCAGCTCTTCCTGCGCCTGCTCGACCAGTCGATCGTCGTGGTGCGCGGCCCGAAGCCCACGGGCGCGCTGCGCGCGCGCGGCGTGCGCATCGACAGCAGCGCGGCGGACCCGTTCACCACCAAGGAGGTTCTCGCTGCGATCGAGGGCATCGCCTTGAAAGGCGAGGGGGTGATTGTCCAGCGCTACGGCGTCGCCAACGCCGAGCTCGACCGCGCGCTCGAGGCGCGAGGCGCGCAGGTGACCGAGATCCCGACCTATCGCTGGTCGCTGCCCGCAGACACCCAGCCGCTCGAGCAGCTCATCGGCGCGCTCGAGCGCAACGAGATGCACGCCGCGGTGTTCACCAACGCGGAGCAGGTGCGCAATCTGTTTGCAGTTGCAAGAAAACTGGACAAGGCGGCGGTTTTGCAGCAATCCTTGAATCGCACCCTGGTCGCCTCGATCGGCCCGGTGGCCTCCGCGGCGCTGCGCGAGTACCAGGTGAAGATCGGCCTGGAGTCCAAGCCGCCCAAGCTGGGAGCCCTCATGACCGCACTCGACTCTGCCCTATCATGAAAATCGCGTTTCTCGCATTGCTGCTCGCCACCCAGGCGCTGGCGCAACCCACCTATCCCTCGAAGCCCATCCGCCTGGTGGTGGGCTTTCCGCCCGGCGGCGCGGCGGACTTCGTGTCGCGAGCGTTCCAGGAGCCGCTGGGACGGGCGCTCGGCCAGCCGATCGTAGTGGAGAACCGGCCCGGCGCCGGCTCGAGCATTGCCGCCGAGCACGCGGCGAGGAGCGCGCCCGACGGCTACACCGTGCTGATCGCGAGCCCGTCGAGCATTCTGGTGAATCCGGTGATCTCGCCCAAGCCGGGCTTCGAGCCGCTGAAAGACCTGATCCCGATCAGCCGGGTGAGCTCCTCGCCGCTCATCCTCGCGGTGAATCCCGGCACCGGCATCGACTCGGTCAGGGAGCTCATCGCCCACGCGAAGAAGCATCCCGGCACGCTCAATTTCGCGACCTCGGGAAACGGCTCGGCGCCGCATCTCGCCGCGGTGCTGTTCATGCGCCTTGCGGGCGTCGAGATCGTGCACGTGCCCTACAAAGGCGGCGCGCCCGCGGTGCAATCGGTGCTCGCCGGCGATACCCAGCTCGCGTTCGCCACGCCGCCTTCGGTGCTGCCGCTGGTGCAGGCCGGGCGCATGCGCGCGCTGGCGACGACCAGCCGCGCCGCGACCCCCCTGATCCCGGGCATACCGGGAATGGGCGAAGCAGGTCTGCCCGATTACGAGATCTCGTTCTGGTACGGCCTATTCGTGCCGGAGGGCACGCCGGCGGCGGTGGTGCGCACCTTGTTTGCGGCGATCAAGCAGGTGGTCAAGGCGCCGGAGACCGCGCGCATCCTTGCGCGCGAGGGCACCGAGGCGGTCGGCTCAGGCTCGCCCGACGAGTTCGCGATCTTCCTCGAGCAGGATGCCAAGCTCTGGGCCCGCCTCGTGAAGGAGTCGGGCGCCAAGGCCGAGTGAGCTGGCCTTAGAGGCGGCGGCCGAGGATGGTGTCCATGTTGCCGCCGGTCTTCAGGCAGGCGGCGAACAGATCCTCGGCGAATTTCTGGCTGGTCGCCCCGTTCGTGCGGTAGGCGGCGTCGAGGATATCTTTCATGAGCTCTTTGCCGCGCGACGATTCCGAGACGTCGTAGATGCGCGCCATGATGGCGCCGGCCTGCGGGCGCTGCACTTCCTCTTCGGCCAGCGAGCGCGCGACCACGGCCATGTCGGCCGCGATCCCGCATTCCACCGCGCTTTCGGCTTTCGGGGCGGCCAGCGCGCTGCCTGCGACGAGCGCGCCGAGGAGAGCTGCCAAGAGTCTTGTCATGAGGGTTATTCCTTCCTGAAATCTCGTTCGTTTCGAGTAGCGCCGGCGGCGGCGCCCTGCTGCACCATCGCGTCGTATTCGCCCAGCGAGAGGCGGCTGTCGTTGTCCTTGTCCATCTCGCTGAACCGGTTGCTCCATGGGGCGTCGCGCGCTTCGTCGCGCGAGATGTAGCCGTCGTTGTTACGGTCCATCGCCGGGAAGCCACGCACCGAGGGCGTGGCGGTATTGGTATCCCTCGGTTCCTGACCGCTCCCCGTCTGCTGCGCGAGCACCGGCGTTGTAAAGACGGCGGCCATTGCCAGGGTCATGACTGTCTTAAGGTTCATAGGACCTCCATGAAGGCGGACCCTCGCAATCCTCGTGCCGTAATCCGGTAGGATTGCCCTCCTTCCATGGAACTAGGCATTCAAGGCCGTACTGCGCTCGTCACCGGCGCAAGCATGGGCATCGGCAGGGGCATCGCCACCGCGCTCGCGCGCGAGGGAGTCAAGCTCGCCGTGGTCGCACGGCGGCGCAACCTGCTCGAGGCGCTCGAAAGCGAGCTCAAGACAAAGCTCGTGATCATCGAGCAGGACTTTCTCAAGCCCGGCGCGCCGGAAAGCATTGCCGAACAAGCATTGGCCGGCCTCGGCTCGATCGACATCCTGATCAACAACGCCGGCGGCAGCCGCAAGTTCACGCTCGACTCGAGCGAAGAGCAGTGGGAGGAGGCGCTGACGCTCAACTTCACGCGGCAGCGCCAGCTCGCGCACCGCCTGCTGCCGCAGATGATCGCGAAGAAGTGGGGCCGCATCGTCAACATCACCGGCAAGTCCGAGCCGGAAGGGTTGAACGGCGCCTTTGCGGCCAAGGCGGCGATGCATTCCTGGGCGAAGGGACTGTCGCGCGAGGTCGGAAAGCACGGCATCACGGTGAACTGCATCCCGCCCGGGCGCATCATCAGCGAGCAGATCCTGCGCAACTACCCGCCCGAGTACCGCAAGAAGCAGAGCGAAGAGGAGATCCCGGTGGGCGAGTACGGCCAGCCGGCCGACATCGCGAACCTGGTGTGCTTTCTCGCTTCGCCGCTCGCCCGATACATCACCGGCGCGGTGATCCCCGTCGATGGCGGGCTGCGCCGTTACCAGTTTTAAGGGGAACCGATGAGGATTTTTCTGCTAGCGCTGTTTTTCGCTTGTACCGCTCACGGGCAAACCTACCCGAACAAACCCATCCGCCTGGTCGTTCCCTTCGCGCCCGGCGGCTCGAGCACCATCGTGGCGCGCAGCGTTGCCGCCGAGATGGAGAAGGCGCTCGGGCAGTCGATCGTGATCGAGAACAAGGGCGGCGGCGGCGGCAACCTGGCGATGCACGACGTGGCGCGCGCCGACGCCGACGGCTACACGCTGATCATCGGCCACGTCGGCAGCCTGGCGATGACGCCCTACATCACGCCCAACCTCGGCTACGACGTGAACAAGGACTTCGCGCCGGTCTCGCTGCTCGCCAAGGTGCCGAACATCTTCGTGGTGCACGCCGACGTGCCGGCGAAGAACCTGCGCGAGTTCGTCGCGCTGGCGAAAGCGAAGCCCGGGCAGTTCTATTACGGCTCGGCCGGCAACGGCAGCGCCGGGCACCTGGCGATGGAGTACCTCAAGCTCGTCAGCGGCATGGATCTGCAGCACGTCCCTTACAAAGGCACCGGGCCGAACCTCGTCGACCTCGTCGCCGGGCGCACGCACGCCACCTCGGCCGGCACCCCGCCGCTCATGCCGCACGTGAAAAGCGGCAAGCTGCGCGTGGTCGCGGTCGGCACCCCGCAGCGCCTCGCCTCGCTGCCCGACGTCGCCACCGTGGCGGAGCAGGGCTATCCCGGTTTCGAGACCAGCCAGTGGTACGGCTTGAACGCCCCGGCGAAGACCCCGCCGGCGATCATCAAGCGCCTCTCGGACGAGGCGGCGAAGGCGGTGAAGAGCGCCGGGGTCATCGAGCGCTTCAAGGCCGACGACGCCGAGGCCGTGGGCTCGAGCCCGCAGGATTACGCGCAGTTCATTTCGAAAGAGCAGGCGCGCTGGAAGGAAGTGATCCAGAAAGCCGGCGTCAAGGCCGACTGATGGTTGATTTCGACGTGATCGTTGTCGGCGGGGGCAACGCCGCGTTGTGCGCAGCGCTCTCCGCTTCTGAATCTGCAAAAAGAGTACTGGTCCTGGAAAGAGCGCCGGAAGAGGAAGCCGGCGGCAACTCGCGCTTCACCGCCGGCCTTTTCCGCCTGGTCTACACCGGGCCCGAGGATCTGAAGACGCTGATCCCCGACCTCTCGCCCGAGGAGATCGCCAACACCGACTTCGGCACCTACACCGAGGGGCAGTTTCTCGACGACATGGCGCGGTTGACCGAGTACAGGTGCGACCCGGATCTGACGGAAATATTGGTAAAAGAAAGTTTTCCCACGGTGAAGTGGATGCGGCAAAAAGGCGTGCGCTTTACCGCCGCCTGGGGGCGGCAGGCGTTCAGGATCGGCGGCAAATTCAAGTTCTGGGGCGGCCTCACCGTCGAGGCGGTGGGCGGCGGCCCGGGGTTGGTCGAATCCGAGACGCAGCTCGCGAAGAAGGCCGGCATCGAGATCTGGTACCAGGCGCGCGCCGTTGCATTGATTGCCGACGACGATGGCGTTCATGGCGTCGTGGTCAAGAAAGCAGGCAAAACACTTCAAGCAAAAGCCAAAGCGGTGGTCCTCGCCGCGGGCGGCTTCCAGGCCAACACCGAATGGCGCACGCGCTACATGGGCCCGGGCTGGGAGCTCGCCAAAGTGCGCGGCACGCGCTTCAACACCGGCGATGCGATCGAGATGGCGCTCGACATCGGCGCCGCGGCGCACGGCAACTGGTCGGGCTGCCACGCGGTCGCCTGGGACCGCAACGCGCCTGAGACCGGCGACCTCGCGGTGGGCGACGGTTTCCAGAAGCACTCGTACCCCTGGGGCGTGTACATCAACGCCGACGGCAGGCGCTTCGTCGACGAGGGCGCGGATTTCCGCAACTACACCTACGCGAAGTACGGCCGGGTGATCCTGCAGCAGCCGAAGCAGTTCGCCTGGCAGATCTTCGACGCCAAGGTAAAGCGGCAGCTGCGCGACGAGTACCGCATCAAGCAGGTGACGAAGATCACCGCCAATACTCTCGAGGAGCTGGTGTCGAAGATGGACGACACCGATCAGAAGGCCGCGCTCGAAACGCTGAAGAAATACAACGCGGCGGTGCGCACCGACATCCCGTTCAACCCCAATGTGAAGGACGGTCGATGCACGGAAAATCTACCGGTTAATAAATCGAATTGGGCCAATACGCTGGATACGCCGCCGTTCGAGGCCTACGCGGTGACCTGCGGCATCACCTTCAGCTTTGGCGGGCTAAAAATAAATTCTCAAACACAAGTCCTGAGCTCGGACGGCGAGCCCATTGCGGGCCTCTACGCCGCGGGCGAGTTGGTGGGCGGCATCTTCTGGTTCAACTACCCCGGCGGCTCGGGACTCACCAATGGTGCGGTATTCGGACGAATTGCTGGCGCGAACGCTGCGTCGGCGAGCCGGGAGCGATAACATGGAACGGAAGATGACTCCGGTCGCCTCCCGCGGCATCAAGTTCGTCGGCCACTCGGACATGGGCTTGCACGGCGACGGCGTGCAGGTCATGGTGCATCGCGGCCATGCCTACGTCGGCCACGGCTACAGCAACGGCATCACCACCCTCGATGTGCGCGATCCGAAGAACCCAAAGGTCACCGACTTCATCGCCTGCGCGCCGGGCACACGCGCGTTTCACCTGCAGACCCACGACGATCTGCTGCTGGCGGTCAACGCGCCGAGCGTCTGGACCATGCAGCAGTTCCAGACCGAGAAGGACTATTTCGGCGGCTCGCCCGCCGACCGGCTGAAGGGCACCGGGGTCCAGTTCAGTGCCGGTATCCGGGTCTACGACATTTCCCGGCCGGAGAAGCCGCGCGAGATCGGCTTCATGCCGACCGACGGCATGGGTCCGCACCGCATCTGGTACGTGGGCGGGCGCTACGCGTACGCCTCCATCCACTTCGCCGATTTCACCGACCACGTCCTCGCCGTCATCGACATGTCGGATCCGCGCAAGCCGCAGGTCGTGGGCCGCTGCTGGCTACCGGGCATGTGGCGCGCCGGCGGCGAAACGCCGACCGCGCCCGCCGGCAAGCGCTATGCGCTGCACCACGCGCTGCTCGACGGCGACATCGCGTACGCCGCGTGGCGCGATGGCGGCCTGACCGTGATCAACGTCGCCGATCCGGCCAGGCCGAAAATCCTGGTGCACCGCCTTCCCCAACCGGGCGGCGGCGGCACGCATTCGCCGCTGCCGCTGCCGGACCGAAAGCTCCTCGTCCTCGCCGACGAGCCGACTTTCGCCAACTGCAAGGAAGGCCGGCGCCACATCTGGACCTACGACGTGCGTGAGCCGTCCAATCCGGCGGTCATCGCGTCCTTCCCGGAGCCCGGCGAAGCCGACTACTGCGCAAAGGGCGGGTTTTTCGGCCCGCACAACCTGCACGAGAACCGTCCGGGCGCATTCCAGAGCTCGCGCCTGATCTTTGCCACCTACTACAACGCCGGTGTGCGGGTCTACGACATCGCGGACCAGGCCCGGCCGAAAGAGATCGCGTTCTACGTCCCGCCCAATCCGGCGAAGATGGTGGATCCGCGGCCGAACCGGCCGCAGGTGCTGCAGTGCGGCGACTGCTATGTCGATCGCAACGGGTTCATGTACCTGACGGACCAGAACGCCGGGCTTAACATTCTGCAGTTCGAGGGTCTCTAACAGAGGAGGGGACGTGAAAGCGAATTGGCTGGGAGCTGCTCTGATACTGGGCGCCGCATTGGGCACGGCGCACGCGCAGCAGACGGTGTTCATTCCGATCGTGATCGAAGTGTCGGGCTCGGGCGCGGTATCGGGCACCAACTTCCGCGACGGCGCGCTGATGGCGATCGACGAGGTCAACGCGAAGGGCGGCATCCTCGGGCGCAGGATCAACGCACCGGTAAGCGATACGCAGACCAACCCGGGCATCTCGCGCGCCCAGGTGCAGAAGGCGCTCGACGGCAATCCCTACGCGATCCTCGGCCCGGTGTTCTCCGGCTCGGTGAAGGTGAACATGCTGCTCGCCCAGGCGGCCGAGATCCCGCAGTTCACCGGCGCGGAGGCCGCCGAGATCACGCAGATGGGCAACGACTACATCTTCCGCACCTCCTTCGGCCAGCAGATGAGCATGCCGAAGATGGCGGTGTTCGTGGCCGACGGGATCAAGGCGAAGTCGGTGGCGTTCCTGTGGGTGAACAACGACTACGGCAAGGGCGGGCGCGACGTGTTCTTCAAGGAGATGGCGAAGCGCAACATCAAGATCGTCGCCGACGTCTCGACCGAGGCGGGGCAGGTGGACTTCGCCGCCGACATCGTCAAGCTCAAGTCGGCCAACGCGGACGCGATCTTCATCTACACCAACGAGGAAGAGTGCGCGCGCGTGCTGCGCGAGGCGCGCAAGCAGGCCGTGAAGACGCCGATCATCGGCGAGACCAACGTCATCAGCCAGAAGGTGATCGACCTCGCGGGCGACACGGCCGAGGGCGTCCGGGGCCACGTCGGACTCACCGCCGATGCGCCGATCCCGGCGGTGCAGGCGTTCACGGAAAAGTTCCAGAAGCGCTACAAGTACGTGCCGGACCACAACGGCATCAAGGGCTACACCGCGGTCTACGCCATCAAGCACGCCACCGAGAAGCTGGGCAAGTTCGACAGCAAGGCGCTCGCCAAGCTGATGAAGGGCCTGACCATCACGCCGCAGCAGGAGCCGGGCATCCTGATGGAGGCGACCTGGGACGCGAAGGGCGACATCGACCGCATCAGTTTCCTGGTCGAGGTGGTGAAGGGTAGACAGAAAGTCGTCGAGGTGTTGCCCAAGCTGGGCAAGTAGCCTGGCCGATTTCCTGCAGCTCGCGGTCGCGGGGATCGCGACCGGCGGTATCTATGCGCTGGTCGCGGTCGGCTTCGTGCTGCTGTGGCAGACGTCGCAGACGATCAACTTCGCGCAGGGCGAGTTCGTCATGCTGCCGGCGTTCTTCGTGCTCGCGGCGATGAAATTCGGCGGCCTGTCCTTCCCGGCGGCGCTGCTGGTCGGCCTGCTGGTCGCGCTCCTCGTGCTGGGGCTGCTCTTCAAGCGCCTGGTGGTCGACCCGATCCTGCGCCACGGCGTGCTGCCGCTCGTCATCTCCACGCTCGGCCTCGCCATCCTCATGAAGGAGGGCGTCAAGGAGTTCTACGCCGCCGAGGCGCAGGCGTTCCCGGGCGTGTGGCCGACGACCAACGTCTCGATCGGCGGCGCGGTCATCTCCGCGCAGAGCCTGGTGATCATCGCCGTGGCAGTCGTCGCAGTCGGACTGCTGCAGTACTTCCTGGGCGCCACGCGCACCGGCCGGCAGATGCAGGCCACCGCGCAGAACCCGCTGCTCGCGCGCGTGCTCGGCATTCCGGTCGAGCGCATGATCCTCTATACCTTCCTGGTCAACGCGGCGCTGGTGGCGCTGGCGTCGTTCCTGGTGAGCCCGATCTACCT
>DATBSZ010000299.1:0-5727 GCA_036559525.1 Burkholderiales bacterium
AAGAAGCTGGCCGACCCGGTGATGGCCGCGTACGCCAAGGAAATCGGCGCCGAGGACATCTACAACAAGATCAACAACCTGAAGTAATCAACGCTAAAGGAACGGCGGCGCCTGGCGCGTCGCCGTTTTTTTGTGTTTCGAAAAATCACGTTTTGGTACAGCCGCCTGCTGTCGTGGCTGCTGGTCGCCTCGGTGGCGGTGCTGATCATTCCGGTATCGCTGCAGATTTTTTCGCGCTATACCGCGCTGATTCCGAGCTACATCTGGACCGAGGAGCTGGCGCGCTTCTGCTTCATCTGGTCGATCCTGCTCGGCGCCATGGTCGGCATCCGCGAGGGCACGCACTTCGTGGTCGACCTGTGGCCCGCCATGAACCCGCGTGCGCAGGCCGCGATCCGGCTCGTGGCGAGCGTGTTCGTGCTGGTGTTCGCGCTCGTCTTCCTCTGGTGGGGCATCGACTTCACGCGCTTCGCGTTCAACCGCATCTCGGAGCTCGCGGAGCTGCCGCTGTGGATGATCCACATTCCCTGGCCGATCGCCGGCGTCACTTGGGTGCTATTCCTCGGCGAGCAGATGTGGGATGACCTGCGCGTCATGGCGGGGAAGGCGCCGCCAGCCTCATCCCGACCTCCTGAAGAAATCCCGGGGAGCATCACATGATCGGCTCGACGCTCGCCCCGGGCACCGCCAGCCTGATCATGTTCGGCGTGTTTTTCCTGCTCCTCGTGTTGCGCGTGCCGGTGGCTTTCGCCCTTGGACTCGCCTGCGTGCCGATCTTCCTCATCGAGGAGCGCCTCACGCCGCAGAACCTGGTGCAGGAGACCTTCAACGCCTACAACTCGTTCATCCTGCTGGCGGTGCCGTTTTTTCTCCTGACCGCAAACCTGATGAACGTCGGCGGCATCACCACGCGCCTGGTGCGCCTGTCGCGCGACCTGGTCGGCCATTTCCCCGGCGGCCTCGCGCAGGTGAAC
This sequence comes from Burkholderiales bacterium, assembly GCA_036559525.1. Lineage (GTDB taxonomy): Bacteria > Pseudomonadota > Gammaproteobacteria > Burkholderiales > SG8-39 > SCGC-AG-212-J23. The sequence continues at coordinate 975 of DATBSZ010000299.1, forward strand.
GTGGTTCTGTCGCTCTTCTTCGCCGGCATCTCGGGGTCGTCCACCGCGGACGCGGCGAGCCAGTCGAAGATCTTCATCGAAGCGCAGAGGAAGGAAGGCTACGACGACAGCTTCTCCGTCGCGATTACCGCCGTTTCGGCGGTGCTCGCCGTGATCATCCCGCCGTCGATCCTGATGATCGTCTGGGGCGGGCTGCTCACGGTGTCGATCGGAGGCCTGTTTCTCGCCGGTATCGTGCCGGGCGTGATGATCGCGCTCGCGCAGATGGCGACCGTGCACGTCTACGCGGTGCGCCGCGGCTACCCGACCTATCCGCGCGCCACGCTGGTCGAGACCTTCAAGGCGATCGGTGTGGCGATTCCCGCGCTGATGACGCCGATCATCATCATCGGCGGCAAGATCTTCGGCTGGTTCACCGCCACCGAGTCGGCGTGCATCGCCGTGCTCTATGCCGCGGCGCTCACCATGCTCGTCTACCGCGAGATGGACCTGAAGGGACTGCACCACGCGCTGCTCGAGACCGGGCGGCTCACCGGCGTGGCGCTTTTCTGCGTCGGCACGGCCTCCGCGTTCGGCTGGCTGCTGGCCTATTACCAGATTCCCAAGGCGCTGCTCGAAGGCGTCGCCGCCTGGGGCATGGGTCCGGTGACGACCGGTTTCTTCATCGCCGGCGTGTTCCTGGTGGTCGGCTGCTTCCTCGACGCGATTCCCGCGATCGTCATCGTCGGCACGGTGCTCGAGCCGCTCGCCAAGAGCGTCGGCATGGACCCGATCCACTTCGCCATCGTCGGCATCGTCGCGCTCGCTTTCGGCCTGGTGACGCCGCCCTACGGCCTGTGCCTGATGATCTCGTGTGCGGTGGCCAAGATCCGCATCCTCGACGCGATCAAGGATGTGATGATCATGCTGATTCCGATGTTCATCGTGCTCGCGCTGATCATCGTCTTCCCGCAGATCCCGCTGTTCCTGCCGCGCCTTTTCCCGCCCGGCACGCTCTGATGGAACTCTCACTGAATACGGCGACCGTCCGTAAACAGTGGAATCTCGCGCAAATGATCGACGGCTGCGCGCGCCACGGGATCCGCGGCATCTCGCCCTGGAGAGATCAGCTGGCGCAGATGGGCCTCCGGGAAGCGAAGAAATCGATTCGAGAGAAAAACCTCGTGGTCACCGGCCTGTGCCGCGGCGGCTTTTTCACGGCGAAGGACTGGAAAGACGACAACCTGCGCGCCATCGAGGAAGCACACGAGCTGCAGGCGCAATGCCTGGTGCTGGTCGTGGGGGGCTTGCTTCCGGCGTCGAAGGACCTCCTCGCTTCACGCAAGAGGGTGCGCGATTCCATTGCCGAAGTTCTTCCGGTCGCACGGAAAGCGGGCGTTCCCCTGGCGATCGAGCCGCTGCATCCGATGCAGGCGGCCGAGCGTGCGTGCATCAATACGCTCGAGCAGGCGCTCGATCTCTGCGACGAGCTGGGAGACGGGCTCGGCGTCGCGGTCGACGTCTATCACGTCTGGTGGGACCCGAAGCTCGCTTCCCAGGTGAAAAGAGCCGGCAAGCGGATCCTCGGCTATCACATCTGCGACTGGCTCTCGCCGACCCGCGATCTCCTCAACGACCGCGGCATGATGGGGGACGGCGTGATCGATCTGCCGTTGATCAGGTCCTGGGTCGAGGCCGCCGGCTACCGCGGGTTCCAGGAAGTGGAGATCTTCTCCGAGCTCGACTGGTGGAAGCGCGATCCTGACGACGTGCTTACGACTTGCAAGCAGCGCATCGCCGTATCATGACCTCGAGGAGGGGACCATGAATCGCCGCGAACATCTGAAGGGTTTGTTCGGCCTCGCCGCCGCCGGCGCGACCGGATGCAGCACCGCGCCATCCCCATCGTCGGCCACCGACCCGATCCCGCCGCAGGGCATCGGCCACCGCATCAAGCACATCTCCTACAGCGATCAGGGCGGCCGGCCGGACGCGGTGCAGGTGATGGTGAACCGCCGCCACGTCTACGTCGGCCACATGTTCAGCAATGGCATCACCGTGCTCGACGCGAACGACCCCCGCAATCTGAAGCCGGTGACCTACTGGAGCCTAGGGCAGGGCGATTTCACGCGCACGCACCAGCTGCAGACCGCGAACGACCTGCTGCTCGCTTCCAATGGCGCCAACATCGTCGCGATGCAGTCCTATGACGGCCAGCGCGGCTACTTCGAGAACAATCTCGCCGACAGCATCACCAACCGCAAGAAATTCCGCTCGGGCCTGTCGATCCACGACATCTCCAAGCCCGGTGAGCTGCGCGAGATCGCGTTCCTCGAGATTCCGGGCTTCGGCATCAACCGCACGTTCTGGACCGGCGGGCGCTACGCCTACGTCTCGGCGCATTTCGACGGCTTCACCGACCACATCCTGTGCATCGTCGATCTCAACAACATCACCAAGCCCGAGATCGTCTCGCGCTGGTGGCTGCCGGGCATGAACCGCGCGGCGGGCGAGAAGCCGGTGCTCGGGCCCGGCCGGCGCTCGGCGCTGCACCACATGGTCGTCGCCGGAGACCGCGGCTACGCCTCCTGGCGCGACGCCGGCCTGACCGTGCACGATGTTAGCGACGCGCGCAACCCGAAGCTGCTGTCGCACATTAACTGGTCGCCGCCGTTCCCGGGCGGAACACACACCGCGGTGCCGCTGCCCGGCCGCAACCTGGCGGTGGTCTGCGACGAAGCCAACGCGGAGAAATGCGCCAAGGGCCTGTTCCACACGTTCGTGCTGGACATGCGCGCGCCGCAGAACCCGGTCCCGGTAGCGACGCTGCCGACGCCGCGCGACCGCGACTACTGCGCGGCGCCGGGCACGTTCGGACCGCACAACCTGCACGAAAACCGGCCGGACTCCCTGCAGAGCGAGAGCATGATCTTCGCCACCTGGAACAACGCCGGCGTTCGCATCTTCGACATCAAGGACCAGTTCGCGCCGAAAGAGGTCGCCTACTGGGCGCCGCCGGCGCCGAAGAAGATGATCGACCCCCGGCCGAAGGTGACGCTCGCGGCAAAGACGGCGGACATCTACGTCATGCCCGACGGCCTGATGTACGTCACCGACTGGAACGCAGGCCTGAACGTCCTGCAATACGAGGGCTGATATGCGCGGAGCCGTGTTCCTCGGTAACCGCAAGGTCGAAGTACGCGCGTTCCCCGACCCCACGCCGGGTCCGGGAGAAGTCGTCATCGAAATGAAAGCCTCGGGCATGTGCGGCTCGGACCTCAAGTTCTACCGCTCGGCGCCGGGCGAGGCGCAGAAGTCGCTCGGCTTCAGCGCCGACGCCGAGCCGTTCATCGGCGGGCACGAGCCCTGCGGGGTGGTGGCGGCGCGCGGGCCTGGCGTTTCGGAGCGCGAGGCGCCGATCGGCCAGCGCGTCATGGATCATCACTATTCCGGCTGCGGTGTCTGCAAGCACTGCCGCGTCGGCTGGTCGCAGCTCTGCCGCGAGGGAATCACCGTCTATGGCGTCACCGCCAACGGCGGCCATGCCGAGTACCTCAAAGTGCCGGCGCGCACGCTGGTGCCGCTACCCGACGAGCTTTCCTTCGTCGCGGGCGCGGCGGTGTCGTGCGGCACGGGCACCGCGTACGGCGCGCTGCGGCGCATGCACCTCGCCGGCGGCTCGACGCTCGCGGTCTTCGGCCAGGGACCGGTCGGGATCAGCGCTACGCTGCTCGGTGCCAGGATGGGTGCGCGCGTCATTGCGGTGGAGACCAATGCCGAGCGCCGCGCGCTGGCGAAGAAGTTCGGCGCCGAAGTGGCGGTGGAATCAGCCGACGTCATCAAGGAGCTCACAAAGGGAGAGGGTGTGGATCTGGCGATGGATACCACGGGCGTTTCGGCGGCGCGGCTGGCCGCCGTGCGCAGCGCGAAGACCTGGGGCACGGTGTGCTTTGTCGGCGAGGGCGGCGACGTCACGCTCGACGTCAGCCGCGACATGCTGCGCAAGCAGCTCACCATCATCGGCTCGTGGACCTTCAGCGCCATGGGCCAGCTCGAGTGCGCGCGCTTCGCGGTCGACAACGGTATCGACGTCGACGCGCTGTTCTCGCACCGCTGGAAGCTCGAGCAGGCCGACGAGGCCTACCGCGTGTTCGATACCCAGTCGACCGGCAAGGGCGTCATCGTTTTCTGAAAAGCGCGCCCCGCTTCGGGAGGTTGACTTGAAGAAACCCGTAATCGCGCTTGCCATCGGCGACCCAGCCGGCATCAGCCCGGAGCTGACGGCCAAAGTCGTGGCCCTGAAGGAAGTGCGCGAGGCTGCGCGCGTCGTGGTGGTCGGCGACCGGCGCATCTTCGACGACGGTGCCAGGATCGCCGGGATTCAAATCGCTGATGTCGAATTTCAGGATCTCAAGCACCAGAACCCGTCGACGATAAAGCGCGGCGTGGCGGCGAAGGCGGGCGGCGAGTCCGCCCTCAACAACTATCGCACGGCGCTGCGCATGGTCGCCGACGGCAAGGCCGACGCGGCGTGCTTCACGCCCTTTAACAAGCAGGCGATGCGCATGGCCGAGCCGACCTACGACGACGAGATCCTTTTCACCTCCAACGTGCTCGGCTTCAAGGGACTCGCCACCGAGTTCAACGTGCTCGAGGGGCTGTGGAACGCGCGCGTCACCTCGCACATCCCGCTCGCCGAGGTTTCAGCCAGTCTCTCCATCGAGAAGATCGTCGCCGCGCTCGGGCTTACCGCCACGGCGCTGCGCGCGGCCGG
>DATBSZ010000300.1:0-5913 GCA_036559525.1 Burkholderiales bacterium
TCGCGCACCCTGGAAGGCATCCGCCGCGGCGAAGGCGACATCCTGGTCGGCACCCAGCTCCTCGCCAAGGGCCACGATTTCCCCGCGCTCACGCTGGTCGGGGTCCTGAACGCGGACAGCGCGCTCGTTTCGACCGACTATCGCGCGCCCGAGCGGCTGTTCGCAGTGCTGGCGCAAGTGTCGGGGCGCGCCGGCCGGCGCGAGCGCCCGGGCGAAGTGCTGATCCAGACGCGCTATCCGCGCCACCCGCTGTTCGCCGCGCTCGAGCGGCACGACTTCGCCGGCTTCGCGCAAGCCCAATTGGCGGAACGCAAGTCGGCAGGATTCCCGCCGTTCGTGTTCGAGGCGGCGCTTCGCGCCGAGGCCCCGCGCCTTGAAGCGGCGCTGGAGTTCTTGCGAAGCGCTGCGGCCTCGGTGCGCCCGCCCGATGAAGTGCAGGTGTTCGACCCGGTGCCGCACCTCCTCACCCGCCGCGCCGACCTCGAGCGCGCGCAGCTCGTCATGCAGTCGAGCTCGCGGCCTGCGCTGCAGGAGTTTCTGGGGCAGCTTTCCGAAAAGCTCTTCGCCGAAGCACCGCGCGCCATTCGCTGGCACCTCGACGTCGACCCCATTGAATTCGACTGAATATAATCTTTTGTGACTTCTGACCCGAAAGCGCGCCTTGCCGACGCCTACCGCCAGGCGCTCGCCAAGGAAGCGCCGGAGCACGCCGACGCTCCCGTGGTGTTCGAGAAGCCGCGGCAGCCCGAGCACGGCGACTTCGCCTGCTCGATCGCGCTGCAGCTCGCCAAGCGGCTGAAACGCAACCCGCGCCAGCTGGCGGAGTCCCTCACCGCGGCGGCGGTGGCCGCGTATCCACAGTTCAAAAGCGATTTTCTGGGTTACGAGATCGCCGGTCCCGGCTTCATCAATTTCCGGCTGAACCCCGCGCTCAAGCTCGCCGCGATCCGCCTCGCTCTTCAACCCGGCTGGGGATTCGTCCGCAAGGCAAAGCCCGACTCGGTGCAGGTCGAGTTCGTCTCCGCCAATCCCACCGGGCCGCTTCACGTCGGCCACGGCAGGCAGGCGGCGCTCGGCGACGCGCTGGCTTCGCTCATCGAAGCGCAGGGCGACAAGGTAACGCGCGAGTTCTACTACAACGACGCGGGCGCGCAGATCCACAACCTCGCGCTCTCCGTGCAGGCTCGGGCGCGCGGCGTAAAGCCCGGGGAACCTGGCTGGCCGTCCGACGGATATGCGGGCGAATACATCGCGGAGATTGCCAAGGCCTACGCAGGGCCCGAAGACCTGGATTCCGTGCGCCGCTTTGCCGTGGATTATTTGAGAAAAGAACAGGACATCGACCTGCGCGAGTTCGGCGTCAAGTTCGACGTCTACTACCTGGAATCGAGCCTCTACAGCGACGGCAAAGTGGACGAGGTCGTGAAGGCGTTGACCGCCAGCGGCAAGACCTACGAGAAGGACGGCGCGCTGTGGCTGCGCACCACCGACTACGGCGACGACAAGGACCGCGTGATCCGCAAGTCGGACGGCACCTATACCTATTTCGTGCCCGACGTGGCCTACCACCTCACCAAGTGGCGGCGCGGATTCACCAAGGTGATCAACGTGCAGGGCACCGACCACCTGGGGACCACCGCGCGGGTGCGCGCCGGCCTGCAGGCGCTGAAAGTCGGCGTGCCGCAGGGCTATCCCGACTACGTGATGCACAGCATGGTGCGGGTGATGCGCGGCGGCGAGGAGGTGAAGCTCTCCAAGCGCGCCGGCTCATACGTGACGCTGCGCGACCTCCTCGACTGGGTCGGGCGCGACGCGGTGCGCTTCTTCCTGCTTTCGCGCCGCGCCGACGCCGACTTCGTGTTCGACGTCGACCTCGCGCGCGCGCAGACCGAGGAAAACCCGGTCTACTACGTGCAGTACGCGCACGCTCGCGTCTGCAGCGTAATTGGCCAGTGGAGGGGCGATGCGAGCCGTCTCGCGCAGGCGGACCTGGGCGCGCTGACCCACGAACGGGAGCTCGCACTGGCGCAGCGGCTCGGCGAGTTTCCCGACGTCGTGGCCGAAGCCGCGCGCGAGCTCTCGCCGCACTCGGTCACCTTTTACCTGCGCAGCCTCGCGGCCGAGTTTCACAGCTACTATAATGCCGAGCGCATCCTCGTCGACGACGAGGCGCTGCGCACGGCGCGGCTCGCGCTGTGCGCGGCGGTACGCCAGACGCTGGCCAGCGGGCTGTCGCTCATTGGCGTCGGCGCTCCGGAGAAGATGTAAATGCGGCGCATGCCCCGATCGATGACCAGGCGACCCAGACGCGAGCAAGGCAACTTCCTCGCCGGCATCGGCGTCGGCGTGCTGATCGGGCTCGCCGTTTCCCTCGGCATCGCGTTCTATCTCAACCGCACCCCGATCCCGTTCATGACGGCGAAGCCCAAGCAGGCCGAGAAGAACGGCGCCGCGGCCAAGCCGCCGGCGATCTCCGGCCTGCCGCAGAGCGGCGTGGGGCCGGCAGCCACGGCGGAGAAGCCGAAATTCGACTTCTACCGCATCCTGCCGGGGTCGGAAGAGCCGGTGAGCGAGAGGGAGATCCGCGATCGCCTCAAGGCCAAGGGCGGCGGTCAACAGGAAGCGGCCAAGGACGTTTATTTCATCCAGGCAGGCTCGTTCCAGAACCCCGCCGACGCCGACAACCAGAAGGCGCGGCTCGCGATCCTCGGCTTCGAGTCGAGCGTCGAGCCGGCGAACCTCCCCGACAAGGGGACCTGGTATCGCGTGCGGATGGGGCCCTACGCCAAGCTCGACGAAATCAACAAGGTGCGTCAGGTGCTGGCACAGAGCGGGATCGAGGCCAGCCTGATCAAGATAAAGGATCAGCAATGAACGCGGTACGCCGCAGTCTCATCGCCGTCATCGGTCTTATTCCGTTCATGGCGCAAGCCCAGCGCGGCGGCCAGTTCATGGAGCTCAATCCGCCGCAGCCGGTGGAGACGGCAAACAAGATTGAAGTGCTGGAATTCTTTTGGTACGGGTGCATTCACTGCTACAACCTCGAGCCGAAGATCGACACATGGCTGAAGACGCTTCCCAAGGACGTCGAGTTCCGGCGCGTCCCGGCCGTGTTCAACGAGCGCTGGGCGCACGATGCGGCGATTTTCTACACCTTCGAAGCGATGGGGCTGCTCGACAAGTTGCACCGGCCGTTCTTCGATGCCATCCATCGCGACCGCCTGCGTACCGACAACATGCAGGCGCTGAACGCGTGGCTGGAGAAGCAGGGCGTCGACCCCAAGAAATTCGAGGCCACGGTGAAGTCGTTCGGCGTGCAGAGCAAGACCAAGCGCGCGATCCGCATGACCTCTGGCTACCAGATCGACGGCACGCCGGCCATGGCGGTCCACGGACGCTACACCGTGGGCGCGAGCGAAGGGATGCTCGAGATCGTCAATAACCTGGTCGCTGCAGTCCGCAAGAACAAGCCATAGCACGGGTGCGTATCGTCATCACCGGCGCTTCCTCCGGTATCGGAGATGCGCTGGTGCGGCAGTACGCCGCCGATGGCGTCGTCCTCGGCCTCATTTCCCGCCGCAAAGCCGAAGGCAAGGGGCTTCCCGGGCAAATCGCTTCCTACGCGGTCGACGTCACCGATGAGCGGGCGCTGGCCGCGGCCGCCGAGGATTTCATCCGCCGCTTCGGCGCTCCCGATCTCGTGATCGCAAACGCCGGCATCGCGAGCGGCACCGAGGGCGCAGACCTGCGGGATGTCGCAAAGCTCAGGAAGGTGCTGGAGGTGAATGTCGCCGGCCTTGCCGCGACCCTCGCTGCCTTTGCGCCGGCGATGCGCGCGGCCGGGCGCGGCACGCTTGCCGGCATTGCGAGCGTGGCGGGCTTCCGCGGCCTCGCCGGCAACGGTGCCTATTGCGCGTCGAAATCGGCGGCGATCACCTGGATGGAAAGCCTGCGCGCCGAGCTCCATGGCAGCGGCGTGTCGGTTGTCTGCATCTGCCCGGGGTACATCGACACCCCGATGACGCAGGTCAACCGCTTTCGCATGCCTTTCCTGCTGTCCGCCGACGAGGCGGCGCGCCGCATTGCGCGCGCCATCGCGAGAAAGCGGCGGCTCGCGGTGATTCCCTGGCAGATGGCGCTGGTTTCGATCGCGCTGCGCGCCATGCCGGGCTGGCTCTACGACCGGATCGCTTCGCGCGCCCCGCGCAAGCCCCGCGACGTTCCCGTATGAGGAAGTTCTTTCTCCTGGTTTTGCTGGCGGCGAGCCCCACGGCGGCCGAGGACTCGAATCTGCTCAGCTATCCGAGCGGCTACCGGCAATGGACCCACGTCAAGAGCATGCACATCCGCCCGGGGCATCCGCTGCACCATCTCTTCGGCGGCGTGCACCACATCTACGCCAACAAGCAGGCCCGCGAAGGTTACAGGCGCGGCAAGTTCGGCAACGGCGCGACGCTGGTGCTGGACCTGCTGGACGCGCGCGATGACGGCTTCGCTGTCACCGAGGGGCCGCGCAGGATGGTGGCGGTGATGCACAAGGACGCCAAGAAGTACCCGCAGACCGGGGGCTGGGGCTTCGAAGCGTTCCGCGCCGACAATCGCAAGGACCGGATGGTGGGCACGAACGCCGCGGCGCAGTGCTTCGAATGCCACGCGCAGCGGAAAAAGAACGACTTCGTCTTTTCTAGCTACCGGCCTTAGACGCAATCCGCAGCCTGGCGTAGCTGCCGGGCGCGTCTTCGATCGCGCGCAGGGCGCCCTCGCCGGGGATGCGCGCCGGCGCCTTGCCGCCGCCGTGCGGCTCGATCCAGCGCTGCCAGTCTTCCCACCACGAGCCGGGATGCTGCGTGGCATTGCTGAACCATTCGTCGGGCGACTCCGCGAGCGTCTTGTTGGTCCAGTAGTGGTATTTCTTCGCCGCCGGCGGGTTGACGATGCCGGCGATATGGCCCGAGCCGCCCAGCACAAACCTTACCGGCCCCCCCAGGTACCGTGCGCCGCGATACGTCGTTTTCCACGGCGCGATGTGGTCCTCGACGGTCGAGATGAAGTAGGCGGGGAGCGTCACCTGGGAGAGGTCGATCGGCACGCCGGCGAGCTCGAGGCCGCCCGGCACGCCCATCAGGTTCTTGATGTACATGTTGCGCAGGTAGTAGCTGTGCATGCGCGCCGGCATGCGCGTCGAGTCGGCGTTCCAGTACAGCAGATCGAACGGAAACGGGTCCTTGCCCATCAGGTAGTTGTTCACCACGAACGACCACACCAGGTCGTTCGCGCGCAACAGGTTGAAGGTGCCCGCCATCTCCGAGCCCTCGAGGTAGCCGCGCTCGTTCATCTTCTCGAGGCTCGCCACCTGCTCCTCGTCGATGAACACGCCGAGCTCGCCGGGCTGCGAGAAGTCGAGCAGGCTGACGAAGAAGGTCGCGCTTGCCACGCGGTTTTGTTGTTTTTTATGAGTTAAATACCCCAAGGCTGCTCCAAGGAGCGTGCCACCCAGGCAATAGCCGATGACGTTCATCTCGCGCGCGCCGGTGCCTTTCTCGATCGCTTCCATCGCGGCGAGCGGCCCTTCGAGCATGTAGTCCTCGAAGCCCTTCTGCGCCAGGCTCGCGTCTGGATTGACCCAGGAGATGACGAACACCGTGTGCCCCTGCTGCACCGCCCAGCGGATGAAGGAGTTCTTCTCCCGCAGGTCGAGGATGTAGTACTTGTTGATCCACGGCGGGATGATGACCAGCGGCCGCTTGTACACCTGCTCGGTGAGCGGGGCGTACTGGATCAGCTGCATCAGGTCGTTCTGGAACACCACCTTGCCCGGCGTGGTGGCGACGTTACGCCCGAGCTGGAAGGCGCTCTCGTCGGTCATCGAGATGCGCAGCTTGCCGCCGCCCTTCTCGATGTCGGCGAGCAGGT
>DATBSZ010000301.1:0-2115 GCA_036559525.1 Burkholderiales bacterium
ATGCGAGAAAAAAGCGCCTGCCGTTCGCCATCGAGATCATCGGCTTCGGCGACGAGGAAGGCGTGCGCTTCGGCACCACGCTCCTCGGCAGCCGCGCGGTCGCGGGGATTTTCGACGGCAAGGCTTTGCACGCTCAAGACGCGAGCGGCACAAGCATGTCCAAAGCCCTAAGCGACTTCGGGCTGGATCCGAAACGCATCCCCGAGGTGGCGAGAAAGAAAAGCGACGTGCTCGCCTACGCGGAGCTCCACATCGAGCAGGGGCCGGTGCTCGAGGCCGAGGGCTTGCCGGTCGGCGTGGTGACGGCGATCAACGGCTTCTCCCGCCTGCGCGTGACGCTGCGCGGCGTGGCCGGGCACGCAGGCACCGTGCCGATGAATCTGCGGCGCGACGCGCTCGCCGGCGCAGCGGAATGCGTTCTGGCAGCGGAAAAGATTGCCAAAGGGCATCCGGAGCTGGTCGCCACGGTCGGCCGCATCGAGGCGAAGCCCGGGGCGATCAACGTAATTCCGGGCGAAGTCGTCTTCACCGTTGACGTCCGCGCGCCACAGGACCCCCTCAGGAAGCATGCGGTCGCTGCCATTCGTTCGCAGATTGAACAGGTTTCGAAAAACCGGAAGCTCGACTGCGAAATCGAAACGCTTCAGGAATTCGGCGTCTCCACCTGCGCGCCGTGGCTCATGGAGCAGATGGACCAGGCCGTGGCGCGCCAGGGGTTCCGCGTGCGCCGCCTGCCCTCCGGCGCCGGCCACGACGGCATGGCGCTCGGCGCGATCACCGACATCTGCATGCTGTTCGTGCGCTGCAAGGGCGGCATCAGCCATAGTCCCCTGGAATCCATTACCGAAGCAGACGCGGCCGCCGGCGCGCGCGTGCTGCTCGATTTCATTGAGCACTTCCAGCTACCCGCGTGACCTCGTGGGCTACGGCCCCAGGCCGCCGAAGCCGAAATGGCCCGGCAGCGCGCGCGTCGCGCTGCAGTTCGTCCTCAACTACGAGGAAGGCGCCGAGAACTCGGTCCTGCACGGCGACAAGGCTTCGGAGGCGTTCCTCTCCGAGATCGTGGGCGCGCAGCCGCTCGAGGGCGTGCGCCACATGTCGATGGAGTCGATCTACGAGTACGGCTCGCGCGCGGGCGTGTGGCGGCTGCTCTCGCTTTTCGCGCGCTACGAGCTGCCGCTCACCGTGTTCGGCGTGGCGATGGCGATGGAGCGCAATCCTTCGGCGGTCGACGCGTTCCTCAAGGCGAAGCACGAGGTCGCGAGCCACGGCTGGCGCTGGATCAACTACCAATACGTGCCCCTCGAGGTCGAGCGAGAGCACATGCAGCGCGCGATCGAAATCCACCGCCGGCTCACCGGCGAGCGCCCGCTCGGCTGGTACACCGGCCGCACCAGCCCGAATACCCGCCGCCTGGTGGTCGAGGACGGCGGCTTCGTCTACGACGCCGACGACTACAACGACGACCTGCCGTGGTACGACACGCGACACAGGGACGGGAGCGGCAAGCCGCAGCTCGTCGTTCCCTATACGCTGGACGCGAACGACATGCGCTTCGCCACGGCGCAGGGATTCAACTCGGGGGACGATTTTTTCAACTACCTGAAGGACAGCTTCGACGTGCTGTACGCTGAAGAGGGCCGCATGATGTCAGTCGGCCTGCACTGCCGGCTGGTCGGCAGGCCCGGACGAGCCGCCGCGCTGGAAAAATTCATCCGCTACGTCAGAGGCAAGAAGGTGTGGGTCGCCCGCCGCATCGACATCGCCCGCCACTGGCTGAAGAACCATCCTCATGGCTGAGCGGTTGGAGTTGTTTGAGGACCTGAACCCGCCGCAGCGCCTGCTCATGGGCCCGGGCCCGATCAACGCCCACCCCCGCGTGCTGCAAGCGATGAGCGCGCCGCTGCTCGGGCAGTTCGACCCGCGGTTCCGCGAGTACATGAAGCAGACCTCGGCGCTGTACCGCGGGGTGTTCCAGACCGCGAACCGCTGGGCGCTCCTCGTCGACGGCACGGCGCGCGCGGCGATCGAAGCGGCGCTGGTGTCGCTGATCGAGCCGGGAGACCGGGTGCTGGTGCCGGTGTTCGGCCGCTTCGGCCACCTCAAGGTCGAGAT
>DATBSZ010000302.1:0-2907 GCA_036559525.1 Burkholderiales bacterium
ATCCGCCCGCGGACCAGGCGCTCGCCTACGAGATCCTGCCGTTCGCGGAGATGCCGCAGCTCGTGAACCCCGCGCGCGGCTACATCGTCAACGGCAACAACGACCCGATCGGGGTCACCCTGGACAACAACCCGCTCAACAAGCTGCGCGCGGGCGGGCAGGGAATCCTGTACCTCTCGCCCGGTTACGCCATCGGCAACCGCGCGGCGCGCATCGACCGGCGGATCCGCGCCGAGCTCGCGCGCCCGGACCGGCACGGCGGCGATCTCTCGTTCGAAGACATGATGCGCATCCAGGCCGACGTGAAGCTGCTCGATGCCGAGGTGCTCACGCCCTATCTGCTGCGCGCCTTCGACGCGGCGCGCGCTGCGGGCGCGCCGGCGCCGCTCGCGGCATTGGGCGCCGATCCTGCGGTTGCGGAAGCGGTGGCGCGCCTGCGCCGCTGGGACTTCAGCACGCCGACCGGGATCGCAGAGGGCTACGACGCCGCCGATCGCCACGGCAAGCGATCGAAGCCCACGCGCGAAGAGATCGCGAACAGCGTGGCGGCGACGATCTACTCGGTGTGGCGCGGGCAGGCGCTGCGGAACGTGATCGACGGCACGCTCGCCCGTGTGGGCCTGACCATCGTGCCGCCCGGAGACCGGGCGATGATCGCGTTGCGCCACCTGCTCGAGGCTTTTCCCGCCAGCGGATCGGGTCTGAGCTTCTTCGACGTGCCGGGCATGACTCTCGCGCCCGCGGCCGAGCGCGACCTCGTGCTGCTGCAGAGCCTCAAAGGCGCGCTCGACCTGCTCGCTTCACCCGCGTTCGCGTCCGCCTTCGGCCAGTCGACCGACCAGGACGACTACCGCTGGGGCAAGCTGCACCGCATCGTCCTCGCCCATCCGCTCGGCGCGCCGTTCAGCATCGGGCCGCTCGCGATCGACGGCGGTTTCGACGTGGTCGACGCCTCGTCGCACAACCCGCGCGCCGCGACCCCCGAAGCGTTCATGTTCTCGAGCGGGCCCTCGAAGCGCTTCGTCGGCGAGGCGCGGCGCTCGGGAATCCAGGCGGTGCAGGTGATTCCCGGGGGCGCGAGCGGAGTGCCGGGGACGCCGTTCTTCGGCAGCCTGGTCGAGCTCTGGGCGACGAACGACTACCACGAAGCACTGTCCGACCTCGGCGACGTTCTGCGGAACGCCGTGTCAGTCCAGGTGTTCGAGCCGGCGAACCACTAGTCCAGAAAGCGCTCCGCGAGCTCGGGACGCGGCGTCCAGCAGACGTCGCGCTTGCCGAACATGCGGTAGCGCCGCCGGCCGATCCAGTCGTACACCGCGTCGCGCAGGAACCGCGGCACCACGAGGAAAACCGAGAGCGCCGGCCAGAGCCCATCGAGGCGCCTGGCAATGAGAAGCGCTGCCGTCGATTTGCGGTAGACCGTGCCGCCCTGGACCAGCACCATCGACTCGAGGTCGTCGCGGCGCCCGAGGAGCTTTTCCGCCACCGGCGATTGCAGCGAGGCGAAGCGGAACTGCTTGCGCGAATCGCGCTCGATCACGAACTGCACGCTGCCCGTGCAGAGGTTGCACACGCCGTCGAACAGGATGACGGGGCGGTCCTCTTCAGCAGTGGAGGTCAACGCGGCCGGTCCTCGGATCCGGGCGCTCGAACGGCTCCTTCTGGGGCAGGATCCAGTCGGCGTGGCGCAGGTTGCGCTCTATCCGGGCGAGGTCGCGCTCCGGGTCGATGAGCAGCTCCGCCTTGCGGCCGTTCAGCGACGCGCACACGCGCGCGCGCACCTCGACGCCCGAAATGCCGCGCTCCTTCTCCCACACGCGCGCGAGGTGGTGCGCGAACTGCAGGATCATATCCGGCCGCGACTCCATCTCGCCGATCTGGTGGCGCTTGAGAAAACGCTCGTTCGACACGCGCCACTGGCGCCCGGTGGCCGGGTCGCGCACCGTGAAGCGCGCCTCGGCGTCCTTGTCGCGCAGCTTCATCATCCAGGAAAAGCGGTGCCCTTCCTCGGTCCAGCTCACGTTGCCGGGATAGAAGAAGTAGCGCAGCGGCACCAGGATCTGCAGGCCGATCCAGGCCGCGATGAAGCCGACCACCAGCTTCTGGCGGAAAGTGAGCTCAGCCATGCGCAGGCGCCCGTATTCTGAATATCTTGAACGCGAACTGCTTCGTCGCGCGGTACGCGCGCCGCGGCCAGTCGGGCTCGAGGAAGATCAGCGTTCCCGCCATCGCCACCCACGGGAAGATGCCGATGTTGAACATGAAGTGGTTCATCAGGTGGAAGGCGAAATAGATCACCATCACCCAGCCGCGCGTAACCTTCCAGAGGAGCAGCGGCGCGCCGATGATGTGGAGCGCGATCGCGCCGTACGAGGCGACCGCGACCACCCAGTCCTGCTGGAACAGATCGCCGAGAAGTAAGAAGTCGTCGCGCCGCGCGAGCCACATGCCCATCGGCTCGAGGCGCAGCCAGTCCGCGTTGACCTTGACGATGCCGGCGTAGATGTACATCACCTCGAACTGCAGGCGGAACAGCCATATTGCCCACGCCGGCGTCGGCGAGCGCAGGTGCGGCGCCGGAATCACCATCAGTGCCACCGAGATCAGGATCACCAGGTAGAAGTGGTTGAGGTAGCGCGCCTGGTCGAGCAAGAAGATGTAGGTGAACGCGAGGAAGAACAGCACCGTCGCCGCCCGGTAGAACACGCCGAGCGTGATGAGGAGCGCGAGCACGGCGAGCGCCGCGAAGTGCCAGTACATGCCGTCGCCCGGCCAGGCCTGGACCCACTCGAAGCCGTAGTACTTGAAGAAGAACTCGGGCGCGATGTAGTGGCGCTCGATCCAGCCCTTCGACCAGAAGCGCCAGCACTCCACCAGCATGATGACGCCGAACATCACGCGCAGCGC
>DATBSZ010000303.1:0-20993 GCA_036559525.1 Burkholderiales bacterium
TATTTAGCTGAGCCTGACCCCCTCTGACATTGCAGGGGACGCAACGCTCCTCAGCGGGCGAATTATACCCTGTTCAAGCGCCGCCAATCCCTGCATCCTTGCGCGCTATGCCGTCGTCGCTCTTCGCCAGCGTGGTTTTCCTGAAGATCCAGGATTTCGCGCGTCGTTCCGCCACCGAGCAGGCGCGCCTGCGCGCGCAGCTGCAGGCGGTGGTGGCGGTGACCGCGGCGGAAATTCCGCCCGCGGGCCGGGTGATGCTCGACTCGGCCGACGGCGCCGCCATCGTGGTGCTCGACGATCCGCGCGCCGCGCTGCGTCTCGCCGAGCGCGCGCTGACCGCGACTGCGGCCGGGCTGCCGCTTTCCGCCGGCCTGAACCACGGCGCACTGCAACTTGCCGGCCGCAAGGGCGGGGAAGGCATGACGGGCGACGGCATCGCCGTCGCCGCGTCGGTCGCCGCATTCGCGCCGGCGGCGCGCCTGCTGGCTTCGCGCGCGTTCCGCAATGCGCTGGCCGAGGCTTCGCCGGGGCTGGAATCGCTGCTCGCGCCGGCGGGTACGTTCAACGACCCCGGCCTGCGCGCGCACGAGCTGTTCAAGCCCGACGAGAAAGCGCCCGCGCGCCGCAGCCTGCGCTACACCGCCGCCGCGATGGTCGTCGCGCTCGCGCTGGTCGGCGGCGGCATCGCGCTGCGCAACGCCAACGGCAATCAGCAGCCGTTCGTCGACGCGATGATGGCGAAGTACCCGTACTGGAAAGCGCTGGTGCAGCGGGTGAGCTACTAGTGGCCAAGGCCCTGAAGAAGATCGGCCGCTACAAGATCCTCGGCGAGCTCGGGCGCGGCGCGATGGGTGTGGTCTACAAGGCCGAGGACCCGAACCTCGACCGCACCGTCGCGCTCAAGACCATCAGCCTCGACAAGGACGCCGAGGGAAAGGCCGAGTACCAGAAGCGCTTCTTCGTCGAGGCCAAGGCGGCGGGCAAGCTCAACCACCCGCACATCGTCACCACCTTCGACTACGGCGAGGCCGACGGCGCGGCGTACATCGCGATGGAGCTGCTCGAGGGCACGGATCTGCGCAAGCGCGTGCAGCAGGGGCCGATCCCGGCGATCGAAGCGGTCGAGATCGCCTGCCAGGTGGCCGAGGGGCTGGCCTATGCGCACCACCGCGGCATCGTGCATCGCGACATCAAGCCCGGCAACATCATGCTGCCCGACCGCGGCGCGGCGAAGATCATGGACTTCGGCCTCGCACGCATGCGCGTCGCCGACCACAAGACTAGCACCGGCATCGTGCTCGGCACGCCGCGCTACATGTCGCCGGAGCAGATCTCGGGGCAGCCGGTCGACCACCGCTCCGACGTCTTCTCGCTCGGCATCGTGCTCTGGGAGATGCTCACCGGCCGGCGGCTCTTCAGCGGCACCGAGATGGCGCAGGTGAGCCACAGCATCACCTACGACGAGCACGAGCCGCCGACGCGCGTCAATCCGGAGCTGCCGGCGATGCTCGATTTCGTCGTGGCGCGCGCGCTGAAGAAGGACCCGGCGGTGCGCTACCAGGACGCCGACGAGATGGCAGCCGACCTGCACACCTGCCTTGCCGAGATGCGCGCGCGCGAAGGCGAAGAGACGGGCGACGGCACCAAGACGCAGAAGCTCAACGTCGACGGCGAGCCGACGATCGTCGGGCCGCCCGCGGCCGCCATCCTCACCGATACGCGGTTGCCGGTGTCGCGCCACTTCGATTCCGCCGCGGCGCTCAAGCGGCTCGGAAAATCGGCGCGGTTCGGCCATGCGCCGCGACCGGTCGGCCTCGTCCGCAGAATCATCAGCGACGCGCCGGCGCGCCGCCTTTTCGTGGTGACGGTCCTGGCGGCCGCCGCCGGAAGCTTCGTCGCCTTTATCTAGGCTACGGGGATCGCTTAGGGGATTTCCCTCAAGCCTGCTTGCGCCAGCCGCCGTCGGCGTAGGACTTGCGCGCCGTCTCGGCGTAGGGCACCGGGCTGACGATGGCCCGGATCTCCATCTGCTTGTGCTTCTCGACCGTCGGCTTCTTCGTGCCGCCGTTCTCCTCGCCCCAGACGAAGGTGACCTCGGTGCCGGGTTCGGCGTGCTGCGCCTCGAGCACGGCGATGGTGAGCATCCTGCGCTCGTTTGAGCTGTAGCCGATCCAGGTGGAGATGCCGACCGTCTTGCCGCCGGCGACGACCTTGTCGTACGGATGCATCGAGTACACCGCCGACGGGAACTCCATGAACTTGCCGCGCTCGCCCTTCTCGAGCTGGCTGCCGACGACGCGCAGCACGTCGGCTTCCTCGAGCGCCAGGGTCACTTTTTTCCGGTGCGTCCCCTTCGCCATCTCTTGCAGAGCGTCGCGGCCGATGAAGTCGTGCTCGTAGTCGATGAACGAGCTGTAGCCCATGTCCCAGGGCGTAAGGTAGTAGTCCTCGATCTTCTTCGAGGCGAAGCTGCCGCCGATCGAAGCCTTGGCCTCGTAGCTCTCGGCGGTGAGCCACTGGCGGTAGGGCTTCATCTTCTCGCCCGAGTAGACCGCGGGCAGGGGGGAAGGGATCCAGCCGGATTCGAGCGTGTTGGAGGAGTACGCGCGACCGCCGACGAGGCGCAGGCCGAACTCTTCGCCGGCTTTCACGATGGCCTCGCGCACCGCATCACCCTCGGCGTAGGGCCCCACCAGCTCGAAGCCGGGCTGGCCGGCCATGCCGTGGCGCAACGCGGTCACCCGCTTGCCGGCGATGGTCAGCGGGGCGACGTGGAAGAACTTCACTTCCGGCGGCTTCGCGCCGAGCACCTTCTCCATGGTCTTCATCGCGTTCGGACCCTGGATCTGGAAGCGGTAGGACTTGCGGTTGAACGGGTCCTTGCGCGCCGCCGAGCGCTCGTCGAGCTCGAGCTTCACGTCGTACTTCCCGGTCTTCGCGTGGTACTGGATCCAGTTCAGCGCCGGGATGCGGCCGACGAGGACGTACTTGTTCGGCGCCGAGTTGAACAGGATTACGTCGCCGATCACGCGGCCGTCGTGGCTGCAGGGCACGAACTGCTTCGCGCGCCCCGGCGAGACGTTCTTGAACGTGTTGATCGCCAGCTGCGACAGCAGCTTGGTCGCGTCCGGTCCCTCGACGTAGAGGTCCGCCATGTGGAACGACAGGTTGAAGAGCACGCAGGTTTTCTGCCAAGCCTGCTGCTCGTCGCGCCAGTTGGTGTACTCCGGCGGCACGCCGGGATAGACGTTCGGGCCGCTCGGCGAATGGCGCAGGAGATCGACGGGATTTCCCGCCGCCTGGATGACGTCCTCGAGGCTCCTCATGCGGGCCTCAGGCCGTCGCTTTGCTGCGCCAGCCCTCGTGGTAACTGGTGCGCGCCTGCTTGGCGTACGGCGCCGGGCTGACGATGGCGCGAATCTCGATCTGCTTGTGGCGCTCGACCGTGGGCTTCTTCGTGCCGCCGCCTTCCTCGCCCCACAGCAGCCGCACCTCGTTGCCGAGCTGGATGTCGGGGTCGACGATGGCGAGCGAAAGCATCGAGCGCTCGTTGTAGCTGTAGCCGCTGAACATGTTGAGGCCGACGGTCTTGCCCTGGTGCGTCAGGCGGTCGTACGTGGCCGAGGTGAAATTCGACAGCGGCAGGTCGATGTACTTGTAGGGATCGCCCTGCTCGAGCATCGAGCGCCACACCTTGACCACGTCGTCGGCGTTCCAGGCCAGCGTCACCTTGCGGCGGTGCGGCTTGCCGGCCATTTTCTGCAGCGCCTCGCTTCCGATGAAGTCGTGGTCGAACTTGATGAACGGGCCGTAGCCCATCTCATAAGGCGTGACGTAGTAGTCCTCGATGTTCTGCGAAGCGAAGCTGCCGCCGATCGAGCCGGTTGCTTCATAGCTCGACGCCGGCAGCCACTCGCGGTACTTCTTCATCTTCTCGCCGGTGTAGACCGCGGGCAGCGGTGAAGGGATCCAGCCGGACTCGCACGTGTTGGTCGCATAGGCGCGCGCACCGACTTCCTTCAGGCCGAATTCCTTGCCGGCGGCGACGATCGCGGCGCGGATCTCCTCCCGGTCGGCGTACGGACCCCAGATCTCCAGGCCGGGCGCGCCGGCCATGCCATGGCGCAGCGTGCGTACCGTGCGGCCGGCGATCTTCATCGTCGCCATGTGGAAGAACTTGAGTTCGGGCACCGGCCCGCCGTTCACCTTCTCGATCACCTTCCAGGCGTTCGGCCCCTGGATCTGGAAACGGTAGTTGGTGCGGTTGATCGCCAGGCCCTTGGTGTTGCCTGGCGAGCGGTCGTCCTTGCGCGTCTTCACATTGAAGCCGCCGGTCTCGGCGTGGAACTGGATCCAGCTCGCCGCGGGCGCGCGCCCGACGAACACCATGTGGTTCCCTTCGAGGTGGAAGAGGATGCCGTCGCCGATGACGTAGCCGTCGTAGTTGGTGGGCGCGAGCTGCTTGGCGCGGTTGACCGGGAAATTGGCGAAGCTGTTCATCCCGAGGTGGGTGAAGAGCTTCAGCGTGTCGGGGCCCTGGACGTACTGCTCGACCATGTGGTGCGACTGGTCGAAGAGCACCGCGGTCTTCTGCCAGGCGGCCTGCTCGTCGCGCCAGTTGGAGAATTCGCCCGGCACCACCGGATAGACGTAGGCGCCGATCTGCGAGTTGCGCAGCATCGTGACCGGATTACCGGCGGCCCTCAGGACCTCCTCGAGGCTTTTCATGACTCCTCCTGCGCTAAGCGGCTTGCTTCAGTGCAAGGGCTTTGTCGGTCGCTTCCCAGGTGAATTCCGGCTCTTCGCGGCCGAAGTGCCCGTAGGCGGCGGTCTTCTCGTAGATCGGCCGCTGCAGGTCGAGCATCTGGATGATGCCCTTCGGCCGCAGGTCGAAATGCTTGGTGACGAGCGCCGAGAGCGCGTCGTCGGACATCTTGCCGGTGCCCTGCGTGGTCACCATGACGCTGGTCGGGCGGGCGACGCCGATGGCATACGACACCTGCACCAGGCATTTCGAGGCGAGGCCCGCGGCGACGATGTTCTTCGCCACGTAGCGGGCCGCATACGCGGCCGAGCGGTCGACCTTGGACGGGTCCTTGCCCGAGAACGCGCCGCCGCCGTGCGGCGCCGAGCCGCCGTAGGTGTCGACGATGATCTTGCGCCCGGTGACGCCGCAGTCGCCTTTGGGGCCGCCGATCTCGAAGGCGCCGGTCGGGTTGACGAGGTAGTTCACCTTGCCCTTGAGCATGCTCTTCGGCAGCACCGGCTTGATCACTTCCTCGATCACGCTTTCCTTCAATTTGTTGTGTTCGATACCCTTGGCGTGCTGGGTGGAGAGAACCACGGTGTCCAGGGAATCGGGCTTGCCGTTGACATAGCGGATCGTGACCTGGGACTTCGCGTCCGGCCGCAGCCACGGCAAGCGGCCGTTGCGCCGCAGCTCGGCCTGGCGCTCGACCAGTCGGTGCGACAGGAAGATCGGCAGCGGCATCAGGCTCGGCGTCTCGTCGCAGGCGTAGCCGAACATCAGGCCCTGGTCGCCGGCGCCCTGCTCCAGATCGAGTCCCTTGCCTTCGTCCACGCCCTGCGCGATGTCGGGCGACTGCTGACCGTAGGCGATGAGCACGGTGCAGGTCGCGGCGTCGAACCCGATCGACGGGTCGTTGTAGCCGATGCGCCGGATCGTGTTGCGCGCGATCGCATCGTAGTTCACGCGCGCATTCGTCGTGATCTCGCCGGCGAGCACTACGAGGTTGTCCTTGACCAGCGTCTCGGCGGCGACGCGCGAAGTCTTGTCCTGCTTTAGAATCGCGTCGAGCACGGCGTCGGAGATCTGATCCGCGACCTTGTCGGGATGGCCTTCGGACACCGATTCGGAGGTAAACAGAAAATCGCTCATTGCCTGCGTTTCTTCTACTAAGTGGGAAGGCCGCAAGGATACCAAAACTTGCCGCGCCTCCCCAGGTTTCTCCTCGGTCTCATTGCGGGTCTGCCGCTGCGGCTGCTGCACGGGTTGGGAACCGTCCTCGGCTGGGCGATCTATGGGATATCGCCCACCTACCGCAGGCATCTGCGCGAAAACCTGCAGCACGCCGGATATCGCGACGCAGGCTTGCGGCGCGCGGCGATCGCCAACGCAGGGCAGATGCTCGCGGAGACGCCGGCCATGTGGCTGCGGCCGCAGCAGGAGGTGGCCGCCCTCGTGAGCGAAGTGCATGGCATGGATGCGGTGGACGCCGCGCGCGCTGAAGGCAAGGCGCTGCTGTTCCTTACGCCGCACATGGGCTGCTTCGAGATCGCGGCGCACTACGCCGCGCTCCATGTCCCGATCACCGTGCTCTACCGCGCGCCCAAGCTCGGCTGGCTCGAGCCGCTGATGCGCGAGGGCCGCGGCCGGGGAGGCGTGCGCCTGGTGCCGGCCGACTTCACCGGCGTGCGCGAGCTGTTCGCCGCGCTGAAGCGCCGCGAGGCGGCAGGCTTTCTGCCCGACCAGGTGCCGGGCGCGGGCGAGGGCGAATGGGCCGAATTCTTCGGCCGCCTCGCCTATACCGCGACGCTTGCGCCGAAGCTCGCGCGGCGCGACGACCTGGCCTGCTTTCTCGCATACGCGAAGCGCCTGCCGCGCGGCGCCGGGTACAGCATCACGATTCGTCCTTATCCCGAGATTCGTCCAAATGAAGCCCCGGCACGGCTGCTCAACCGTGCGCTCGAGGAGCTGGTGCGAGAATGCCCCGAGCAGTACCTCTGGGGGTACAACCGCTACAAGATCCCGAGCGGCGCAAAGCCCAAACCGGAAGCAGGGGGAGAAATCCCCCCCGCACCCCCCGCCGCATGACGCGCCTCGTTTTTGTCTTCATGTGGCTGGTGCGCTTCCTGCCCTTGAGCATTCTTTCGCGCATCGGGAGCGCGATCGGCGCCGCGGTCTTCTGGCTGATTCCCGAGCGGCGCATGGTCACGCGCGTCAACCTCGGGAAATGCTTTCCGCAGAAGAGCCCGATCGAGCGCGAGCGCCTCGCTCGCGCCCACTTTCGCGCGTTCTGCCGCGCGTTCATCGAGCAGGGCATCCTGTGGTGGTCGCCGCGCAGCCGCATCCGGGACCTGGTGCGCGTCGAAGGCCTTGAGCATCTGAAAGGGCACCCGAAAACGATCGTGTTCGCCCCGCACTTCGTCGGCTTCGAGGCGACGCTGGCGCGCCTCGGCCTCGAGTTCCCGGTGGCGATGATGTACTCGCGGCAGAAAGATCCGGTCTTCGAAGCGCGCCTGCTCGCCGGGCGCACGCGCTTCGGCAGCCTGATGTTCCCGCGCCAGGCGGGAATCAAGACCGGCATCCAGGTGATCGAGTCGGGGACGCTCTATTACTATCTGCCCGACCTCGACTTCGGCCCAAAGCGCTCGGTGTTCGTGCCGTTCTTCGGCGTGCCCGCCGCCACCGTGACCGGACTCGCGTATATTGCCCGCACGACCGGCGCGGCGGTGGTGCCCTGCGTGACGCGGATACTTCCCGGGGGCGGCGGCTATCTCGCCCGGCTGTATCCTGCGTGGAGCGGCTTTCCGAGCGGCGATGACCACGCCGACGCGCGGCGCATGATGGCCTTCATCGAGGAGCGGGTGCTGGAGATGCCCGAGCAGTACTTCTGGCTGCACAAGCGGTTCAAGACGCGCCCCGAGGGTGAGCCGAGGTTCTATTGAGGCGAGCCGCTTGAGGTTGGCCATCATCGGCGCGGGCCACATGGGGCGCTACCACGCCGAGAAGTTCGCGCGCCTGCCCGGGGTCGAGCTCGCCGCGGTCGTGGACCCTGATCCCGCGCGCGCGCAGGTTTCGGATTTCAGGAAGATATTGGGAAAGGTCGAGGCCGCGGTCGTCGCCGTGCCGACGAACCTTCATCACGAGGTGGCGCGCGCGTGCCTCGAGAACGGCATGCATGTCCTCATCGAGAAGCCGATTGCCGCCACACTCGCGGAGGCCGACGATCTGGTGGAGTTGGCCTCGAAGAAGAACGCGGTCCTCCAGGTCGGACACGTCGAGCGCTACAACAAGGCGTTCCGGGCGCTCGTGGCTCGCATGGACCGGCCACTTTTCATCGATGCCGAGCGCCTCTCCGGGTTCAAGCAGCGCGGCGCGGAAGTAGACGTGATTCTCGATCTGATGATCCACGACCTCGATCTCGCGCTTTCGCTGGCGCGCTCCGAAGTACAGGCAGTGAGCGCATGCGGCTTTCGCGTGCTCACTGGCGACACCGACATTGCCTCGGTGCGCATCGAGTTCGCCAACGGTTGCGTTGCCGACCTGACGGCGAGCCGCGTCAGCCAGGCCGCAGTGCGCAAATTCCGCGTGTTCCAACCCGGCGTCTACGTCTCGGCCGATCTGCAGGCGGGAAAGCTGCGCTACGTGAAACAGGCCGATGGCGTGATCGAGGAGACCGAGGAAGCGCACCCCGGCGGCGACGCCCTCGCGGCCCAGGCTGAAAGCTTCATTCTTGCCATTACCGAGAATCGTCCGGTTCTGGTCGATGGCGCGGAAGGCCGCCGCGTGCTCAAGCTCGCCCTCGATATCGGCCGCCTGGTGCGCGAGCGCCTGGAGCGATTCGCATGAGCATCCAGATTCCGATGGTGGACCCGGCGGGCGAATACCGCGCGCTGAAAGCCGAGATCGACGCCGCGGTCGGCCGCGTGTTCGAGTCCGGGCGCTTCGTGCTCGGCCCCGAAGGCGAGGCGCTCGAGCGCGAGATCGCGCACTTCATCGGCGTGGAGCATGCCGTGGGGGTGAACTCGGGCACCGACGCGCTGCACCTGCCGCTCGTCGCGTGCGGCATCGGGCCCGGCGATGAGGTGGTGATTCCCGGATTCACCTTCTTCGCGACCGGCGAGGCGGTGTCCTATACCGGCGCAAGACCGGTGTTCGCGGACGTCGATGTGGGCACTTTCAACCTCGATCCTGCCTCGCTGAAAAAAAGCATCACCAAGAAGACCAAGGCGGTCATCGCCGTGCACCTTTTCGGCCAGTGCGCCGAGCTCGACGAAATCGCCCGCATCTGCCGGGAAAAGAAGCTCGTCCTGATCGAGGATTGCGCGCAATGCATCGGCGCCGACTACGACGGCAGGAACGCCGGCAGCTGGGGGGATTTCGGCGGATTTTCGTTCTATCCGACGAAGAATCTGGCCGCTGCGGGAGACGCGGGGCTGATGACCGCCAGGCTCGAGGAGCACGCAAAGATCCTGCGGATGCTGCGTCACCACGGCAGCCGGCAGACCTACCTGCACGATCGCGTGGGCTGGAACAGCCGGCTGGACGAGCTGCAGGCGGCGGTGCTGCGGGTGAAGCTGAAGCACCTGGCGCACTTCAACGACGCGCGCCGCGCGGTGGCGCGCCGCTACCGGGAGAAGCTCGCGGGCGCGAACGTGATCCTGCCCGCCGAGCACGGGCGCGGCGCGCACGTCTATCACCAGTTCACCATCCGCGCCGAGCGGCGCGACGTGATCCGCGAGACGCTGTCCCAGGAAGGCATCGCGAGCTCGGTGTTCTACCCGATGCCGCTGCACAAGCAGCCGGCCTACGAAAGCATCGCCAAAGGGGTCTCTCTTCCGGTCGCGGAAGAAGTCGCCAACACCGTGCTGTCGCTGCCCATCCACCCGCTCCTCGAAGAGGCGTCGATCGACCGCATCGCGGCCTGTGTGCGCCGCGCGGCATGAAGCTCGCGTTTACAAAGATGCAGGGGGCGGGCAACGATTTCGTCGTCCTGGATTGCACGCGGCAGCCGTTGACCCTCAACCCTCAGCAGGTGAAGAAAATCGCAGACCGCCACTTCGGCGTCGGCTGCGACCAGATCCTGGTGGTGGAGAGGCCCAGGAGCGCGGGGGCGGACTTCGGCTACCGCATCTTCAACGCCGACGGCGGCGAGGTCGAGCAGTGCGGCAACGGCGCGCGCTGCTTCGTCAAGTTCGTGCACGCGCGCGGACTCACGGACAAGCGCGAGATCCGCGTCGAGACGCTCGGCGGCATGATCCAGCCGCGGCTCGAGGCCGACGGCGAGGTGAGCGTCGACATGGGCAAGCCGTCGACGCCGGCGGTGGAGCGCTTGAACGTGCAGGGACGCGACGTCGAAGTGGCGATTCTCTCGATGGGCAATCCGCATGCGGTGCAGGTCGTTCCGGACGTGGCGAGCGCGCCGGTCCTCGCGCAGGGACCGGCGATCGAGACGCATCCGCGCTTTCCCCACCGCGTGAACGCCGGCTACATGCAGGTGCTCGAGCGCCACGCCATCGCGCTGCGCGTCTGGGAGCGCGGCGCCGGCGAGACGCTTTCCTGCGGCAGCGGCGCCTGCGCGGCGGTGGTCGCGGGGATCTCGCGCAAGCTGCTCGATTCGCCGGTGAGGGTCGAAACACGCGGCGGAGCGTTGACCGTCGCTTGGGCCGGCGGCGAGAATGCCGTGTTCATGAAGGGACCCGCGGCGACGGTGTTCGAAGGATCGATAGAACTATAAGAGGCCAATGAACGCAGACGATATCGCCCGCTACCTCCGCACCCATCCGCAGTTCTTCGACCAGCATCCCGAGCTCCTCGAGGCGATCGCCGTGCCGCACCCGTACGGCGGGCGCGCGATCCCGCTCGCCGAGCGCCAGACGGTGGCGCTGCGCGAGAAGCTGAAGCTGCTCGAGGGGCGCCTCGCCGAGCTGCTCCAGTTCGGCGAGGAGAACGACGCGATCAGCGAGAAGGTGCACCGCCTGTCGGTCGCGCTCACGGGCGCCAGGGACTTTCCGGCGCTCGCAACCTCGCTCTACTTCCACCTGCGCGAGGACTTCGCGGTGCCGCACGTGGCGCTGCGGGTCTGGGGCAAGAGCGTACCGGCGGATTTCGACGAAGCTCAAGCCGTGGACGAGGCGCAGCGCCACCACGCCGGCACCATGGGCGCGCCGCAGTGCGGCGCCGCCGTCGGCAACCCGTTCGTGCCCTGGTTCCGCCAAGCTTCCGAGCACGTGCGCTCGGTGGCGCTGGTGCCGCTCGGCCAGACCACGGTGTTCGGCCTGCTCGCGCTGGGCAGCGAGGACCCAAAGCGCTTTTACCCGGAGATGGGAACGCTCTATCTCCGGCGCATCGGAGAGCTATGCGCGGCCGGCGTGACAGCGAGGCTTTGACGCACGAGTATCTGGACGCGCTGAAACACCAGCGACGGCTGTCCGCCGCGACGCTCTCGAACTACGGCCGCGCGCTCGATGTTCTTCTCGAATTGAATGGCAAGAAGGATCTGCAGTCGCTGGAGCCGGCCGAGGTACGGCGCTACGTCGCGGTACTGCACTCGAAGGGCCTCTCGCCGCGCTCGCTCGCGCTTGCGCTTTCCGCCTGGCGCGGCTGCTTCCGCTGGCTCGCGCGCCACCGCGGCTTTCACGCCAACCCGGTGCTCGGCATTCGCGCGCCGAAAGCCGCGCGGCCGTTGCCGAAAGCGCTCTCGGTCGAAGGAGCGCAACGCCTTCTCGAGGGCGAACGCGAAGGCGAAAGCTCTCCCCTCGGCGTTCAGGACGCGGCGATGTTCGAGCTCCTGTATTCGTCCGGGTTGCGGGTCGGCGAGCTCGTGGCGCTCGACCTGAGCGACGATCCCGCGCAGGGCGAAGTCACGGTGATCGGCAAAGGCTCGAAGACGCGCACCGTGCCGGTCGGGGCCAAGGCACGCGAGGCGCTCGATCACTGGGTTTCAGTGAGGAACTCTATTGCAGAGCCTGACGAAAAAGCGCTCTTCGTCGGCGCCCGCGGCCGGCGAATCGCGCCGAGCCGCGTCTGGCATCGCCTGGGCGCGTGGGCGAAGCGCCGCGGCATCGCCGAGCACGTGCACCCGCACATGCTGCGCCACTCGTTCGCCAGCCACATGCTGCAGTCTTCGCAGGACCTGCGCGCAGTGCAGGAGCTGCTCGGACATGCGAGCATCTCCACTACGCAGGTCTACACCCACCTCGATTTCCAGGCGCTCGCCAAGGTCTACGACGCGGCGCACCCGCGCGCAAAGAAAAAGTGAATCATCTGGTTCTCAAGAAAGGGCGCGACAAATCGCTCAGGCGGCGCCACCCGTGGATCTTCTCCGGGGCGGTTGAGAAAGGCGGCGGAAAATCCGGCGAGACCGTGGAAGTGCGCGACGCATCCGGCAAAGTGCTCGCCCAAGCCGCCTACAGCCCGAAATCGCAGATCCGCGCGCGCGTCTGGACGTTCGGCGCAGCCGAAGCGATCGACGCGGATTTCTTCCGCGGCCGCATCCAAAAGGCGCTCGCGCTGCGCGAGGCGCTGCCTGCCGCGAAGCACGCAAACGCCCTGCGCCTCGTGCACGGCGAGTCCGACGGGTTGCCCGGCCTCGTGGTCGACCGCTACGCCGACGTGCTGGTCGCGCAGTTCCTCGCCGCCGGGGTCGAGCGCTGGCGCGACCCGATCCTGGATCTCCTGAGCGAGCTTTCGGGCTGCGAGGCGATCTTCGAGCGCTCCGACGCCGAGGTGAGGAAGCTCGAAGGGCTCGAGCCGCGCGTCGGCTTCGCGCGCGGCAACCGCAACGCCTCGCGCTGCCCGATCATCGAGTACGGCCTCAACTTCCGCGTCGACGTCGAGCAAGGGCAGAAGACCGGGTTCTTCCTCGACCAGCGCGAAAATCGGCAGCGCGTGCGAGCGCTCGCCGCGGGCCGCGAAGTGCTCGACGGTTTCTGCTACACCGGCGGCTTCTCGATCGCCGCGCTCGCCGGCGGCGCGAAGCGCGTGACCGCGATCGAGAGCTCCGCCGCGGCGCTCGAGGTCGCCAAGGAAAATCTTGCGGCGAATCCTCTCGACGCCTCCAAGGTGGAGTTCGAACGGGCCGACGTGTTCGCCAAGCTCCGGACCCTAAGAGATCAAAACGCCAAATTCGGCCTGATCGTGCTCGATCCGCCCAAGTTCGCGCCGACGGCGGCGCAGGTGAAAAAAGCAGCGCGGGCCTACAAGGACATCAACCTGTGGGCCTTGAAGCTGCTCGAGCCCGGCGGGCTGCTGGCCACCTTCTCGTGCTCGGGCGGGGTCTCCGCGGAGCTCTTTCAATCGATCGTCGCCGGCGCGGCGCTCGACGCCGAGGCCGACGCGAAGATCGTCGAGCGCTTTACCGCCGCGGCCGATCACCCGGTGGCGCTCGAGTTTCCGGAAGGGGAATACCTGAAGGGCTTGCTGGTGCTGAAGTCCTGAATGCGACGCCGGACCATACTCGGACTCGCGACTGCGCTGCTCGCGGCGCCGGCAAAGTTGCTTGCGCAGTCGCAGCGGGTCTACCGCGTCGGCGCGTTCCAGTTCGGCGAGACGCCGGTGCTGCGCGATCACATGCGAGTGTTCCGCGAGCGCCTCCAGCAATTGGGATTCGCCGCAGGACGCAACCTGCAGATGGTGGAAGAATATTCATCGATCGATCCGGTTGCTCGCGCACAGAGCGCGGACAAGCTGATTCGCGCCAAGCCAGACGTGATTCTTTCGTTTGGCTCGACCAACACACGATCGATTCAAGCCGCATCCACAAACAAGCTTCCCGTCGTATTCACGATCGTCGGCGATCCGGTCGCGTACGGAGTCGTCAAGGAGCTCGCGCGTCCTGGCGGCAATACGACCGGAGTGGCCTTCCTTCAGCGCGAAATGACGGTAAAGCGTCTGGAACTGCTTCGTGAGGTTCTGCCGAAGGCCAGACGAGTTGTCGTTGCCGCTTACCAGCAGGATGTTACCTACACCGCTAGTGAACCCCTTGTTCGGCAGATCGCTGCCCGACTCGGATTCGAACTGGTTACGGCGGAGCTTTCCGGACCGACGCCCGATGCGGCCGTCAGCAAAGCGATTGAGGGCGGTGCGGATGCGATATTTGTCTACCAACCGATGAGCTTCGTCGTGGGCCTGGAGGCGCCTGAAAAAATTGTGCGGCTTGCCACGGGGCGACGGATTCCCGTGTTCTTTGCGGAACCGGATTTGGTCGTGCGGGGAGGCTTACTTTCATACGGTCCGAATTTCCTTGATGAAACGCGGCGAGCGGCCGATCTGGTTGCGAAGGTACTGAGGGGCGCAAACGCCGGAGATCTCCCGGTGGAGCAAAGCGCACGATTCGAGCTGGTGGTGAATCTGAAAGCGGCGAAAGCGCTCGGCATTGCCATCCCGGAGTCGGTGCGGCCTCGTATCGATCGCGTAGTTGAATGAGTGTCTGCTCGGCGGAATATCGCAAGGGGTTGCTGCTGTTAAGGACAGCATGATCCGGACTCTGGCTGCAGCCCTTCTCGCCCTCCTCAGCAGCGCGGCGCCGGCGCAAGACAAGCCGCAACCCAGTGCCGCGGCGGCTGCGAAGATGCGCGCGTCGGTCGAGCGCGTGCTGGCCGCACTGCCGGAGAAGAGCCGCGCGCAGGCGATGCGGCCCTTCGAGGACCGCGACCGCACCGACTGGCACTACACGCCGCGCACCCGCAACGGACTTTCCTTCAAAGAGATGGACAAGGCCGGGCGCGATGCGGTGCACGGCCTGCTGCGCACGGCACTGTCGGCCGCGGGCTACCGCAAGGTCGTGAACATCATCGAGCTCGAGATCGTGCTGCGCGAGATCGAGACCTTCGGCTGGATGCGCGATCCGGAGCGCTACCACCTCACGGTGTACGGCACGCCGGATGCCGCCGGGCGCTGGGGCTGGCGCTTCGAAGGCCACCACCTGTCTCTCAACTTCACGCTCGCGGGCGACAAGCTGGCCGTCGATACGCCGAGCTTCTTCGGCGCCAACCCGGCCACGGTCCAGAAGGGCGCGAAGAAAGGACTGCGCGCTCTCGGCGAGGAGCACGACGCGGGTTGGGCGCTCCTCGAATCGCTCGGCGAGGCGCAGCGCCGCGAAGCGGTGTTCGAGGAGCGCACCTACGGCGACATCGTCACGGCCAACAAGGACAAAGTGGAGGCGCTTCCCGCCGCGGGTATCGCGGGTGCGAAGCTGGACGAGAAGCAGCGCGCGCTGCTGTGGAGGCTGATCGAGATCTACGCCGGCAACTTCGAGCCCGGCCTCGCGCAGGCGCGCCTTGCGCGCGCGAAGCAGGGCGGCATCGAGGCGATCCGCTTCGGCTGGGCCGGCTCGACCGTTCGCGGCAAGCCGCACTACTACCGCGTGCAGGGATCGCTGTTCCTGATCGAATACGACGCGTCCCAGAACGACGGCAACCATATCCATACGGTATGGCGTGACTTCAGCGGCGACTTCGGCCGCGACCTGCTCAAGGAGCACTACGCCGCGGCGCGCGGCACCCGCCACCGGCACTGATGCGGTTAGCCTTCTTCTTTCTCATGTTTTTCGGTTTAACTGCGTGGGCGGCGCCGGTGCGCACGCCTCAAGCGGAGGCCGAACTCGTCGCCGAGCGCGACGCGCTGGTGCCGGGCGAGCCGATCACGGTCGCGCTGCGCCTCGCGGCGATTCCCGGATGGCACACCTATTGGCGCAATCCCGGCGATTCCGGCGAGCCGACGCGCATCGAGTGGCGGCTGCCGCCGGGTTTTGCCGCGGGCGAGATCGAATGGCCGGTGCCGGTCCGCATCCCGGTCGGGCCGCTGATGAACTTCGGCTACAAGGGCGAGGTGCTGCTCTTGACCCGCGTGTTGCCGCCGGCGGATCTCGCCGCGGATCGGCCGGTGACGCTGCGTGCGAAGGCATTCTGGCTGGTGTGCGAGGTGCAGTGCCTGCAGCAGGATGCCGAGCTCTCGGTCGAGCTCCCCGTAGCGAGGAAAACCGCAGAGGACGCGCGCTGGGGGAAGCCGATCGCGGCGGCGCGTGAGCGGCTTCCGGTCCCCGCGCCGGCGCAATGGCTGTTTGCCGCGAAAGCCGAGGATGAAGGCGCGTCGCTCGCGATCTCGCCGCCGTCAGGCGTCGAGCTGAAGGAAGCGTTCTTCCTGCCGTTCGAGGAAGGCAAAGTCGAGCCGGCGGCGCCGCAGGCGCTTGCGCGCGAAGGCGACGGCTA
The DNA here is from genome assembly GCA_036559525.1 of Burkholderiales bacterium. GTDB lineage: Bacteria > Pseudomonadota > Gammaproteobacteria > Burkholderiales > SG8-39 > SCGC-AG-212-J23. The sequence continues at coordinate 15,955 of DATBSZ010000303.1, forward strand.
TCGCCTGGCGCTGCGTGCGGCGGCGCAGCCGGTGGGATCTTTCGACCGGGTCTCCGGGCTTCTTATCTCGGAAAAGAATGCTCTGGCGATCGACGTGCCGATCGTCGCGCGCTTTGCGGACCTGGGTCTCGTGGCTGCGCTCGTGCTCGCCTTCGCGGGCGGGCTGCTCCTCAACTTGATGCCTTGCGTGCTGCCAGTGTTGTCGATCAAGGTGCTCGGTTTTGCCCAAGGCGGGGACGCGCGGGTTTCCCGTGCGTTGCTTTACAGCGCGGGTGTGCTCGTCTCGTTCTGGCTACTCGCCGCGGCGTTGATTGCATTGCGCGCGTTGGGTAATCAGCTTGGCTGGGGATTCCAGCTTCAGTCGCCGGTGGCGGTGGCGCTGCTCGCGGCGTTGTTCCTGGTGCTCGCGCTGAACCTGTCGGGTCTCTTCGAGTTCCGCTTTTCCTTCGCCGGCGGCCCGAGCGGCCACTTTCTCTCGGGCGTTCTCGCGGTGGTGGTCGCCTCGCCCTGCACTGCGCCGTTCATGGGCGCGGCCCTCGGCTACGCAGTGTTCGAGTCGGGCTGGCGCGCGTTCGCGGTGTTCACCGCGCTCGGGCTGGGAATGGCGCTGCCTTACGCGGCGCTCGCCGCGGCGCCGGGATGGCGCCGCCATCTGCCGAAACCGGGGCCGTGGATGCCGCGTCTCAAGCAATGGCTGGCAGTGCCGCTCTACGCTACGGTGATCTGGCTCGCATGGGTCCTGGTTCAGCAGACCACGCCGCCGTCTGCGCCGCACGCGGCATGGGAACCCTACTCTGCGGAGAAGGTCGCCGCGCTCACCGCCGCCGGCAAGCCGGTGTTCATCGATTTCACCGCTGCCTGGTGCGTTACTTGCCAGGTGAACGAGCGCGTGGTCCTCGCGCGCGACGACGTGATGCAGGCCTTCCGCGACCGCGGCGTAACGCTGGTGCGCGCCGACTGGACGCGGCGCGATCCCGAGATTGCGCGCGCGCTCACCGCGCTCGGCCGCAGCGGCGTGCCGACCTATGCAATGTACAAGCCGGGGCGCCCGCCCGAGCTGCTGCCCGAGCTCCTGACGCCGGAGCGCGTGCTGGCGGCGCTGGACGGATAGAATCCCATTCTCTGGAGGTCAACGTGAAACGACTCGCTCTTGCATTGGTTCTTGCTTCAGCTTCAACCGCTTGGGCTGCGAAGGTCGGCCAGGCCGCGCCCGATTTTTCCGCCCCGGACCTGCAGGGCAAGGCGGTCAAGCTCTCCGACTACCGCGGCAAGTACGTGGTCCTCGAGTGGACCAACCCCGAATGTCCGTACGTGCAGCGTCATTACAACAGCGGCAACATGCCAGAGCTGCAGAAGGAGCTCGGCTCGAAGGACGTGGTCTGGCTGACCGTCAACTCGACCAACCAGTCCTCGAGCGAGTTCAAGACGCCGCAGCAAATGGGCAAGTGGATGGGCGAGAAAGGCGCGGCGCCCAAGGCGACGCTGATCGACAAGGACAGCCAGGTCGGCAAGCTGTATGACGCGCGCACCACGCCTCACATGTACATCGTCGACCCGCAAGGCAAGCTGATCTATGCGGGCGCGATCGACGACAAGCGCTGGGCGAGCGCCGAGGCGACGAAGCAGGCGAAGAACCACGTGCGCACCGCGCTCGGCGAGGCGATGGCCGGAAAGCCGGTGAGCACGGCGGCGACCTCGCCGTACGGCTGCACGGTGAAGTACTGATGGCCGAAGAGAACATGGTGCCGGTGACGATCCTCACCGGCTTCCTCGGCAGCGGCAAGACCACGCTGCTCAACCGCATCCTCAAGGAGGACCACGGCCGGCGCATCGCGGTGATCGAGAACGAGTTCGGCGAGGTCGGCGTCGACAACGACATCATCGAGTCGGGCGACGAGCAGATCGTCGAGATGAACAACGGCTGCATCTGCTGCACGGTGCGCGGCGACCTGATCCGCATCCTCGGCACGCTCAAGGAGAAGCGCGACAAGGGCGACCTCAAATTCGACCGCGTGGTGATCGAAACCACCGGCATGGCCGATCCGGGCCCGGTGGCGCAGACCTTCTTCACCGACGAGGAGATCGGCAACTACTACCTGCTCGACTCGATCATCACGCTGGTCGACGCCAAGCACGCGCCCAAGCAGCTCGACGAATTCCACGAAGCGCAGGAGCAGGTGGGGTTTGCGGACCGGATTCTGCTTTCCAAGACCGATCTGGTTTCGGAAGACGAAGCGGCGAAACTCTCTTCCCGTTTGAAGAAAATGAACCCGAGGGCACCGATCAAGAAGGTGCACTTCGGCAACGCGCCGATCGACGAGGTGCTCGACATCCGCGGCTTCAACCTGAACGCGATCCTCGAGCTCGACCCGGAATTCCTCAAGAGCATCGAGCACGAGCACCACGACGAGGTGGAGTCGTTCGTGTTCCGCTCGGACAAGCCGTTCGACGGCCAGAAGCTCGAGAGCTTCCTCTCCGGGATGATCCAGGTGTACGGCCCGGACCTGCTGCGCTACAAGGGCATCCTGTGGATGAAGGGCAACAACCGGCGCGTCGTGTTCCAGGGCGTGCACATGATGATGGGCGGCGACATGGGCAAGCCGTGGACGAAAAGCGAGAAGAAGAGCTCGCTTCTCGTGTTCATCGGCAAGAAGCTGCCGAAGGACATCTTCATCGCCGGCCTCGAGGAGTGTCTCGCTAAGTAAATGATTGCGGTTCGCGGTCTTGCGCATCGCTACGGCAAGCACGAAGCGCTGCGCCTTTCCGAATGGAAGGTCGCGCAGGGCGAGCGCTGGCTGGTGCTCGGGCCGTCGGGCTGCGGCAAGAGCACGCTGCTGCACGTGATCGCCGGGCTGATCCAACCCGCGGAGGGCGAAGTCGAGGTCTCCGGCGAGAACCTGCGCAAGCTGGAGGGCGCGCGCATGGACCGCTGGCGCGGCTCGACTGTCGGCATCGTGCTGCAGGCGCTCCATCTCGTCCGCCATCTCAGCGTGCGCGACAACCTGCGCCTCGCGCAGTACCTCGCGCATGTGCCGCAGGACAACGCGCGCATCGCGGATACGCTGGGCGCGCTGGGGGTGGGTGAAAAGACGGCGCGGCGGCCGAGCGAGCTGTCGCAGGGCGAACAGCAACGCGTCGCGATTGCGCGCGCCGTGGTCAACCGGCCCAAGCTGCTGCTCGCCGACGAACCCACCGCCAACCTCGACGATTCCGCGGCGGCGAAGGTCGTGGAGCTGCTTGCCGAGCAGGCGGCGCGCCACGGCGCGACGCTCGTGGTGGCCACGCACGACTCGCGCGTGAAGGGCAAGTTTCGCGAAAGGCTGGAGCTTTGAATCTCGCCACGCTTTCGGCGAGCTACCTGCGCGCGCGGCCGCTGAACACCGCGCTCAGCCTGATCCTGCTCGCGCTCGGCGTTGCGACCATCGTGCTGCTGATCCTGGTCGTCGGCCAGCTCGAGGAGCGCATGCAGCGCGACGCGCGCGGCATCGACCTCGTGGTCGGCGCGAAGGGCAGCCCGATGCAGCTCATCCTGTCGGGCATCTATCACGTCGACGCGCCGACCGGGAACATCCCCCTCGCCGCCGCGCGCGAGCTCGGCAAGCATCGCCTGATCCGGAAATCAATCCCGCTCGCGCTCGGCGATAGTTGGAGAGGAAATCGCATCGTCGGCGCCGGCAGGGAGTATCCGGAGCACTACGGCGTGAAAATGCGGGAAGGACGCTTTCACGAGAAGCCGATGGAGGCGGTGCTCGGCGCCGAGGTGGCGGCGCGCACCGGCGTGGGCGTGGGTGGCAGCTTCGTCGGTGCGCACGGTATCGGCGGAGAAGGCGAGGAGCACAAGGAAGCGCCTTACAAGGTCGTCGGCGTCCTGGAAAAGAGCGGCTCGGTGATCGATCGCCTGGTGCTCACCAGCATCGAGAGCGTGTGGCGGGTGCACGAGGAGCACCAGGGACCGGAGGACGAGGCCGATCGCAAGGCGCTCGAAGAGGCGCGCGAAGTGACGGTGCTCCTCGTCCAGTATGCATCGCCGCTCGCCGCGGCGATGCTTCCGCGGCAGATCAATTCCCAGAGCGAGCTGCAGGCGGCGTCGCCGGCGTACGAGACCGCGCGCCTTTTCAGCATCGTCGGCGTCGGCGTCGAAGCGCTGCGCGCCTTCGCCCTCGTGCTGATCCTTGCCGCCGGCCTGTCGGTGTTCATCGCGCTTTACACCGCGCTCGAGGAGCGCCGCTACGACCTTGCCGTGATGCGCACGCTCGGCGCATCGCCGGGCAAGCTTTTCGGCCTGCTGCTGGGCGAGGGGATCGCGCTTTCCCTCCTCGGGGCCCTGATCGGCCTCGGCCTCGGCCACGCTTTCGCTTCGGCCCTGGGCGTTTGGCTCGAGTCCCAGCGGCAGTCTGCGGTGACAGGATTGGAATGGCGGCCCGAAGAGCTGTGGCTGCTTGGGGTGTCCCTCGCGGTGGGCCTGCTGGCGGCACTGTTACCGGCCTGGCGAGCTTATCGCACCGATGTATCGCGGACCTTGGCGCAGGGGTAGGATTACAGGATGAAGATCCGAATCCTGCTCGCCGCGTTGCTGATCGTCTCCCCCGCCATCGCGCAGCACCAGACGCCGCCCGGCGCGGACCCGAACCAGTTCAAGCCGCTTCCGGATCGCAACGACGTGGTGTCGTGGAAGACGCTGTCGCAGGTCGAGCTGGTGAAGCAGAAGGACCGCTACGTGCCGCAGTTCGCCGCGGCGGTCGCCGCGCTGGACAAGAAGGAAGTGAAGGTGCAGGGGTTCATGATGCCGCTGGAGATGGGCGACAAGCAGAGCCACTTCGTGCTGACGGCGATGCCGCAAAGCTGTGCCTTCTGCCTGCCCGGCGGTCCCGAGAGCATGGTCGAGGTGAAGAGCAAGGCGCCGGTGAAGTACACCTTCGAGCCGGTGGTGCTCTCGGGCAAGCTCGCGATCCTCAAGGACGATCCGACGGGCGTGTTCTACCGCCTGACCGACGCGGTTCCCGCCAAGTAAAGTGCCTGCCCGTCTCGCGCGGGTCCTT
>DATBSZ010000304.1:0-2594 GCA_036559525.1 Burkholderiales bacterium
TTCTGTGATGGTTTGACCCACAACGAGGGGGAGCGTGTCGCCCTTGCCAAGGCCAAGACTCTGGGCTGCCGCGACCGAGAGAAAAACGCGATCCGGCGCGAGCAGCTCGTAGCGATCGTCGAGGATCAGGTTCGGCTGCACGAGCGCGGCGCGCATTATGTCGATGCCGTTGACGCGCAGCGTGCGCTCGCTGCCCGCGACCCCGACGTCGAGCTCGAGCGCCGGGCTCGCCACCGCCACGCCCGGAAGCTGCGCGATTTGCGGATAGAGCGCTTCGGGGAAGCCGGCGCGGCCGCCGCGCACCTCGAGGTCGGCCTCGCCGGCGAGCGAGCGCACCGCCGCCGCGACGTCGCTCACCGCGGCCCGGTTGACCAGGTGCACGCCGTACCCGAGCGCGACGCCGAGGGCGATGCCCGCGACCGAGAGCACCATGCGCCCGCGGCCGCGGCGCGAGGCGAAGAGCAGGAGCAGCCGCAGCATCGGCTTACTATACTGTGAGCATGCGGGTGTTCGTTTTCTTGCTTGTTCTGAGCCTCAACCCCTCGTTTGCGCAAGAGCCCCCTGCGTGGTTCAGCGAGTCGCTGCTCGACCTGCGCGAGGACGTGGCCGAGGCCGCGGCGCAGGGCAAGCGCGTGATGCTCTATTTCGGCCAGGACGGCTGCCCGTACTGCAAGCGCCTCATGGAGGTCAATTTCCGCCAGGCTGCGATCGCCGCGAAGGCGCAACGCCAGCTCGTCGCGCTCGCGATCAACATCTGGGGCGACCGCGAGGTGACCTGGACCGACGGCGCAGTGACGACCGAGAAGCGGCTGGCCGCCCAGCTCAAGGTGCAGTTCACGCCGACGCTGGTGTTCCTCGACGAGCGCGGCGCGATCGCGCTGCGCCTGAACGGCTACCACCCGCCGCATCAGTTCGATGCTGCGCTTGATCACGTGGCGGGCAAGATTTCCTTCACGGAATATCTGGAGCGCCAAGGTCGCGAGCCCGCGAGCGCCAGCCTCCATCCCCAGCCCTTCTTCCTGCCCCCGCCCTACGACCTGCGCCGCGGGCCGGGGGCGAAGCCGCTGGCGGTGCTGTTCGAGACGCCCTTCTGCGCCCAGTGCGACGAGATGCACGCCGTGGCCTTCAAGAGGCCGGAGGTTCGCGAGCAGCTGGCGAAGTTCGACGTCGTGCGCCTGGCGTTTTCGAGCGGGGAACCGGTTGTGGCCCCTGACGGCAAGAAAATCTCCCCCGCCGACTGGGCGAGCGCGCTGCGCGTCGGGTATGTCCCGACACTGCTGCTGTTCGACGCGCGCGGGCGCGAAGTTTTTCGCACCGAGGCCTATCTTCGGCCGTTCCATATCGCGGGCGCGCTCGACTACGTGTCGAGCGGCAGCTACGTGCGCGAGCCTTCGTTCCAGCGCTTCCTGCAGGAGAAGGCCGAGCGCATGCGCGGCCGCGGCGAGCCGGTGGACCTCTGGAACTAGTTTCGCCGGATAGCGGCTTCTTCTACAGACCGTCACTGTGCCGGCTTGGCACGAGTATTCCTATCCGTACTGCTGTTCGCTCTCGGCGGCTGCGAGCCGCTCGCGATAGCGCTGGTCGGCGCGGGCGCCGGCACCGCCCTGCGCTACAACATCGACGGGGTCACCTCGCGCACGTTCACCGCGCCCGCGGCCGAGGTAAAGAACGCTTCGCTGGCGGCGATCGAGCGCATGGGACTCGCGTTCGAATCGTTGGAGATGTTCGAGCACGGCGAGCTGGTCTACGCGCGTACCGAGAACCGCACCATCGAGATCGAGATCGAGCCGATCAGCCCGCGCGCGACGCGCATGCGCATCACGGCGAAGAACGGCAGCTACTTCTTCTACGACAGCGCCACCGCGAGCGAGATCGTGGCGCAGACTGAGCGCTCGCTCTCCCACGCGGCGGGCGGCGGGACGGCGCCCAACAACTGACCGCAGGAGTGGCTACGTCTTGAGCGGCAGGACGTCGCCGTCGCCGGCGACCGTACCCTGCGCCTCGGGTTCGCGCGCGAGCAGGCGCTCGAGGCGCGCGATGTGGCGGCTCTCGTCGGCGGCCATCTCGGCGGCGAAGGCGCACATGGTGTCGTCGGTGGTGTGCTCGGCCACGTCGACGTAGAAGTTCTGCGTGCGCCGCTCGATGGCGATGGCGAGTGTGAGCGCCTCGCGCACGCTGCGCGGCGCGCGTACCGCGTCGGCTTGCGGGCCGAGGAAGTGCGGCGCGTACTCCCAGGAGCGAAGCTGCGGCATCTCGCGGCCGGAGGTGCCGATGGCGAGCAGCTCGTACTGCTCGCGCTCCTCTTTACCGATGCTCTCGAACTCGTCGGCGATGTGGTCCATGCCGGCATCGCGCATGTAGCGCTCGAGCTCGACGAAGCGCTTGGCGGCCTCCCGCTCCACTACCAGGGCGTGCGCGTAGAGCTCGGTCAGGTCACGAAGAAGGAGTCGGGAACCCATGGCGTAACCCTATTCGGTGCAGGTTACGCACGACCATGGTGCGGCGCGCTAGATCATGGGTCGAAGTTCCTAATCACCTCGCCCGAACCGCACTGTCGCCGAATATATTTCGCGCCGTCGAAGGCCTGTAGTCCG
>DATBSZ010000305.1:0-9036 GCA_036559525.1 Burkholderiales bacterium
CGCGCGCTGCCGAGCACGGTGCCGCCCGACTGCACGATGCCGCCGACGTCGCGCGCGGCGAGCGGCTCGATCAGGTCGCCGAGCAGGCCGGCGTAGCCGTTGCGCACGCCGAAGACTTCCCAGCCGCGGGCGAGCGCCCCCCGCGTCACGGCGCGCACCGCGGCGTTCATGCCCGGCGCATCGCCGCCGCTCGTCAGGACTGCAATCTTTTTCAACACGAAGATTCTAGAGTGGAAGGCTCTAGAGCGGCCATAGCATCGCAGCGCCGCGCACGCCGCTCGCCTCGCCGTGCCGCGCGCGCACGATCGGGGTCCTGGGGTCTTCGCAATAGACGTACTTCTTCAGCAGCGGCGGCACGTTGGCGTACAGCCGCTCGTGCTTGGAAAGGCCGCCGCCGACCACGATTACGTCGGGATCGAGCACGTTGATGATCATGGAGAACGCGCGCGCCAGGCGATCCTCGTAGCGCGCCATCGCTCGCTCCTCGCCGATCTCGTCGCGCTCCCGGTTCTTCGCCGGGCCGGAGAGGAACTGCTCGATGCAGCCGAGCCGGCCGCAGGTGCAGCGCGGGCCTGGGTGCTCTTCGTCGCTCATCCAGGGAAGCGGCGTGTGGCCCCATTCGCCGGCAATGCCGTGCCGCCCCTCGAGCATGCGCCCGCCCACGACGATGCCGCCGCCCACGCCGGTGCCGAGGATCGCGCCGAACACCACGCGCGCGCCGCGCGCCTCGCCGTCCACCGCCTCGGACAGCGCGAAGCAATTGGCATCGTTGCCAAACCGCACTTCGCGCCCCAGGCGTTCCTCAAGCTGTTTCTTCAAAGGTTTCTTGTTGTAGGGCGTGTTGTAGGCGTTCTCGACCCGGCCGGTGTCGGGGTCGATCAGTCCCGGCATGCCGACGCCGACGCTGCAGCGCGCACCGGCGTCTTTCTCCGCCTGAAGAACCTCTTTCGCGAGGAGCTCGAGAGCCGTGCCGTACTCGCGGCTCGGATACTCGACGCGGCGGCGAAGCCGCTCGGCGCCACCGGCGTCTAGAACCGCGATTGCGATCTTCGTCCCGCCTACGTCGACGCCGAGCCGCATTTCTCCAGCCAGGCTTGCAGCCAGGCTCTGGCCGCGGCGGGATTTTCCAGCCGCCAGCGCGCCGCGCTCGGGCCCTCGCCGACCTTCAGCGAGTGGCCGCCGAGGCGGTTGACGACGCGAAAGCCGTACTCGTCGGTGACGTCGTCGCCCAAGAACACCGGGACGCGGCCGGCGAACGGCGGCTCCTGCATGAAGCTCTCGATCGCCTTGCCCTTGTCGCATCCCGCGGGCTTGAGCTCGACCACCATCTTGCCGCCCTGCACTTCGACCTGGTCGCCGAGGGGCTCGGCGGCCTCGCGCACAGCCTTTTGCGCGGCGGCCGCGAGCTGCGGCGCGAGGCGGTAGTGCAGCGCGACGCTTGCGCCCTTGTCTTCGAACACCAGGCCCTGGTGCCGCGCGGCGAAGCTGCGGATGCCGCCCGCGGCGGGCCTGAGCGCGGTCACCGGGAAGCGGTGCCGATGGCGCGTGCCCATTGCGTCGCGCCGCTCTGCGCCGTGCTGCCCGGCCGCGGCGAGGATGAGCGGCGAGAACAGCTGGTCGATGCGCGAGAGCGAACGGCCGCTGATGAGCGCCACGGCGCCGCCGCACGCGTTCTTGAGCCGGCCGAGAAGAATGATCTCCGGCTCTCCGGGATCGACCGCTTCGGGCGTGTCGGCGATTTCGAGCAGCGTGCCGTCGAGATCGAGGAAGAACGCCCAGTTACGGTCGAATGGGGGCATCTTTTTTCACAGTGCACCCGAGCGCCGCCGCGCCGCGCGCGCCCGCGCCATGACGCGGCTGCGGTGGCGCATGCGCGCGGCGTCGATCAGCATGCGCCCGGCCCAGCGGTAGACGTTGAACTCCTGCACCAGGTTTCGCATGCTGCGCATGCGCGCGCGCTGTTCCTCCGGCGACATGGTGAGCGCGAGGTGCATCGCCGCGGCGCTCTGCTCGATGTCGTAGGGGTTCACGATCAGGGCCTCGGCCAGGTCGCGCGCGGCGCCGGTGAACTGCGAGAGCAGCAGCACGCCCTGCTCGTCGTCGCGCGCGGCGACGTACTCCTTCGCCACCAGGTTCATGCCGTCGTGCAGGCTCGAGACGTAGCACAGGTCCGCGGCGCGATACATCTCGTAGACCTGCGCCGCGTCGTGGTGCTCGATCTTGAGCACGATCGGCGGGCAGCCGGGCCGGCCGAAACGCTCGTTGATGCGCGCCGCCACCTGCCGCACCCGTGCGTCGAGGTTCTGGTACTCGTCGATCGAGACGCGCGACGGCGCCGCCGCCTGGAGGAAGGAGAACTGGCCGATCCAGCGCGGCTCGAGCTCGAGCAGCCGCTCGATGGCGGCGAAGCGCTCGAGGATCCCCTTGGTGTAGTCGAGCCGGTCGACGCCCACGCCGAGGCGCACGTCGGGCGCAAGGCCGAGGCGCGCGCGCACGCGCTTGCGGCATTCGGGCACCGGCGGCTGGACCGCGAGCGCATTCGGCGGCCACTCGATCGAGATGGGATAGCGGCGCACTTCGGTCGGATCGCCGCCGTGCGAGATGGTGAAGGTCTCGCGGTCGACGCGCGCCTCGAGGAAGCGGTCGACGGTGTCGAAGAAGTTGTTGCAGTGGAACTGGGTGTGGAAACCCAGGATCGAGGAGCCGAGCATTCCCTCCAGCACCTCCTCGCGCCACGGGCAGATGCCGAACGCCTCGGGATTGGGCCAGGGGATGTGCCAGAAAGTGATGATGGTGGCGCGCGGCAGCCGCTCGCGCACCATTTTCGGCAGCAGGGCGAAGTGATAGTCCTGCACCAGCACGATCGGGTCGTCGGTGCGCGCCTCGTCCGCGACCACGTCGGCGAAGCGCCGGTTCACCGTCTGGTAATGCTCCCAGTCGGGGGCGCGGAAGATCGGCCGCGTGTGCGCGATATGGCAGAGCGGCCACAGGCCTTCGTTCGCGAAGCCGAAGTAGTAGCCTTGCTCTTCTTCCTGCGACAGCCACACGCGCCGGATGCGGTACGACGGCTTCTCGGGCGGCACCATGACGTGGTCGTGCTTGTCGACCGTGTCGCGGTCGGCCGAGCCCGCGCCGTGCGCGATCCAGGTGCCGGAGCATGCGCGCATCACCGGCTCGAGCGCGGTGACCAGCCCGCTCGCCGGGCGCTGGATCTCGATCACGTTGTCCTTGCGCCGCACGTGCAGGTAAGGCTCGCGATTGGAAACGATGAGCACCTCGTCGCCCTTCAGGTCCTGGCGCAGGATGCGCCGCAGCGCATCGGGCCCCCAGGTGGTCTGGCTCTCGTCGCGCGAGCGCCGCTCGCTCTCGAGGTCGCTCACCAGCGCCTGCAGGTCGCGCGCAATGGGACGCAACTCGGGCCGCAGCCCGGCCGCCGCGGCCTTGGCGGCCGGCGAGCGCAGCAGGTAGTCGCCTGAGAGCACCGCCTTGATGCCGTTGACCCAGCCGCGCCAGCTGATCTCGGCGATCACCACGGTGATGAGCGCCACCACGGCGGCAATCCCGGCGAAGAGCCACAGCACGTACTTGCGCGTGTCCTCGCTGCGCCGCTGGGCGAAGCTCATGTCGTGCACGATCATCAGTTCGCCGAGCACCTGCCCATCCGCCGCCACCGGCTGCGCCGAGACGTGCAGCGCGCCGTCGGTCAGCTCGAGCACGAAATTGCGCGGCTCGCGGCGCTCGGCCTTGGCGCAGCGCACCGCCTCGGGAAAGACGCGCGTGGCGTAGAGCAGCTTGCCTGCGGGATCGCAGAAGCCGAGCGCGAAAACCCGCTGGCCCTCGGCGATCCGGTCGAAGTAGCGCAGCACGCGCTCGCGCGCGCCGCGGCCGCTGCGCAGCAGCTCGACCAGCGGGTCCTGCGCCGTCTGCACGATCAGCGCGCCGCGCATGTCGAGGTCGCGCACGAACCACTGGAAGGTCAGCCGGTCGACCAGCGGAACGACGGCATAGGCGATCGCGGCCAGCGCCAGGGCCAGCGGTACGACAAAGCGCAGCGAAAGCGGCAATCGTCCTCCGATCGCTTGATTAAACCCCCACGCCCCTCAGCAAATTTTACGCCGCGGCGGGGGCTTTTGAATGTCGCTATTCGACTACATGCGCCGGCTGGACCATAGTCCGACGACCGCAACGACGAAGGGCAGGATCAGGAGGAAAAGGAAGGAAGGGTCGAGCCCGGCGAACCACTGTGCCCAGAGCGCCCAATCGAGGATCTCGTGAACCGGCCCCTGGATCCCCCGGAAGCAAATGACCGCCACGAGCGTCGGGGCGAGGGCGGCCGCGAACAGCCCGAGCGCGCTGATCGAGCGCTCCTCGAAATGGTCCTTGAGGATGGCGAAACCGGCGGGGTTGGGGGCGTTGGCGATGACCGTCAGGCCGCCGCCGGCGACCGCGCCCGCCACGAGCGAGTACTTGTATTCGTCCGACACGCCCTCGACCAGCGAGCCGAGGTAGGTGAGCGCGGCGTTATCGGTGATGGCGGTGAGCGCGGTCGCACCGTAGAACAGCGCGGTCTCGTCGAGGCTGGAAAGCACGTCTTGCAGCCACCACTGCTGCTGTCCGCCAAGCACCACGAGGCCGGCGAGGAAGAATGCGACCATCAGCCCCTCGCGCAGCATGAGGCGCTCGTGGTGGCGCCGGTAGGCTTCGGCCAGCCCGAGGAACAGGAGGAACAGGCCCATGAACGCTTCCGGGTAATGATTGGTGAAGATGACCGCGGCGAGGATCAGCACGTTCAGCACGACGAACGCCGCCGGCACACGCGGCCGTGCATCGGCGGGCGCCAGCGCGCGCGCTGCCAGCTCGCGCCGGAAGAGCAGCGTTACGACGAGCGCATTGACCAGCACGGCGAGGAGCGCTTTTGCGCCGAACGTGGACAGCATGAAGCCGCTCGTCCAGCCCCACTTCGCGGCGACCATCAGCACCGGCGGGGCGGCGAAATGCGTCAGCGTGCCGCCGACCGAGACGTTCACGAACAGCACGCCGAGCGTGGCGTATTTCAGCCGGTTGGAGATGCCGGCCGCGAATACGCGCTCGCGCAGCATCAGCGCGGCGAGCGTCATGGCCGCCGGCTCCGTAATGACCGAGCCGAGCAGCGGCACCAGCGACAACGCGAGGAAATAGCCGGCGACCGCCGGCGGCGCCGGGATCACGCGCCCGGCGGCCTGCACCGCGTCGCGCGCCAGCTGCATCACCGGCCGGCTCGCGGCGACCACCATGATCACGAAGACGAACATCGGCTCGGTGAAGTGCAGGCTGTCGAGGTATTGGGACGAGCGGCCCCAGCCGTAGGCGAGCGCCATGAACAGCACCAGCACGAAAGCCCAGAAGCCGAACACTGCCTCGACCTCGCCGAGCAGATGCCAGACGCCGGCGTGGGCGGTGCGCGTGTGCGCGAGATGCTCGAAGTACCGCGTGGAAAACGTGTGCAGGACGGCGAGGGTGAACAGCGCCGTGCCGGTGAGCTCGATCAGACCGATGTTTGCAGGCATCGGCCCAAGGTACCGGACGCCCCGAGCGCGGGATATTCGGGCGTGCGCGTAAGCGAAACTACGTACTTGCCCCGGCGTCCGGGCGCTCGCACGATGGCGGTTCGGCGATGAAGGTCCTTCGATATCTGCGCGACGCGGCGGTGTTCGCGCCCTGCTACCTCCTGCTCGACTGGGTGAGCTACATCCATCCGCTCGGGGCCTTCAACATCACGCCGTGGAACCCGCAACCCGCGCTCGCCATCGCCTGGATGCTGCTCGGCGGCCTCGGACATGCGCCGGCGGTTTTCCTGACGATCATCCTCGCCGACGGCGTGATCCGCAATTTTCCTGCGGGGTACGGCGTGACCGCGCTTGCCTCGCTCGCGCTGACCGCCGGCTATGGGGCGATCGCGTGGGCGCTGCGCGAGCATCTGCGCCCGCACGCCGACCTGCGCAGCCTGCGGCAGCTCACCTTGTTCGTGGTCGTCGTCGCCGCGGGTACGGTCGTGGTCGCGGCGGGGTTCGTCGGCGTGCTGCACGCCGCCGGCGCGCTCGCGCCCGGCACGGCGTTGTCCGGGTGGCTGCGCTTCTGGGTCGGCGACGCGGTCGGCGTGCTGGTCACCGCGCCGCTATTGCTCTTTGCGTCGGATGCCCAACGCCGAAGCGAGCTGCGCGCGCTCGCGCGACGCGGTGAGACCTACGTGCAGGTCGGGCTCGTCGCCGCCACCCTGTGGCTGATCTTCACCGGCCTGGGCGGCGACCCTTCGCACCATTTCTACCTGCTCTTCCTGCCGCTCATCTGGATCGCTATCCGCAGCGGAATGGCGGGAGCGATCATCGCCATCGCTATCGTCCAGGCCGGGGTCGTTCTGGGCATCCACCACCGCGCCCTCCAGACCCTGCCGACCATCGAGCTTCAGGCGCTGGTCGCCGCGCTCACGCTGACCGCTCTGTATCTCGGGGTAACGGTCGAGGAGCGCGAGCGCGCGGCCGAGAGCCTCAAGCAGTCGCTGCGCCTCGCGGCCGCAGGAGAGATGGCGGGCGCGATCGCGCACGAGGTGAACCAGCCGCTCACCGCGCTCGCCAACTACGGCCGCGCGGGGCAGATGCTGCTCGAGGCCGGCCGGCATGCCGAGCTTGCCGGCGTGATCGGCCACATGCTCGCGGAGGCGCAGCGCGCCGCCGAGGTGGTGCGGCGACTGCGCGATCTTTTCCGGCAGGGAACCACGCGCCTCGAGCGGGTAACGGTCGCCGAGCTCCTCGAGGCGGCGCGGCGGGCCGGGACGGGTCGCCTGAGCGTGGCCGCCGCGGACCACCTGCCCGACGTGTGGGTGGACCGGCTGCAGATCGAGCTGGTGCTGCGCAACCTCGTGGCCAACGCCGCGGAAGCGGGTGGGGCCCACGCAGCCGGCGAGGTTGCGATAACCGCGGAGCGCCACGACGCGCGCCACCTGCGCATCGTCGTCTCGGACAACGGGCCCGGGATAGGCCCGGCCCAGGTCAGGAGAGTGTTCGAGCCCTTCGTGTCCGGAAAACCGAGCGGCATGGGGCTGGGGCTGGCGGTAAGCCGGGCAATCGCCGAGGCGCACGGCGGAACCCTCGAAGCGCGCCCCGCCTCCCACGGCGAGTTCCACCTCGTGCTGCCCTTCCATTCCCATGGCTGAGCCCGGCCGCGCCCCGCTCGTGGTGTACGTGGTCGACGACGATCCGTCGATCCGCGATTCGCTCGCCCTGATGCTGGGCCTCGGCGGCTACGCGACGCGTCTCTTCGCGGACGCGGAAAGCTTCCTCGTGGCGTTCGATGCCGGCTGGTCGGGCTGCGTGGTCGCCGACCTGCGGCTGCCGGGGATGAGCGGCGTCGAGCTTCAGTCGCGCGTGCGCAGCCGGGGCAGCGCGATCCCGTTCGTCATCATCACCGCGCACGGCGACGTGCCTGCGGCGCGAGCGGCGTTCCGGGCGCAAGCGGTCGATTTCATCGAGAAGCCCTTCGACGACGCGCAGCTGCGCGCGGGGATCGATACGGCATTCGCGCTGGAACAGCGCCGAATCGACGCTGCCGAGCTACGGCGCGCCGATGTCGAGAAGCTGTCGCGGCTCACGGCGCGCGAGCGCGAGGTGCTCGATCAGGCCGTCAAGGGATTGCACGCGAAGGAGATCGCCGCAGTGCTCGGCATCAGCCCCCGCACCGTGGAAGTGCACCGCACGCGAATCATGGAGAAGCTCGAGGTGCGCAACATCGCGGAGCTGGTGCGCTTCGCGGTCGCGGCGGAGCGTTAGCCGCGGCGGACTACGCCTTCGGCAGGCGGACGAGATCGCCGAGCGGCCTGTCTTCCTCGAGCTGAAGATTTTCCTGCGTGGCCTCGATGCCCGGCACCGCCTCGACGTCCTTCAGTTTGCGCTCGATCTGGCGCGTGCGCACTTCCGCCTGGTCGATGGTGTTCGCCACCGTCTGGAGCTGCCGCTTCGTGTTCGCCAGCACCTCGGCGAACTTGCCGAACTCCGACTTCACCGTGCCGAGCACCTTCCATACCTCCGAGGAGCGCTCCTGGATCGCGAGCGTGCGGAAGCCCATCTGCAGGCTGTTCAGGTAAGCGAGCAGGTTGGTCGGGCCGCAGATCGTCACGCGGAACTGGCGCTGGATGTGGTCGAACAGGCCCGGCCGGCGCAGCACTTCGCCGAACAGGCCCTCGAAGGGCAGGTAGAGCAGCGCGAAGTCGGTGGTGTGCGGGGGCTCGACGTATTTCTCGGCGATCGCCTTGGCCTCGAGCTTGACGCGCGTCTCGAGCGCCTTCTCGGCCATCTCGAGCGCTGCCTTGTCGCCGGCTTCCTGCGCGGCCTGCAGCCGCTGGTAGTCCTCGGTGGGGAATTTGGCGTCGATCGGCAGCAGCACCGCTGCGCCGCCGTCCCGGCCCGGCAGCTTGATGGCAAATTCCACCCGGGCGTTCGAGCCCGGCCGCGTCGCCACGTTCCTTTCGTACTGCTCCGGCGCCATCACCTGCTCGAGCAGCGCGGCGAGCTGCGTCTCGCCGAACACGCCGCGCGTCTTCACGTTGGTCAGCACGCGCTTCAGATCGCCGACGCCCGCGGCCAGCGTCTGCATCTCGCCCAGGCCCTTGTGCACCTGCTCGAGCCGCTCGGACACCTGCTTGAACGACTCGGACAGGCGCTTCTCGAGCGTGGCGTGCAGCTTCTCGTCCACCGTCTGGCGCATCTGCTCGAGCTTGGAGGCGTTGTCCTGCTGGATGCGCTCCAGGCGCTGCTCGACCGCGCCGCGCAGCGTCTCGAACTGCGCGTTCTGCACCGTGGCGGTCGCCCCCATCTGGGTGCTGAGCGTCTGGCTGAAGGTCGCCAGGCCGCGCGAAAGCTCTTCACGCGCTTCGCGCTCGGCGCTCTTCGCGCGCATCAGGTGGATGCTGAGCAAGCCGGCAGTCGAGATCGCAGCGATCAGCGTCAGCACCAGAAGAATCTCGACCATGCGGATAGACTACTGGATAAGCTTCCAGTATGGAAG
>DATBSZ010000306.1:0-3063 GCA_036559525.1 Burkholderiales bacterium
CCGGCGGGGTGGGGACTGCTCCCGGCTTCGCCTCGGCGCCGGGCTTCGCGCCGGGTTTCGCGGCCGGGGCGGCCGGCGGGGCGAAGACGAACTGCCACTCGGCGTATTTCGCCTTGCCCTCGAAGCTCGCGTCGCGCACGGCGAAGCCGGCGGTCTTCAGCGGCGCCTCTTCCGACAGGCTGTAGACGCCGGCGAAGCCGCCGTCGGGCGACTTCACCAGCCCCCACTCTTCCTTGCCGGTGATCGGGTCGGGATAGAGCCGCCGCAGGTGGCGCACGGTGCCGGGGTGGCGCGGGTCCTTGACGAGGTCGGCGAGCTCCCTGGGGTACTGGCCCTTGCCCGAGACGTAGTAGCGCTCGATCGCCTTGCGGTACTCGTTGCCGATGTGGAGCAGCTCGGCCTCCTTCTCGCGCAGGCTGCTCGTGTGCCACACCTCGCCGACGAGCGCGAGGCCGGTCGCCATCATCGCCACCACGAACAGCACGCCGATGTAGGTGAAGCCCTTCACCAGGTCGCGCTTCACCACGCCGAATATTCCGTGCCGTCGAGCGCTTTGCCTTGCGCGCCGCTCTTCACGTCGAACACGCCGCCCTTCTCCGGGTCCTGCGGCGGCACCGCGACCCAGCTCTCCGCGCTCTCGGTGATCGGGTCGACCGGCACCTTGCGCAGGTACTTGTCGCTCGCCAGCGCGTCGAGCGTCGTCGGGTACTTGCCCTTGTCGGCGTAGTACTTCCCGATCGCATCGCGCATCTGGTAGAGGTTCTCCTTGAGCACCGCTTCCTTCGAGCGGTCGAGGCTCGCGTAGTAGCGCGGCACCGCGATCGTCAGCAGCGTGGCGATGATCGCCATCACGATGATCAGCTCGATCAGGGTAAAGCCGAAGAGTCTTTTCACCATTCGCGGTACGGCCGCCCGTTGATGCCCTTGCCGGTGGCGGTGGTGTAGACGTCGAACACGTCCTCGCCCTCGCGCGGGTCGTCGGGCGGGCTCGCGTAGCTGCGCTTCGCCCACGTGGCGGCGTCGGAAAGCGCGCTGTCGGTGGCAAGCGGATCCCTGGGTATCCGCCGCAGGAAGTAGATCTTGTCGCGCTTCGGGCTCTTCTGGTCCTCGACGCCCTCGGCGAGCTCCTCCAGCCGCTTCGGATATCCGGACTCGCCCACTTTCTTGACGATGCGCCCCTCGTCCGAAGCCTGCTTGTGCGCGTCGATCGCGGTGCGGATGTCGCGCAGCGCGCGCCGCAGGTCCTGCTCCTTCGCGCGCTGCACCACGAGCTCGTTCATCGGCAGCGCCGCCGCGGCGAGGATCGACACGATCGCGACCGCGACTACCAGCTCGATGAGAGTGAATCCCTTCGCCGCCATTCCTAGGTTTTCCTCAGGTAGATGGTGAGGCGCACCTGCGCTTCGAGCTGCGCATCGGCGGCCTTCTTGCGCTCGAAGCGCACCGCGTCGAGCGAGGTGGTCGGCATTTCCTTCAGCACGCGGCCGACGAACTGCCGCAGCTGCGGGTAGCTCCCGCGCACCGGCAGCGTGACGTGGTAGGCGCTGAGTCCTCCGCCCTTCGACTCCATCCGGTATTCGCCCTGCAGGAGCTGGACCTTCGACACCTTGGCGTGCGCGTACAGGGCATTGAGCTCGACCGGAAGCCGGTCGATCTTCGGAAAGCGGCTGTAGAAGCGCTCGAGCTCCGCGGCGTGGTCGCCGGGCTCCGGCTGCGCCTGGTCGGGAAGCCGCGCCTGGCGCTCGGCGACCGCCGTGCGCCGCTTGACCTCGGCCTGCGCCGGCGCAAGCGCGGTATACCAGAACGCCAGGCAGAAGAGCAGCACGCCCACGCCGGCGACGCCCGCCGGGCCGAGCGCATCGAGGAACCGCTGCAGGCGCCGCCTCATGTCGCGCGTCTCCTCATTCCACTCATTGAGGGTTCCGGAAGGTCGCCTGCACCGAGAACTGGATCGGGTGCTGCGGATCGTCCTCGCGCACCTGATGGCTCACGAGATGCACCTCGACGAAGCTGCCGGTCGCGCCCAGGCGCTTCAGGTAGTCGAGCATCAGCTCCTCCCGGCGCGCCTCCGCGGTCAGGCGCAGCACGCGAGCCTGCGCGTCGGGCTGGATGTTCAGCAGGGCGACATCCTTGATCGAGGCGCGCTCGAGCGAGTCGATGAGCTGCGCCCAGGGGAGCGCGAGCTGGCGCACCGTGGCCTGCGCACTTTTCATCTCGGCTTCGATCCGGTCGCGCGGGATCGCGGGCGCCGGCCGGGCCCCGCTCAACAGCGACGCGGACGCCTCGAGCGCCTGCAGACGCTGCTGCGCCTCGCGGTGTTCGAGCACCAGCCAGCCGGCGAGGCCCAGGGCGGCGGCGAGGACGGCCACGCCGAGCACCCGGGCTTGCCGTCGCGCGCGGACGTAATCGAGCTGCAGCGCGGCGCGCGTCACAGTTGATGCCTCAGGACGAGCGCAGGCAGCCGCTCGCCGCTCGACCGGCTGCGCTCGCGCTCGAGCAGCTCCTCCGCGTCGGTCTCGCGGCCGTTGTGCACCGAGGCCCAGCCTCGCGCAGCCACTCGCGCGAGGCAGGTGCGCTCGCGCTCGGCAAGGAGCAGCCAGGCGCCTTCGCCGGGGATCTTCCCGCGCGACTGGTTGAACGCCGCCATGAGAAAGGGCTGGACCGACACCAGGCGCGCTTTCCGGTTCTTGGCAAAACAGGCCCTGATGCCCTCGAGGAGCGCGGCGTCGATCGCGCAGGCGATCTGCGCGCCTTCGCCCTCGGGCGAGACGCGCACGTCCCAGGCCTTCGCACGATCGCCGTGGATCTTGGCGAACTGGAAGCGCGCGAGCGCGAGCTCCTCCTCCGCGGTCGCGCCGCCGTCCTGCTCCGGCAGCACGGCGTAGCGCACGAAATGGTTCGACAGCACCACGGTGACGTCGACCCGCCCGCGCAACGCGGCCACCTTGCGCGCCAGATCCTCGAGCGCGCCGCGCCATGCCTCCTGCTCGCCCGCGGAATCCTGCGCAGGCGAAAGCGTCATCACGACCCGCTCAGCCCACAAACGTGACACGGTTGATCTCC
>DATBSZ010000307.1:0-14177 GCA_036559525.1 Burkholderiales bacterium
GCCGCGGCGAGCGTCTCGTCGGGCAGCCACACGTTCTCGCCGTACACCTTGCAGGACTTCTCGCCGGCGTACATCTCCATCCAGACGATCTTCTTCTTGCCGCCGTAGGCTTTCTTCACCGCGGCGTCGACCACCTTGAGCATCACGGGCGTGATGTCGACGCCGGTGCCGTCGCCTTCGATATACGGAATGATCGGCTTGTCGGGGACCGACAGCGAAAAGTCCTTGTTGACCTTGATCTTGTCGCCGCCGGAGGGAATCTTGATGTGTTGGTAGGCCATAGGGGGCGCAATTATAAGACCCCCGGCGCTGCACCCGCGCGCGTTCAGCGGAGGCTGGCAAGAGGTGTTTCCTATGTATAAACAACGGTCTAGAGGACAAAAAAAGCCCTTTGCCGCTTTTGTCTAGAATGCGCGCCGTGGGGAAACACCCACAGGGAGGTCAACCGGTTCGGCAGTGGCGCGTTGTTCGCCTCCGGGTGGCCAGAGGAGGTTGCTCGGCCCCGTGTCCAAAAATTAAACAGGAGAAGGAAATGAACAAGCTGCTGTCCGTGATCGTCGCCGCGATGTTCGCGGCGGTTAGCGCTTCCGCCTTCGCGGCGTCGCACGCCGGCGCACAGACGAAGGACGAGAAGAAGACCGAGAAGAAGGCGGCTCCGAAAGGGGACGCGAAGGCCGCTCCGAAGAAAGACGCGAAAGCCGCTCCGAAGAAAGACGCGAAGGCGGCTCCGAAGAAAGACGCGAAGGCCGCTCCGAAGAAGGACGCCAAGAAGGCGCCCGCCAAAAAAGACGAAATGAAGAAGTAACCCGCTGCCGAACGCCGAAAAAGGCAGGACAATGTCCTGCCTTTTTCATTTATGCGTCTTCTCGTTTCCTTCATGCTCTGCGCCGCGCCGGCGCTGGCGCAGGAGCTGCCGGTGGTGCAGTTGAGCGCCGGCATGCATCTCATCCGCGCCGAGGTGGCGGCGGACTTCGCCAGCCGCGGCCGCGGGCTGATGCACCGAAAGTCCCTCGGCGCCAACGCCGGGATGCTGTTCGTGTTCGACCAGGCGGCGATTCACTGCATGTGGATGAAGAACACCTATGTTCCGCTGTCGGTCGCGTTCCTCGACGAGCACGGCACGATCGTCAACATCGCGGATATGCAGCCGCACAGCGAGCAGTCCCATTGCGCCACGCGGCCTTCGGTGTACGCGCTCGAGATGGCGCAGGGCTGGTTCGCCCAGCGCGGCATCAAGCCGGGCGCGAAGCTCGGCGGGCTCGACAAGCTCCCTAGATAAGGATCATCAGCGCCAGGCCGGCGATGACCGCCGCGCGCGCGAGCGGCGTCCATAGCGGCCGCGCGACGTTGCGCGAGGATTTCCACACCGCCCAGCCCCAGGCCCAGTAGACCCCCAGGCGCAGGACGTCCAGCAGGTCACCCTGGACCGCAGACCCCGCGTCGCGCGCTTCCTCGGCGATCAGTACCAGGCCTGCGATGACGCAGGCGACCGCCGCCCCCCATAGCCACCAGACCTGCCAAAGAAGCCTAGAGCCCGCCGTTTTGCTGGGCCACCATGCAGTACAGCATCGGGATCGAGAGCATGGTGTTGAAGCGCGAGGTCATGCCGGCCATCTTGGCCGCCGCGGCCTTCTGCTCCGGGGCCACCTGGACGATGCCGAGCGCCTTCTTCTGGTTCGGCCAGATGATGAACCAGACGTTGAACCACATGATCGCGCCGAGCCACATGCCCAGCCCGATCGCGTGGTAGCCCTTCTGCAGCGACAGAGCCTGGCCGACGTAGCCGTTCATGAACGCCAGGAGGAGGCCGGTGACGATCGTCGCCATCGCGCCCCAGCGGAACCAGAATAGCGCGGTCGGCGCGATCACCTTGCTGATCGCGGGCTTCTGCTCGTCGGGGATCTTGGGCATCGAGGGCGTCTGCACGAAATTGAAGTACCAGAGAAGCCCGATCCACATCACGCCCGAGGCCACGTGCAGCCAGCGCATGAAGAACGCCCACCAGGCGTGGTCCCCGGCACGGACCCACGAGCCGGTGCCGAGGCCGGCGAGGATGATGAAGATGATGAGAAGGACGACGCCTGCGGTGATGGTGCGGCCGAGCGACTGGAAGAGGGCACCCATTCTTTTCTCCTGTTCGTGTGATGGGTTTGCAGCCAAAAAAGTCTAGCACTTGTGAGCGGGTTATGCTGGCGCCGTGGCGAAGCTGGCGGCGAATCTTTCCATGCTGTTTCCCGAGTTGCCGTTCCTCGAGCGCTTTGCCGCCGCGGCGAAAGCCGGATTCCGCGGCGTCGAATACCAGTACCCCTATGACTGGCAGCCCGCGGACATCGCAGCGGCCGCGCGCGATGCCCGCGTCGAGGTGCTGCTGCACAACATGCCGCAGGGCGACGTGCAGCGCGGCGAGCGCGGCACGGCCTGCCTGCCCGGGCGCGAGCAGCGCTTCCGGGACGATCTGGAGCGCGCGATCGAATACGCGCGCGTCGTGCGCTGCCCGAGCCTGCATCTGCTGGCGGGCGTGGCCCCGCAAGGGGCGGATCGCGCTGCGCTGCACGCGACCTTCGTTTCGAACCTGAAGCAGGCAGCGACGCGCCTCGCGCGCGAGGGCGTGCGCGCGCTGATCGAGCCGCTGAGCGAGCGCACCGTGGCCAACTGCTTCCTGCGCTCAAGCCGGCAGGCGGCGCAGGTGCTGAACGACGTCGGCGCCGACAATGTCTTCATCCAGTACGACCTGTTCCACATGCAAATCATGGAAGGCAACCTCGCCGCGACGATCGAGCGCCTGCTGCCGCGCATCGGCCACATGCAGATTGCCGACGTGCCGGGGCGCGACGAGCCGGGCAA
This sequence comes from Burkholderiales bacterium, assembly GCA_036559525.1. Taxonomy (GTDB): domain Bacteria; phylum Pseudomonadota; class Gammaproteobacteria; order Burkholderiales; family SG8-39; genus SCGC-AG-212-J23. The sequence continues at coordinate 2,845 of DATBSZ010000307.1, forward strand.
CGGCGAGATCAACTTCGACTTCCTGCTTCGCCACATCGACGCGCTCGGGTACTCGGGCTGGGTGGGATGCGAATACAATCCCAGGGGTGACACGCTGGAAGGCTTGAAGTGGGCGCGGCCCTACCTGTCGTAAGAGCCCTGCGCGAGTTCCTGCCGGAACGCGCGATTCTCCACGAGGAAGAAGATACCCGGCCGTACGAATGCGACGGCCTGACCGCGTATCGCCAATTGCCGATGGTGGTCGCCCTGCCCGAGACCGAGGAGCAGGTGCGGCGCATCCTCCAGACCTGCTCCGCCCTGAAGATTCCGGTGGTGCCGCGGGGGGCGGGCACCGGCCTGTCCGGCGGCGCGCTGCCGCCGGGCGACGGCGTGCTGCTTTCGATGGCGAAGTTCATGCGCGTGCTGCGCATCGATCCGCTCGCGCGGGTGGCGGTGGTGCAGCCCGGCGTGCGCAACGCGGTGGTGTCGGAGCTGGCGGCGCCGTTCGGCCTGTACTACGCGCCCGACCCGTCGAGCCAGATCGCCTGCACCATCGGCGGCAACGTGTCGGAGAACTCCGGCGGCGTGCATTGCCTGAAGTACGGCCTCACGCTGCACAACGTCCTCGGCGTGCGCGGCTTCACGATCGACGGCGAGCCGCTGCAGCTCGGCGGCGAAGCGCCCGACGCGCCCGGCTACGACCTGCTCGCCCTCGCGGTGGGCTCCGAAGGCATGCTGTTCGTGCTCACCGAGGTGACGTTGAAGCTCTTGCCGAAGCCGCAGAGCGCGCGGGTCATCATGGCGTCGTTCGACGACGTGGAGAAAGCCGGGGCCGCGGTCGCCGACGTGATCGCCGCGGGCATCGTTCCCGCGGGGCTGGAAATGATGGACCGGCCGGCGACGCAGGCCGTGGAGCAGTTCGTCCAGGCCGGCTACGACCTGGAGGCGGCGGCGATCCTGCTGTGCGAATCCGACGGCACGCCCGAGGAAGTCGAGGACGAGATCGCGCGCATGCAAACACTGCTCGCGCGCGCCGGGGCGACGCGCATGACGGTGTCGCGCGACGAAGCCGAGAGGCTGCGGTTCTGGTCTGGCCGCAAGGCGGCGTTCCCCGCCGTCGGCCGCATCTCGCCCGACTACTACTGCATGGACGGCACGATTCCGCGCAAGCGCCTCGGCGAAGTGCTCCGCTTCATCGCCGCCCTGGAGAAAAAATACGGGTTGCGCTGCCCGAACGTGTTCCACGCGGGCGACGGCAACCTGCACCCGCTGATCCTGTTCGACGCCAACAACGCGGACGAGCTCCACCGCACGGAGCTGTTCGCCGGCGAGGTGCTCGAGAAATGCGTGGAGGTCGGCGGCACCATTACCGGCGAGCACGGCGTCGGCGTGGAGAAGATCAACCAGATGTGCGTGCAGTTCCGGCCGACCGAGCTCGAGCTGTTCCGCGCGGTCAAGCGCGCCTTCGACCCGCAGGGCCTGCTCAACCCGGGCAAGGCGGTGCCCACGCTCGCGCGCTGCGCGGAATACGGGCGCATGCGCGTCCGCGGCGGTCAGCTGCCACACCCGGAACTGCCTCGCTTTTGATCGAGTCCCTTGCCGACAGCATTCGCGAGGCCGCCGCGCGCCATCGGCCGCTGCGCCTGCGCGGCGGCGGCACCAAGGACTTTTACGGCAATGCGCTGCGCGGAGAGGTCTTCGATACTCGCGGCTATTCCGGCATCGTCGCGTATGAGCCTACCGAGCTGGTGGTGACGGCTCGCTGCGGCACTTCGCTTTCGGAACTGGAAAAAAGGCTCGAGGCGAACAGCCAGTGTCTCCCCTTCGAGCCTCCCCACTTCGGCCCCGGGGCTACGATCGGCGGCTGCGTTGCGGCCGGCTTGTCCGGGCCGCGGCGCGCCAGCGCCGGGGCGCTGCGCGATTTCGTGCTCGGCGTAAAGCTGATCGACGGCCGCGGCCAGGCGCTCAGCTTCGGCGGCCAGGTGATGAAGAATGTCGCCGGCTACGACGTGTCGCGCCTGGTGGCCGGCTCGCTCGGCACGCTCGGCCTGATTGCCGAGGTGTCGCTCAAGCTCGCGCCGAAGCCGCAGGCGGAGCGCACCGTGCGCCTCGACGCGTCGCAGGCGCGCGCGCTCGAGCTCATGAACCGCTGGGCCGGGCAGCCGCTTCCGGTCAGCGCCACGGCGTGGCACAAGGGCGAGCTCACGGTGCGGCTTTCGGGCTCGGGCGCCGGCGTGCGCGCGGCAACGGCCGGGATCGGCGGCGCTGCGCTCGACGAGCCCTTCTGGAGCGGGATCCGCGAGCAGAGCCACGCGTTCTTTTTCGGTCCCGAGCCTTTGTGGCGGCTTTCGGTTCCGTCAACCTCGCCGCCGCTCGAGCTGCAGGGCAGGCAGCTCATCGAATGGGGCGGCGCGTTGCGCTGGCTCAAGTCTTCAGAAGACCCCAAAACCGTTCGCGCTGCGGCGAAGCGCTGCAATGGCCACGCGACCTTGTTCCGCGCGCCGGACAAGACCGCGGGCTGCTTCTCGCCGCTCGAGCCGGTGCTCGCGCGGGTGCACGGCCAGCTGAAGAGCGCGTTCGATCCGGCCGGGATCTTCAACCCGGGCCGGATGTATCCGGAGGCCTAGGGCTTGGCGAGCTTCTGCTTCTGCGTCTCGACGGCGGCGCGCGCTTGGGCGGCGAGCGCGCTCTCCGGGTATCGCGCGAGCAGCCGCGCGTACAGCTGGATCGACAGCACGGGCTCGCCGGCTTCTCCGGCCTTCGCCCCTGCCTCCAGGAGGAGCCTTTGCTGCGGCAAGCCCGGATCGGCGGCAACGGCCGGCGCGGCGGGCTTCGCCTGCGCCATGAAGGCGGCAAAGCGCTCCTGTGCGGCGCGCTGGCGCTCGAGAAAGCGCTGCCGCCAGTTCCAGAGCGCGTACCCCAGCACGCCGATCGCGGCAATCACCAGCAGCCAGGTCAGCGCTTTCATGCGAAAAGTATAGCCGCCGTGCAGACCGAGCTCGCCGACTTCGTCCGCGACACGCCCGAGGGCCGGGAGGCCGACGCCATCCTGCGCAAGTGCGTGCACTGCGGGTTCTGCACCGCGACCTGCCCGACCTACCAGGTGCTGGGCGACGACCTCGACAGCCCGCGCGGGCGCATCTACCTCATGAAGCGCGCGCTCGAAGGCGCGCCGGTGAGCGAAAAGACCCGCCTGCACCTCGACCGCTGCCTGACGTGCCGCGCCTGCGAGACCACCTGTCCCTCGGGCGTGCGCTACGGGCGCCTCGTCGACATCGGCCGCGCTTACGTCGAGAAGCGCACGCGGCGCACGGCATGGGAGCGGTTGCGGCGGGCGGTGCTTTCATTCGGCTTGCCGCGCACGGCGCTCTTCACCGCCGCGCTGCGAATGGGGCAACTGGTCGGGATGGCTCCCGCCACGCGGCCGGGCGGCGCCTGGCCGGCCCCGCGTCACGACCGGAAGATGCTCGTGCTGCGCGGCTGCGTGCAGCCGGCGCTCGCGCCTTCGATCAACGCGGCGGCGGCGCGCGTGCTCGATCGAATCGGCGTGTCGCTGCTCGAGGCTCCCGGCGCCGGCTGCTGCGGCGGGGTCCGGTTCCACCTCAATCGCCAGGAAGCGGGGCGCGACGACATGCGCGCGCTGATCGACGCATGGTGGCCGATGGTGGCGGGCAGCGAGATCGAGGCGATCGTGATGACGGCGAGCGGCTGCGGCGTGACGGTGAAGGAGTACGGCCACCTGCTCGAGATCGATCCGAGCTATCGCGGCAAGGCCGAGCGCGTCGCCGGGCTGACCGTCGACCTGTGCGAAGTGATCGGGCCCGAGGACCTTCCCCAGCGCGGAAAGCTCGGCCGCATCGCCTTTCACTCACCGTGCACGCTCCAGCACGGGCAGCAGCTGCGCGGGAGGATCGAGGCCCTGCTCACGCGCGTCGGCTACGAGCTCGTGCCTGTGCGCGATGCGCACCTCTGCTGCGGCTCGGCGGGCACCTATTCCCTGCTGCAGCCGCAGATCGCCGGCGAGCTGCGCGCGCGCAAGCTCGCCGCGCTGGAAGAGGGCGCGCCCCAGGCGATCGCGACCGCGAATATCGGCTGCCTGGTGCATCTGCAAGCGCCGACGACGACGCCAGTGCGCCACTGGATCGAGCTCGTCGACGCCGCGCTGGCGTAGAATCCCCCTATGGCCGCAGTCGTTCCCGCCGTTGTTCCTCACGTCGTTCGCGTCGCTTGTCCGCACGATTGCCCCGACACCTGCGCGATGCTCGTCACGGTCGAGAACGGCGTCGCTACCCAGATCCGCGGCGATCCGGATATGCCCTTCACCGAGGGCACGCTCTGCACCAAGGTTGCGCATTACCTCGAGCGCACTTATGCGCCCGACCGGCTGCTGTATCCGCAGAAACGGGTTGGCCGGAAAGGCGAAGGCAAGTTCCGGCGCATCACCTGGGATGAAGCCCTCGACGAGATCGCGGTGCGGCTGAAGGCGCTCGCCGCCGACAATCCCGAGAGCATCCTGCCCTGCAGCTACGCCGGAACCATGGGCATGGTGCAGTACATGTCGATGGACCGGCGCTTCTTCCACAGGCTCGGCGCCTCGCTCCTCGACCGCACGCTGTGCTCGAGCGCCGGGAAGTTCGGCCTCAAGGCAACGCTCGGCGGCTCGGTCGGCATGGATCCGGAGCGCTTCGACGAGGCGCGGCTCATCATCCTGTGGGGCGCGAACCCGATCGTGTCGAACCTGCACCTCTGGTCGCGCGTGCAGACGGCGAAGCGCCGCGGCGCCAAGGTCATCGCGATCGATCCGTACCGCAGCCTGTCGGCCGAGAAGTGCACCCAGCACATCGCGCTTCTTCCCGGCACCGACGGCGCGCTCGCGCTCGGCATGATGCATGTGCTGATCAGCGAAGGCTTGCTGGACCCCGAATACGTCGCGAAGTACACGTTGGGTTACGAAGCGCTGAAGCAACGAGTCCTCAAGGAATATTCGCCATCCTGGGCGGCTCGCGTGTGCGGGATTTCTACCGACGAAATCGTGCAGCTCGCGCGCGAATACGGCACCGCCAAGCCGGCGGCGATCCGGCTCAACTACGGCATGCAGCGGCACGCGGGCGGCGGCATTGCCGCGCGCACCATCGCCTGCCTGCCGGCGCTCACCGGCGCGTGGCGCGATCCGGCCGGCGGCATCGTGCTCACCACCGCGGACTTCTACGGCTTCGACCACGCGGCGCTCGAGCGCGCCGACCTGCTCGCCGGACGCCGGCCGCGCGTGATCAACCAGTCGAAGCTCGGCGACGCGCTGACCGGCGCCGAGCCGCCGGTGCGCATGACGATCGTCTACAACAACAACCCGGTCGCGGTATGCCCCGACTCCGAGAAGGTGATCGCGGGATTCTCGCGCGAGGATCTGTTCACGGTGGTGATGGATCACTTCCAGACCGACACCGCCGATTACGCCGACATCCTGCTGCCGGCGACGACGCAGCTCGAGCACCACGACGTGCACAAGTCCTATGGGCACCTCTACATGCTCGCCAACAATCCCGCGATCGCGCCGCTCGGCGAGTCGCTGCCCAATTCCGAGGTGTTCCGCCGCCTTGCGGCACGCATGGGCTTCGACGAGCCCTGCTTCCGCGACTCTGACGAAGACATCTGCCGCACCGCCCTGAAGGGCGTCGACTGGGACCGCCTCAAGCAAACCGGCTGGCAGAAGCTCGACGTTCCCGCGCGCTTCGCACCGTTCGCGCAGGGCGGCTTCCCGACTCCGTCCGGCAAGTGCGAGTTCTACAGCGCGGCGCTGGAAAAGCAGGGCATCGATCCGCTGCCGTTCTACAACCCGCCCGCCGAGGTCGAGAATCGCGAGCTCGAAAAGCGCTATCCGCTCGCGTTCATCTCGCCGCCGGCGCGCAACTTCCTCAACTCGTCGTTCGCCAACATCGCGCGGTTTCGCGAGCTCGAGCGCGAGCCGCACCTCGACCTGCATCCGAAAGACGCCGCCGAGCGCGGCATCGCCGACGGCGACATGGTGCGAGTGTTCAACGACCGCGGCAGCCAGCGGCTGCGCGCGCGCGTCAATGGCAAGCCGCGTCCCGGCGTCGTGGTCGCGCCTTCGGTCTGGTGGAAGAAGTACGCCCCCGACGGCCGCAACGCCAACAACCTCACCTCGCAGCGCACGAGCGATCTCGGCGGCGGCGCCACGTTCTACGACTGCCGGGTGCAAGTCGAAAGAGCGTGAGCAAGGCCGACGAGCTGCGGCTGCTGCGCGACGCGATCAAGAGTTTTCCCGATGCCCTGGCGGTGTGGAGCGCCGAGGGGCGCCTGATCGCGTGCAGCGACCTCTACGCGCGGCTTGCCGCGGCAACGCCGGCGGGCAATAGCGCCGCCGAGTACCAGAGCGCGGACGGCCGCTGGCTGCGGCGCACGCTGCGGCGCGTCGAGGGCGGCGGCAGCGTTGAGCTGGTCGCCGACGTCAGCGAGCTGCGCCGCGCCGAGCAGGCGTCGCGCTTCCTCGGGTACCACGACACGCTCACCGGGCTGCCCAACCGGCGCCTGCTGGACGACCGGCTGCGGCAGGCGATTCACCTCGCCCAGCGGCGCGACCGGATGGTCGCGACCCTGCTCGTGCGCCTCGAGGACTTCCGGCAGGTGAACGACACGCTCGGCGAGGGCGCAGGCGATGCGCTGTTGCGCGAGGTCGCGCAGCGCCTGAGCGCCTGCGTGCGCAAGGCCGATACGCTGGCGCGCGCCGGCACCGACGAGTTCGCGCTCGTGGTGTGCGACCTCAAGGACGGCGCCGACTGCCGCATCGTCGCCGACAAGCTGCTGCAGGCGCTCGCGCCGGAGCTCCGCGTCGGCGGCCGGCGCCTCAAGCTCGCGGTCAGCGTGGGCATTTCGCTGTTCCCGTCCGACGGCGGCGACGGCGAGGCGCTGCTGCGCAACGCCGACGCCGCGGTGCTGCGTGCCAAGCAGCTCGGCCGCAACCAGGTTCGTTTTTTCGGCCGATGAAGCTCGCACGCTTCCTCTGGCCCTACCGGATGCGCATTGCCGTGGCCCTGCTTGCGCTCCTGGTCACCTCGGCGTGCGTGCTGGCGCTCGGCCGCGGGCTGCAGCACGTCGTCGACCGTGGCTTCGGCAGCGGCGACCCGCGGCTCCTCGACCAGGCGCTCGCGGCGATGATCGCGGTGGTCGTGGTGTTCGCGGCGGCGACCTGGGTGCGCTTCTATTTCATGATGAGCACCGGCGAGCGCGTGGTCACCGACCTGCGGCGCGCGGTGTTCGATCACATCCTGGGCCTCGATCCGGCGTTCTTCGAGAAGGAGCGCACCGGCGAAGTGGTGTCGCGGCTCACCAACGACGCCACGCTGGTGCAGCAGGTCATCGGCTACGGGCTGTCGATGTTCGTCCGCAACGGCCTGATGATGATCGGCGCCGCGGCGATGCTGTTCGTCACGAGCTGGAAGCTCGCGCTCCTGGTGCTGGTCGGCGCGCCCGCGACGCTGCTGCCGATCCTGCTGCTCGGCCGCAGGGTGCGAGGGCTGTCGCGCGCTAGCCAGGACCGCGTCGCCGACGTGTCCGCGTATGTCGACGAGGCAATCCACGAAATTCGCACGGTGCAGGCTTATGCGCACGAGGACGCGGATCGCGCGGGCTTCGCGCGCCACGCCGAGGCGGCGTACGCGGCCGGCGTCGAGCGCATCTCGTACAAGGCATTCCTGATCGCCGCGGTGATCCTGATCGCCTTCAGCGCGGTCGGCATCATCCTGTGGATCGGCGGGCACGACGTGCTCGCCGGGCGGCTCACGCAGGGCGAGCTCGCCGCCTTTGTGTTCTATGCCGCGGTGGTCGCGATGGGCGCGGGAACGGTGGCGGAAGTCTGGGGCGAGCTGCAGCGCGCGGCGGGCGCGACCGAGCGTCTGGTCGAGCTGCTCGACACGCCGCCGCGCCTCGTCGCGCCGGCGGTGCCGGTCGCCGCGCCGATACGGTCTCCACTAGGAGTTAGTTTTGAAGAAGTGGGTTTTGCGTACCCGGCGCGCGCAGCGACGCCTGCGCTCGTGCGCTTCACGTTACAGGTCGCCCCCGGCGAGCGCGTGGCGCTGGTCGGACCTTCGGGGGCGGGCAAGTCCACGGTATTCGCGCTGCTCCTGCGCTTTTACGATCCGCAGCAGGGCGCGGTGCGGATCGACGGCATCGACCTGCGGGAGATGGAGCCGGGCGCGGCCCGCCGCCTGGTCGCCGTGGTGCCGCAGGAACCGGTGATCTTCGCCGCCAGCGTGCTGGAAAACGTCCGCTACGGCCGGCCGGACGCGACGCGCGAGGCGGTCAGCGCGGCCTGCGAGCAAGCCTGCGCGCTCGAATTCATCGAACGCCTGCCCCACGGGCTCGACACGCCGCTCGGCGAGCGCGGGGTCACGCTTTCCGGCGGCCAGAAGCAGCGCCTGTCGATCGCGCGCGCGCTGCTCGCCGACCGGCCGATCCTGCTGCTCGACGAGGCGACGAGCTCGCTCGACGCCGCCGCCGAGCGCCTGGTCCAGCAGGGCCTGGAAGCCCTGGAGAAAGGACGCACCACGCTCGTCATCGCGCACCGGCTCGCCACGGTGCAGAATGCCGGGCGCATTGTCGTTCTCGAGCGCGGCGAAATTGCGGCGCAGGGGTCGCACGCGGAGCTGATGCGCCAGGGCGGGCTCTACGCGAGCCTGGCGCGGCTGCAGTTCCTCGGAGGGAGAGATGAAAAGGACCATCGCGGTCTGCGCGTTATTGGTTGAAAGCCGCCGGCTCCCAGGATGAAGTGGGTGGGGATGCTCGCGGCGGTGATCGCGTGCGCCGCTCAGGCGCAAACCTTCACCGTCGGTTCAAAGCGCTTTACCGAGTCCTACATCCTCGGCGAAATCCTCAGCCAGACCGCGGGCGCGGCGCACAAGCCCGGGCTCGGGAACACCGCGATCCTGCTCGAGGCGCTCAAGGCCGGCGCGATCGACCTCTACCCGGAATACACCGGCACCATCGCGCGCGAGATCCTCAAGTCCGAGGAGCGGCTCGATCTCGCCGCTCTGAATCAGAGGCTGAAATCTCTCGGTCTGGCGGCGAGCGTGCCCCTGGGCTTCAGCAACAGCTACGCGCTCGGCATGCGCCGCAAGGACGCCGAGCGCCTCGGCATCAAGAAAGCGTCCGATCTGGCCGGGCATCCTCAGCTGCGCTTCGGCCTGTCGCACGAGTTCCTCGGCCGCCGCGACGGCTGGCCGGGCCTCCAGTCCGCCTACGGCCTGCCGCACAAGCCGCGCGGCCTCGATCACGGCATCGCCTACGAAGCGCTCGCCGCCGGCGAGATCGACGTCATGGATCTCTACACCACCGACGCCAAGATCGAGCGCTATGCGATCGTGGCGCTGGCCGACGACCGCGCGTTCTTTCCCGCCTACGATGCGGTGCTCCTGTATCGCGCAGACATCCCGCAGCGCTTTCCTGCAGCCTTCGATGAACTGAGGAAGCTCGAGAAGCGCATCGACGAGCAGACCATGGTGCGCCTCAACGCTCGCGCCGAGCTCGACAAAGTGGCCTTCGCCGATGTGGCGCGGGAGTACCTCGGCGCGAAGATCGAGAGCACGAAGGGCTTCTGGGCGGCGATGTTCGCGCCCGATTTCGGTCGCCTGCTGGCCGAGCACCTGTGGCTCGTGTTCGCTTCGCTCGCGATCGCGGTGCTGGTCGGCGTGCCGCTCGGGCTGATCGCCGCGAAGTACGGGTGGGTCGCGCAGCCGGTGCTGCTATTCACCGGCGTGCTGCAGACCATTCCGTCGCTCGCGCTGCTCGCCTTCCTGATTCCGGTCACCGGCACGATCGGCGTCTGGCCGGCTCTGATCGCGCTGTTTCTGTACGCCCTTCTGCCGATCACTCGCAACACGCATGCCGGCATCGCCGGAGTGCCGCGGGGCTTGGTGCAAGCGGGAACCGCGCTGGGGTTGAGGTCCCGGCAAATTCTGTTGAAAGTCGAAATGCCGATTGCAATGCCGGTGATCATGGCGGGCGTGAAGACTTCCGCGGTGATCAGCGTCGGCACCGCGACGATCGCCGCATTCATCGGCGCCGGCGGGTTCGGCGAGCGCATTTCGCAGGGGCTCGCGCTCAACGACCACGCCGTGCTGCTCGCCGGCGCGCTGCCCGCAGCGGCGCTCGCGCTGGCGGTGCACGCCGCGTTCGAGATCGCGGAGCGCTCCCTGTCGCGGCTGCCAAGGTAGAATTCCGCCCCACCGTTTCCCGGAGAGGTCCTTGCCGCAGTTGATCGGAGTGCCGCGCGAGATCGAGGCGGGCGAGAAGCGCGTTGCCACGGTTCCCGACGTCGTCGAGAAGCTGATCAAGCTGGGGTTCCGGGTCGCGGTGCAATCCGGCGCCGGCGACGCCGCGAACTTCGCCGACGACACCTACCGCGCGGCGGGCGCCGAGATCATCGGCGATGCCGAGCGCCTGTGGACGAGCGCCGACATGATCTTCAAGGTGCGCGCGCCGAGCATGGCGGAAGTCCAGCTGATGCGCGACGGCACTACCTCATCTACTACCTTGGTGAGCTTCATCTGGCCGGCGCAGAACCCGCAGCTGATGCAGGCGCTGGCGGCGAAAAAGGCGACCGTGCTGGCGATGGACAGCGTGCCGCGGATCTCGCGCGCGCAGAAGCTCGACGCGCTCTCGTCGATGGCCAACATCGCCGGCTACCGCGCGGTGATCGAGGCGGCGCACCACTTCGGGCGGTTCTTCACCGGGCAGATCACCGCGGCGGGCAAGGTGCCCCCGGCCAAGGTGTTCATCATCGGCGCCGGTGTGGCGGGCCTCGCGGCGATCGGCGCGGCTTCCGGCCTCGGCGCGATCGTGCGCGCGAACGACACGCGGCCCGAGGTCGCCGACCAGATCAAGTCGCTCGGCGGCGAGTACGTCGGCGTCGACTACGTCGAAGAGGGCTCCGGGACCGGCGGCTATGCCAAGGTGATGAGCGAGGGGTTCCAGAAGGCCCAGCGTGAAGTGTTCGCGAGGCAGGCGAAGGAAGTCGACGTGATCATCACCACCGCCCTGATCCCCGGCAAGCCCGCACCCCGGCTGATCACCGCGGACATGGTGCGGTCGATGCGCCCCGGCAGCGTGATCGTGGACCTGGCGGCGGAGCAGGGCGGCAACTGCGAGCTCACCGAGCCCGGCCAGGTGACGGTGAAGCACGGGGTCACGATCATCGGCTACACCGACCTGCCCAGCCGGCTCGCCAAGCAGTCGAGCACGCTGTACGCCACCAACCTGCTGCGCCTGACCGAGGAGCTCTGCAAGGGTAAGGACGGCGTCATCAACGTGAACATGGACGACGAGGTGATCCGTGGCACCAC
>DATBSZ010000308.1:0-8227 GCA_036559525.1 Burkholderiales bacterium
CGCACAAAAAGAAGGCCCTTCTGAGCCTTTTCTCTCCTCCCGGCAATGCCGGGCATCACTTTCCGCCCAGACCTACGAAACGCCGACCTGCTTCGCGATGCGCGCGACCAGGTCCTTCAACGCGGCAACCTCCGCCTCGAGCCTCGCTACGTTGGCTTCCACCGAGGTTTCCTGTTTTTCCTGTTTTTTGATGGTCTCGATGTTCGGGGCTCCGCTCAGGAGGTGGGCCCAGCGGTTTTCGCGCGCGCCGGGGAGCCGCGGCAGCTCTACCACCAGGGCGCCGGCGGCGCGCGCAGCGAGCTCGTCGAGGAAGCCCTGGACTGCGGAGATGTCGGAAAAGCTGTGCAGGCGCTCGGCGTTGATGCGCAACTCCCCCGCAGTCTGCGGGCCGCGCAGCATCAGCACGGTGAGGATCGCGGCGGACTGCGACGGCACCTGCAGCACACGCTCGAGGTTGTGCGAATAGCGCGACACCCGCCCCCCGCTCGTTTCCATGGCGAAGTTCGCGCTTTTCAGGCCGTCGAGCGCCGCCTGGACCTCGGCCTCGGTGGCCTCCATCACCGGCGAGCGGCTGGTCTTCTGGTTGCAGCCGGAGACGAGCGCGTTCAGCGTCAGCGGATAGCTGTCGGGAACGGTGTGCTGCTTCTCATACAACGTGCCGAGGACGCGGGTTTCGAGAAGCGAAAGGGGACGTGTCATCGTGAACGCTCGAGGAGCCACGCGGCGCCAAGGCCGAATATTAGGCCCCAGAACGGCGCGCCTATGTGAAAGAGCGGAACGTCGGCGACCGTCACTAAAAAGCACACCAGCGCACCAAGGCTGAAGCGGCCGCCGAAGGATGCCGTGAACGCGGTCTGCAGGACCCGCAGCATCGCAAGGCCCGCGAGCGCGGCAATGAACGCCGGCGGCGTCGCCAGGAGCAGCCGCGTAAAGAACGGCGCGAGCAGTCCGAAAGCGACCGCCAGCAGGCAAAAGAAGAGCGCAGCCGTGTATTGGCGGGGCTTCTCGCCGCTGCTCGACAGCACCGCGTTGACCGGGCCGGTGAGGCAAGTCGAGACCGCGCCGAAGAGCCCGGTGACGATCGAGCCCACCCCGCAAGCGGCGGTGATGGCGTTGACCGGCGCCTGGTGCCCGTTGCCGGCGAGGATCGCGATGCCCTGGGCGTTCTGCACCGCGAGCACCGTGATGGCGAGCGGCACCACGAGCTCCACCATCGCCGCCCAGGAGAATTGCGGCACATACAGGTTCGGCGCCGCCAGCGCGAACAGCGCGCCGGCGGGCGGCTTGAACGCGCCTAGAACGCCGATCGCGATCGCCCCGGTGATCAGCGCCGCAATCAACGGAGGCAAGATCCGTTCGAGTCTCGAGATACTGACCACCAGAAATGCCGCTGTCATGGGAAGGGCAATCCATAGCGCATCCCGGAAAGCGAGCACCAGGTCGACGCCGAAGCGCAGGAACACGCCGGCGACCATCGCCATCACGACCGGCATCGGCACTGCGTCCATCGCGCGCCGCACCCAGCCCGAGAGGCCGAGGAGGAGCATCAGCACACCGGTGGCGACGAAGGCGCCGATCACCTCCGGAAACGTGAGATGCCCGAGCGCCGGCCCGACCAGCACCGCGCCGGGGATGCTCCACAGGAAGACGAGCGGCTGGCGGTAGGCGAGCGTGAACGCGACCGAGATCACGCTGTTCAGGCAGAACGCGGCGAAGATCCAGGAGGCGATGTCGGATTCGGACAGCCCGCCGCGCGCGCCGACCGAGAGAATGATCACCACCGGGCCGCTCGTCGCGAACAGGAAAGCGACGAACGCAGCCGCGGCATACGACGCGCCGAAGTCGGCGAGGATGCGCCGGAGCCCGGGCAGTTGCGAGACAGGTTTCTCCAGCGGCATGCTTCGGTAGCTAATATAGCGTTAATGGCTTATCTGGTCGGCATCGACATCGGCGGTACCTTCACCGACTGCGCGATCGTCGACCGCGCCGGCAAGCTGCTCACCACCAAGGTGCCGTCGACGCCGGCGGATTTCTCGCGCGGCATGATGGACGCGCTCGACGCGGGCGCGCAGGCGCTCGGCATGAAGCTCGACCGGTTCTGCCGCGACATCGCGTTCCTGTCGCACGGCACCACCGTCGGCACCAACACCATCATCCAGAAGAAAGGCGCCAAGGTCGGCCTCATCACCACCAAGGGGCACGAGGACGCGATCCACATCATGCGCGGCTCGCGCGGCTACGGCGGGCGCGACATCCGCAAGGTGGTGCATTTCCCCGAGACCTCGAAGCCGCAGCCGATCGTGCCCAAGCGCCTGATCCGCGGCGTGTCGGAGCGCGTGGATTGCTTCGGCGAAGTCGTGGTCGAATTGAACGAGAACGAAGCCGAGGCTGCGATCCGCAGCCTGGTCGCGGAAGGCGTCGAGGCGATCGCGATCTGCTTCCTGTGGTCCTTCAGGAATCCCGATCACGAGCTGAAGGTGAAGAAAATGGTGCAGCGGCTTGCGCCGTCGCTCTTCGTCACCTGCTCCTTCGACATCGCGCCCAAGTGGGGCGAGTACGAGCGCGTCACCGCCACAGCGCTGAACGCGTATCTAGGTCCGGTGATGTCAGGCTATTTGCACAAACTGAATTCTTCTTTGAAGAAGCTTGGCTATGCTCACGGCCTGCAGATCACGCAATGCGGCGGCGGCACCGTGCCCGTCGAGCGCGCGGGCGAGGCGCCGCTGCTGACGCTCGACTCGGGGCCGGTGTCCGGCGTGACGGCGTCGATGTTCCTCGGCGCCGCGATGGGCGAGAAGAACGTCATCACCACCGACATGGGCGGCACCTCGTTCGACGTCTCCATCATCCACGACGGAAGACCGGCGTACTCCTTCGTCGCGAACACCGACCAGTACGAGTACTTCCTGCCCAAGGTCGACCTGCAGGCGATCGGCGCCGGCGGCGGCAGCCTGGTGCGGGTGCGGCCGGAGACGCGCACCATGACGGTGGGCCCGGACAGCGCCGGGGCGTTTCCCGGACCGGTGTGCTACGGGCGCGGCGGCAAGATGCCGACGGTGACCGATGCGCAGGTCGTGCTCGGCTATCTCGATCCGGACAACTTCGCCGGCGGCAAGATGAAGTTGGACAAGCAATCCGCGGCCGACGCGATCGCGGCAGTCGGTGCACAAATCGGAATGAAGCCCGTCGAATGCGCCGCGGGCATCTGCCGCATCGTCGAGCTGCAGATGGCCGACGTGATCCGCAAGGTGACGGTGGAGAAGGGCTACGACCCGCGCGACTTCGTGCTGTTCGCCTTCGGCGGCGCGGGCCCGGCGCACGCCGGCGTGTTCGCGCGCGAGCTCGGGGTCCGGAAAATAATCGTTCCTCAGCGAAAGGCGGCTTCTACCTGGTGCGCGTTCGGCGCCGCCGCGGCCGACGTGCTGCACATCTTCGAGCACAGCGAGATCATGCCGACGCCGGTGCCGGCGCGGCGGATCAACGACGCGCTCGAGGCGCTCGAGACGAAGGCCTCCGCGCTGATGAAGAAGGAGAGCATCGCGCCGGGGCGCCAGCGCTTCGAGTTCTCGCTCGACGTGCGCCACCGCGGCCAGATCAACGAGGTCGAAGTGTCCCTGGATTCTCCGCGCCTGAAGGACGGCTACGAGTTGCCGCTGCGCAAGCGCTTCGTCGCGCGCTACGAGAAGCTCTACGGGCGCGGCTCGGCGCTCGCCGACGCGCAACTCGAGCTGGTCGTCGCCCGGCTGCGCGCGCGGGCTCTGACGCCGCGGCCGAGATTGGTTTTCACAAGGAAAAATCAAGGGGCAATACCGGCGAGCGCAAAGCGCCATTCCCGCTCGATCTACTGGTCCGATCTGGGCAAGTTCCGCCAGACTCCGGTGTTCGACGGCGAGAAGCTCGCAACGGGCAACCGGATCCGGGGGCCCGCGATCGTCGAGACCGCCGACACCACGGTCGTGGTCCATCCCGGCCGAACGCTGCGGCTCGACGCGCTCGGCAACTTCGAGATCACCTTCAAGTGACGACGCACGACAAGAACAGCAAAAACAGGGACAGACCACGTTTTATTTATTCCTGCGGGGGTCGAAAAACGTGGTCTGTCCCTGATTTGGTGGTTGCATGAATGCACCGCTGAAGAAGCTCAGCGACCTCGCCGGCGTGGTGTTCGACGGCAAGCGCAGCGGCTACGTGCCGCCGAAGCAGCTCAGGATTTCTCCCAGGCTGAAATTACATAAGAAAGCCAAGGGCCAGATCGATCCTGTGACCTTCGAGGTGGTGCGCCACGCGCTGTGGAACGTGAACGAGGAGCACGGCGCGACCATCCAGCGCCTGTCGGGCTCGCCGGTGGCGATGTACGCGCTCGACTTGAACCCGTCGATCCTCACCGAGGACGCCGAGTTCGTCTATTTCGGGCCGTACATGCAGTACATGTCCGGCGTCACCGACACGCAGGTGAAGTGGACGCTCGAGAACCGGGCCCACAATCCCGGCATCGCCGACGGCGACATGTTCCTCGCCAACGACCCCTGGGTGGGCGCGGCGCACCAGATGGACGTGATGCTGCTGTGCCCGGTGTTCTGGAAGGGAGCCCTCTTCTGCTGGGTGACGAACTGCCTGCACCAGTACGACATCGGCGGCATCACCCCGGGAAGCTTCTGCCCCTCGGCGCGCGATGCGTTCGACGAGGGAATCCTGATCCCGCCCATCAAGATCATCGAAAAGAATGAAATCCGGCGCGACATCGAGGAGGTGTACCTCAGGAGCAGCCGGAAGCCGAGCGCAGTGGCCCTCGATTTCAGGGCGCAACTGGCGGGGAATACCACGGCCCGGGACCGGATCCTGTCTCTCATAAAGAGATATGGCGCGGAGACCGTGAAGGGCGTGATGCGCAAGATCCTCGACGACGGCGAGAGCGCGTTCCTGAAGAAGCTCGCGCGCCTGCCCGACGGGGTCTGGCGGGACCGGACCTACATCGAGTGCTGCCGGCCGGGCGACCGCGGCGTCCACAGGGTCGCACTGACCCTGAAAAAGCGCGGCAACAAGCTGGTGTTCGAGAACGAGGGAACGGACCCGCAGGCCGGCGGCATCAACGCGACCTACTCCGGCTGGCGCGGCGCGGTCATGGTCGCGCTGAACGAGCTCATGTGCTGGGAGCAGTACTACGCGGTCGGCGGCGCGCTGCGCCACGTCGAGTTCAACCCGACCCCCGGGACGCTCAACTGCGCGGATTTCCCCGCCTCGGTGTCGACCGCGCCGGTGCAGTGCATGGAGATCTCGCTCTATCCCGCCTACAACGTGCTCTCGAAGATGATCTATCCCGACCCGGAGCTGCGCCGCGACACGATGTGCATCGGCGGCACCAGCCAGTGGCCGGCGACGATCTTCCGCGGCATCGACCAGTGGGGCGAGCGCTACGGCTACCTGCTGGTCGATCCGATCGGCGGCGCGATCGGCGCGTTCTCGCATGCCGACGGCATCTCCACCGGCGGCCAGGCGCGCACGCCGATCTGCAAGCTGCCGAACGTCGAGCATACGGAGCAAAGCTTCCCGGTCCTGTTTCTGTACCGGAAAGAGATCTGTGATTCCGGCGGCGCGGGCAAATGGCGCGGCGGCCTGTCGGCCGAATCGTGCTTCATCCCGCACGGCACCGACCGCATCACGCACGACACGCTGTCCTCGGGCAACGCGATCCCGACCTCGACCGGCATGATGGGCGGCTACCCCGGCGCGGTGAACCGCTACCGGTTTCTCAAGGACAGCGACGTGCTCGAGCGCATGCGGCGATCCGAACTGGTCGGCGACATCGACGACCTGAAAGGCAAGCCGGAGACCTTGCAGCTTCGCCAGCAGGATTTTCCCCAGAATCCAAGTGACGTGTACGCGGTGCTCTGGTCGGCGGCCGGGGGCTTCGGCGACCCGCTCGAGCGCGACCCGGCGAGAGTCGAAGACGACGTGGAGAACGGCGACGTCTCCGAGAAGACCGCGCTCGAGGTCTACGGCGTGGTGCTCGGCGACGCCAGGGCGACCGGGCGGCGCCGCGCGGACATCCGCGCGCGGCGGATCCAGGGAACCTCGAAAGCACCGGCCAAGCTGGGCACGCCGGTGCGCTTCCTCGCCACCGCGAACCTCGCCATCCACAACAACATGCGCTACGGCTGCGCCAAGTGCAGCACGGACCTGGGCTCGATTCGGGAAAATTACAAGACCCACTGCGTGCGCAACGACCTTCCGATCGAGGCCTCGACCCCGATCGCGGGAGACCCGCGGCGCTTCATCGACCCGCTGCCGCAGTTCCGCCAGTTCTGCTGCCCGGGCTGCGGCCTCGCGATCGAGAACGAGATCGCCGTGGCGGACGATCCGGTGCTGAGGGACGTGGAAATCCTGTCGAAGTGAAACTCTCCCGCCGCGACGCGCTGCGCGACCTGGTCGGGCTGGGGCTGCTGGCCCTCGCCAGCAGTGCGGCGAATGCCCAAGGCGACCCGGAGCTCGCGGGCATTCTCGGCGTGGACATGCACTCCCACGCGGGCGGCGTTCACTACCGTCCCCTGCCGCAGTACCACATCGCCAGGCGAATGCGGCAAGGCCGGCTCGCCGCCGCCTGCCTTTGCCACACGGGCGACGGTCCGCTCCTTCGCCGCAACTCCGACGGGAGCATCACCGCCCGCCAGCCCGCGCCATACGAGCTCTACCTCCACACCACGGAGCGTCTGAGCTTTTTCGATGCGCTGGTTCGCGACCAGGGATTCCGGCGCGCGCTGAAACCCGGCGACCTGGAGGCCGCGCACAAGGAGGGCGTGCCCGCCGTCGTGCAGGCCATCGAAGGCTGCGAGTTCCTCGACGGCAGGCTGGAGCGCGTCGGCGAGGTGCACCGGCGCGGCGTGCGCCATTTGCAGATGGTCCATTTCTTCAAGAGCGAGCTCGGCGACAACCAGACCGAGCCCCCCACTCAGGGCGGCCTCACCGCCTTCGGCAGGGAGATGATCGCGGAGTGCAACCGGCTGGGCATGGTGGTGGACGTTGCCCACGCCACGATGAAGCTCGTGGAGCGGGCCGCCAAGGTGTGCAGGACGCCGCTCGTCCTCTCGCACGCCCCTGCGCTCCGCGAAAAGGCCGGGCCGTTGTCCCGCGTCGTCTCGCTCCAGCATGCGAAGCTCGTGGCGCAGACCGGCGGCGTGGTCGGAATCTGGACCATCGTCGGCACGTTCAAGACCCTCAACGACTGGGCAGAGGGCGTGGCCCGGGCCGTGGACGGCCTGGGGATAGACCACGTCGGGATCGGCTCGGACATGGGGGGCGCGCCGGAGAATCTCGTCGCGGACTACCGGGACTTCCCGATCCTGCTGAAGCGGCTGCGGGAGCGCGGCTTTTCCGCCGAGGAGATCGGGAAGATCGCCGGCGGCAACTACGTGCGGGTGTTCAACCGGTCCACCCATGCCTGACTTCTCCGGCGTCTCGTACGACGAGGCGATGCGCCGCGCGCGCGAGATCGTCCCGCTGCTGCGCGAGCGGGCGCAGAAGTGCGAGGACGCGCGCGCCCTTCTGCCCGAGAACGAGAAGCTGCTGCACGAGACCGGGCTCTTCCGCTACCACCAGCCGAAGCGCTTCGGCGGCATGGAGCTGCCTTTTGTCGCGGTGGTCGACATCACCGCCGAACTCGCGCGCGGCTGCCCGTCGACCGCGTGGAACGTCGGCAACCTCGGCTGCCACCACTGGATCCTCGGCTACTACGAGCCCGAGACGCAGCACGAGCTGTGGGACGCGAATCCCGATGTCCTCATCGCCTCTTCGATTGCTCTTGCGGCAGGGCGTGGCCGGCGGTCCCCCGGGGGATTCACTGTCAGCGGCCGCTGGCCCTTCTCCTCGGGCGTCGATAATTCCGACTGGAACATGCTCGCGGTCAGCGTCTACGAAGATGACAAGGTCGTCGACTGGCGCCTGTGCCTCGTACCGAAGAGCGATTACAGGGTGATCGACACCTGGTACGCGATGGGAATGGTCGGCACCGGGAGCAAGGACATCGAGGTCAAGGAGGTGTTCGTCCCCGAGCGACGCGCACTCGCCCTGCAGCGCTGCCGCGGCGGTTTGGAGCATCCCGGCGCTGCGCTGAACAAGGGCGCGCTGTTCAAGGTTCCAATCGTCGCGTCGGCCGGCCATCCGCTCTCCGCGACCTGCCTCGGAACCGCCGAAGGCGCCTTCGAGCACGTCCTGAATACATTCAAGACCCGGG
>DATBSZ010000309.1:0-4055 GCA_036559525.1 Burkholderiales bacterium
ATGGGGTGCTGCTCTTCTTTTTTCTTTTATGACGCGACATCAAAGCACAAGGGGAAACCCCGGCTCAATCACCGAAAAGTGATATCTCGGATCCGGGTGTCAACAAAGCCTTTGCATAGGCTGCTTGGGGCGCCGTGTCCGATTCCATTGACAAATCTGGTGAAGTGGAATGTGATGGCAATTAGAAAAACAAGAACGATCTTGAGAGCAGGGAGGTGCCATATGCTCCATCTCAGGGATTTGCACTGCTTCACGCGGGTGTATGAATCGCGCAGCTTCAGCCGGGCGGCGGACAGCCTGGACACGGTCCAATCCCTCGTTTCGACGCGGATACAGAGGCTCGAGCAGTTCGTCGGCGCGCCCCTGTTCGTGCGGCTGCATCGCGGGGTGGTGTCGACCGAAAAAGGCGAGCTGCTGTATCAGCACGCGAAGCGCGTGCTGCGCGACGTAGCCGAGCTGGAATCGGTGTTCCGAGAACCTTAACGCACCACGCTGTCGATCACGACCGTGACGCTGCTGGCGTCGTTGGCCACGGTCGCGCTCGCGCCCTGCAGGTCGCCCGGCTGCGGCGTGGCGCTGCCCGACTTTGACACCCGCGCGCCGACGATGACGCGCGGAAAGCCGGACAGCTGCATGCCGGGCGCCATGGCCATCGAATCGTCCAGCGTGAACTCGAGCGGCAGCTCGCGCACCTTCGCGCGCTTCACCGCGAGCGGCATCGGCGGGCCCTGCGCGGCGCGCGCGAAAATGAACACGGTGTCGTCCGGCGACGCCTTGGCCTTGAGCTCCGGCGCAAGCCGCACGCTGCCCTTCAGCGCCGCCACCGACGCGGCGCCGGGCTTCAGGAACGACTGCGCCTCGGCGATGTTCGCCTGGATCGAGCGCGCGTCCTCGGAATCGGCGGCGACGAGCGGCAGGATGCGCTGCCAGTAGCGCACTGCACCGGCAAAGTCCTTGCGCGCGAACGCCGCGCTGCCGGCGAGCGCGAGCGCCTTGATGTTCTGCGGGTCGAGCTCGAGCGCGCGCAGCACGAGCTTCTCGGGCTCGCCCTCCAGTCGCTGCCCGCGGCTCATCGCCAGCACTTCAGCGAGGTCGGCCAGGATCTGCGCGTCGCGCGGCGCGCGCGTCGCCGCCTTGACGTAGGCATCGACCGCCTCGGGAAAGCGCCCGAGCGCGCCGTACGAGCGCCCGAGGAGCTTCCAGCCCTCGATGTCGTCGGGGCTCTCGCGCAGCCGCGCCGCGAGCCGCTCGACCATGGCTTCGAGCTGCTGGGCATTCACTTGGTGCTCGAACTGGAGCGAGAGCGCGCGGGGATTGCCGACGAGCAGATACACGCCCAGCGCTGCCAGGGGAATTGCCACGGCAATAGCCGCGACCAACGCGCGGCCGCCGCGCGCGGGCGCCGCCTCGGGCGCCACCGCCACGTCCTCGAGCAGCCGGGCCTCGATCTCGCGCCTTGCGCGCTCGTGGTCAGCCTGCGCCAGGGTGCCGGCGGCAAGGTCGGCGTCGAGCTCGCGCAGCTGGTCGCGGTAGATCGAGAGGTTGGCCTCGCGGCGCGAGACCGATGATTTCGACCCGCGGAACAGCAATGGCCGGAGCACGAGGCCGAGCGCGACCGCCGCGAGCGCGGCGCCGGCCAGCCAGAACAGCGTCATTCGAGCAGCTTCGCCGCGCGCTCGCGCTCCGCGCCGGAGAGCTCGGGCTCGGCGGCGCGCCGCCTGGCCAGCCGGCGCGCGAGCAGCCAGACGCCGAGCGCGAGGAACACGAACGGGCCGACCCAGAGCGCGAGCGTCGCCGCCCTGAGCGGCGGACGGTACAGCACGAACTCGCCGTAGCGCGCCACCATGAAGTCGAGCACGTCCTGCTCGCTCTTGCCCGCGGCGAGCTGCTCGCGGATCTGGTTGCGCAGGTCGACGGCGAGCGGCGCGTTGGAGTCGGCGAGGGTCTGGTTCTGGCAAACCAGGCAGCGCAGCTCGTGCGCAAGCGCGGCGGTGCGCTTTTCGAGCCCGGGGTTCTCGGCCGCCAGCGCCGCCGCGCAGGCCAGCCACAGCAGGAGCACCCTAGCCGCCGCCATTCAGCTCGTTCACCAGCGTGCGCAGCCTGGTCTGGGCGACTTCGCGCGTGAGCGGTCCGATGTGCTTGTAGCGGATCACGCCCTTCCGATCCATCACGTACGTTTCAGGTACGCCGTACACCCCGTAGTCGATCGCGATGCGCCCGGCGGCGTCGTACACCGAGAACTGGTAAGGATCGCCGTTGCGCTTGAGCCAGGGCAGCGCGTCCTCGCGCGCGTCCTTGTAGTTCAGGCCGATCACCGGAACGGTCCTGGCGAGCTCGGTGACCACCGGGTGCTCGACCAGGCACGGCGGGCACCAGGAGGCCCACACGTTCAGCACCCAGACCTTGCCGAGCATGTCCTTCTGCGTGAAGCGCTTGTCGGGCTGATGCAAGAGCGGCAGCTCGAAATGCGGCGCCGGCTTGCCGATGAGCGGCGAAGGCACCTCGCGCGGATTGAGCCGCAGCCCGGCGGCGAGCAGGCCGATCAGGGCGATGAAGCCGAGCGGCAGCCAGATCTTCTTCACGCCGCCGCCTCGGCCGCGCGCCTTTCCCGGATCGCGAAACGGTATCTGCGGTCGCTCGCCGCGAGCAAGCCGCCGAGCGCCATGATCAGGCAGCCGCCCCAGATCCAGTCGATGAAGGGCTTGTGCTGCACCTTGATCAGCCAGGCGCCGCCCTCGAGCGGGTCGCCGAGCGAGACGTAGAGGTCGCGCGTCAGGCCCGGGTCGATCGCCGCCTCGGTCATCACCTGGTCCTGCACGGTGTAGTGGCGCCGCTCCGGGTACATCACCTTCACCGGCTTGCCGTTGCGCGACACCACGACCTTCGCCTGCGCGGCGGCGTAGTTCGGCCCCCTCACGTTCGATATCTGCTCCAGCCGGAAAGCGTAGCCGGCCAGCTCCACCGCGTCGCCGGGCTTCATCTTCGCGTCCTGCTCGCTCTCGTAGCCCTTCACCAGCGTTACGCCGACCACGAAGGCGGCAACCCCGATATGCGCGACCACCATGCCGTAGTGAGCTCGGGTTTGTCGAAGACTCTTCTTCAAAGTCAGAAGCGCGGTGCTGACGATCCAGATCGCGAGCGCGAGGCCGAAGCCGACCATGGCGCTCCAGTTGCCGAAAAGCAGCGGGGAGAGGAAACCGAGCGCCAGGCTCACGCCCAGCGCCCAGCGCAACCGCACCGCGAGCTCCGGCAGGCTGGCGCGCTTCCAGCGCGCCAGCGGGCCCACGCCCATCAGGAAGAGCGCCGGCGCCATCAGCGGCACGAACACGGTCTCGAAATACGGCGGACCGACCGAGATCTTGCCGGCGCCGACTGCGTCGATCAGCAGCGGATAGAGCGTGCCGAGGAACACGGTGCCGGCCGCGGCGACCAGGAGGACGTTGTTCCCCAGCAGCAGGCTCTCCCTGGACACGGGCTCGAACGCACCCCCCAGGCCGATGCGCGAAGTGCGCCACGCGTAAAGCGCGAGCGCGCCGCCGATGAACAGCGCCAGCAGCATCAGGATGAAGATGCCGCGCTTCGGGTCGACCGCGAACGCATGCACCGAGGTCAGCACGCCGGAGCGCACGAGGAAGGTGCCGATCAGGCTCAGGCCGAACGCGACGATGGCGAGCAGTACGGTCCAGCTGCGGAACCCGCCGCGTTTCTCGGTCACGGCAAGCGAATGGATGAGCGCGGTGGCGACGAGCCAGGGCATGAAGGAGGCGTTCTCCACCGGGTCCCAGAACCACCAGCCGCCCCAGCCGAGCTCGTAGTACGCCCAGCCGCTGCCGAGCGCGATGCCGACGGTGAGGAAACACCAGGCGACCGTGGTCCAGGGCCGTGACCAGCGCGCCCAGGCGGCGTCGAGCCGGCCGGAGAGCAGCGCCGCGACCGCGAACGAGAACGCCACCGACAGTCCGACGTACCCCATGTAGAGCATCGGCGGGTGCAGCACCATCCCCGGGTCCTGCAGCAGCGGATTCAGGTCGCGCCCGTCCGGCGGCGCGGGGAAC
>DATBSZ010000310.1:0-2903 GCA_036559525.1 Burkholderiales bacterium
TTTCGCTTCCGCGGCGCGTCGGCCAAGGTGAACCTGGCGCTCGGCGAGCTGCCCGATTTCACCTGCCTGCCCGCCGATGGGATAAACGGCAGGCGCGCCCTGCGCGGCGCGATCTCGATCAGCCCGAGCGTCGCGTACCTCGAGCGCGCGTACGACGAGGCGAAATACGGCGAAGTCTCGCGCCGGCCGTACATGGATATCGTGATTCCCTCGATGCTCGATCCCTCGATGGCGCCGCCGGGAAAGCACGTGATGTCGATCTTCGTCCAGTACGCGCCCTACCACGTGAACGGAGGCTGGACCGACGAGCGACGCGAGGCGCTGGGAAACACGGTGGTCGAGACGCTCTCGCAGTACGCGCCGAACCTGAAGTCGGCGATCCTGCACCGGCAGGTGATCACGCCCGCCGACATCGAGCGCATCGTCGGCCTCGCCGAGGGCAACATTTTCCAGGGCGAGCTTTCGCTGCAGCAGATGTTCTTCCTGCGGCCGGTGCCGGCTTGGGCGAAGTACCGCACGCCGCTCGCCGGCCTCTACCAGTGCGGGGCGGGAACGCACCCGGGCGGCGGCGTGATGGGCGCGTCGGGCCGCAACGCGGCGCTCCAGATTCTCGGGGTGGCATGAGCAGCGTGATCGTCATCGGCGGCGGCGCCGACGCGCTGGTGGCGGCGCAGATCCTCGCGCGCGCCGGCCGCGAGGTGATCACGATCGAAGGCGCAGCCGCGCCGCCCGACGATGGCTGGGTGCCGAGGAAAGTGCTACGCGAGCTGCGCCTCGAGGGCCTCGAGCTCGAGTGGCCGGATCCGTGGCTCACGGTTCCGCTGCCCGGCGGCGGGCGTCTCGAGCTGTGGCGGGACATGGCGCGGACCGTGGAGGCGATCCGGCAGTTCAGCCCGCGCGACGCCGAGCGCTGGCCGGAATTCTGCGATCGCATGGCGCGGCTCGCGCGCTTCCTGGAAACCGTCTATTCAGCGCCGCCGCCCGATCCGCTGAGCGCGGGCTTCGCGCTGCGCGCGAGGCGCCTGGGCAGGCGCGGGCTCGCCGACCTCCTGCGCATCCTGCCGATGCCCGCGGCGGAGCTGCTCGACGACTGGTTCGAAAGCGACGTGCTGAAGGGCGCGCTTGGCGCAGCCGGGATCCTGCACCTCCTGCAGGGGCCGCGCTCCGGCGGCACCGCGTTCCGGCTGCTGCACCATCACCTGGGCTGTCCGCCCGGGGTCTTCCGCCCGCCGCGCTCGAACGTCATGGACCTGCTGCACAAGCTGCCCCGCGTCGAGCTGCAGCCGGCCGAGGTGCTGCGGATCACGGTGCGCGGCGGTGCGGTCGCCGGCGTGGTCCTGAAAGACGGCCGCGAGCTCGCGGCGTCCACGGTCGTGAGCAGCGCGGATCCGCGCCGCAGCCTGCTCGAGCTGGTGGAGCCCGGCTGGCTCGATCCCGAGCTCGTGCGCACGCTGCGCCACATGCGCCGGCGCGGCGTCGCAGCGCGCCTGCGGCTCCAGCTCGACCGCTCTCCTGGCTTCGCGACGCTCGCGCTTGCGCCCTCGCTCGACTACCTGGAGCGGGCCTACGACGACGCAAAGCACGGCCGCGTGTCGCAGCGGCCTTACGTCGAAGCGCGATGCGACGAGCGGCAGCGCATGGAAGTCCTCGTGCAGTACGTGCCCTACGGGGTCGATTGCTCGAATCTGAAGGATGCCGTGCTGGCGCTGCTCTCGGAGCACTGGGGCGGGGCGCAGCCGCAGCACGCGGAGCTTCTTGCGCCGCGCGAGCTGGAGGAGTTCGAGGGCTGGCCGGAAGGGCAGCCGCACCACGCCGAGCTGAGCCTCGATCAGGCCCTGTGGATGCGACCCGTGCCGGAGCTGGCGCGCTATCGCACCCCGATCCAAGGCCTCTGGCTTTGCGGCCCTGCCATGCACCCGGGCGCGGGCATCGCCGGCGCCGCGGGAATGCACTGCGCGCATGCGATCCTGGGCGGTTGAGCTCTGCCTTGTCTTCTGGGCCGGCTCGGCGATCGGGGCGGAACGGCTGCCCGGCTACGGCGCCGATCGCTCGACGTTTACGGTGTCCGGGGTCTCGTCCGGCGGTTACATGGCGGTGCAGGTCCATGTCGCGCATTCGAGCCGCGTAACCGGTATCGGGGCCGTTGCCGCGGGACCCTACTATTGCGCGCAGGGCAGCTTGTGGACCGCGCTCAATCACTGCATGTCTCCGGGCGCCTGGAGCCCGCTGCCGCGGCCCGAGGCTCTGAAAGGCCATGCCGATCGCTTCGTGCGCGACAAGCTCGTCGACCCGGCGAGCAACCTCGCGAGCGCGCGCGTGTGGCTGTTCGCCGGGATGCGCGATCGCACCGTGGAGCCCGAGGTCGTGTCCGCGCTGGAAGCTTTTTACCGCCTCTTCAATGCGAAACCGGTCCTCGTCAAAGACAAGCCGGCCGGCCACGGGATGGTCACCGAGAACGCTGGCAACGCGTGCGGGGCGACCGAGCCGCCCTTCATCAACGATTGCGACTACGACGCCGCGGGAGAGCTGCTGCGTCATCTTCTCGGCAGCCTTTCGCCGCCGGCTGCCAAGGCAGGTGGGCGCCTGCTCTCCTTCGACCAACGAGAGTTTGCAGATGTGTACAAGATCAGCATGGCGGACAGCGGTTACGCCTACGTCCCGCTCGCCTGCGATTCCCAGGCCTGCAAGGTGCACGTCGCGTTTCACGGCTGCCGCCAAGGCGCCGAGACGATCGGGGAACGTTTCGTCAGGGAGGCCGGCTTCAACCGCTGGGCGGACACGAACCGGCTGATCGTGCTCTACCCGCAGGCGATCGCGCGCTACTGGTGGGTCTACAACCCCCGGGGGTGCTGGGACTGGTGGGGCTATACCGGCTCGCGCTATGCCACCAAGGAGGGCGCGCA
>DATBSZ010000311.1:0-7132 GCA_036559525.1 Burkholderiales bacterium
AACGACGCCAACTGCTTTGCCTTGTCGGAAGCGGTGGACGGAGCGGGGAAGGGCGCGGGCGTGGTGTTCGGCGTGATCCTCGGCACCGGGGTCGGCGGCGGGGTCGTGGTCGACGGCAAGGTGCTGGTCGGGGCGAACGCCATTGCCGGGGAATGGGGGCACAATCCCCTGCCGGCGCCGCGCGCCGCGGATTTGCCGCATCCAGCCTGCTACTGCGGCCGTACAGGCTGTATCGAGACTTACCTGTCAGGTCCGGGCCTGTCGCGCGACCATGAGAGCAGAACGGGAAGGCGGCTGTCGCCGGAGGAAATCGTTTCTCTTGGGGATCAGTCTCTTGAGAGGTACGAGGAACGCCTGGCGCGGGCGCTCGCGTCGGTGATCAACCTGCTCGACCCGGACGTGATCGTGCTGGGCGGCGGAATGTCGAACGTGGCGCGGCTGTACACTGAAGTGCCGCGCCTATGGGGGCGGCACGTGTTCTCCGACCGGGTGGCGACGCGGCTTGCGCGTCCGGTGCACGGCGACTCGAGCGGGGTGCGCGGGGCGGCCTGGCTTTGGGGAAAGAACTGAACGAAAGGGAGATCTCATGAAACTGCAGCTCGTCGCACTGTCCGCAGCGCTCGCATCCAACGCAGCCTTCGCCGGACCCGAGAAGATCAAGTTTCCGTCCGACTACCTGAAGGGCGTGCTCTACCAGACGCTCGACCGGCCGGACAACAAGCAGTACCGCGAGCTCTATGCCACGCCGGCGGCTGTCGAGGCGGTACGCAAGGGCCAGCCGATCCCGAGCGGCAGCGTTCTCACGCTGGTGCAGTGGAGCGTGGAGCAGGACTCGAGCGGCAACCCGATCAAGGACTCGAACGGCCGCTATATCAAGAAGGACATCATCGCCCACACGGTGATGGAGAAGCGCACCGGCTGGGGCGCCGACTATCCGTCCGACTGGCCGCGCAATGGCGAGTGGGAGTACGCAGTGTTCACCGCCGACGGCCAGCCCAACCCCAAGGGCAACGCCAACAACAAGGCCTGCTTTACCTGCCACCTGCCGCACGCCAAGCAGGACTTCGTGATCTCGCTGGCGAAGCTGAACAACACGTTCCCGGGCTCTCAGACGCTCGTCAAAGGAATCAAGGGCGACGTCAATATCGCGTCGTTCGCCTTCATGCCGGCGAAGATCAGCGCGATGGCGGGCAAGGCGCTCACCTTCTTCAACGGTGACGACACGCCGCACCAGATCACGGTGGCGGGCGGGCCGCGGACCGAGGTGTTCCTGCGCGGCCAGAAGGCTTCCCTCACCATCGACAAGCCCGGCGAGTACAACTACATCTGCGGGCTGCACCCGAGCATGAAGGGCGTGATAGAGGTGAAATGAGGCAGTGAAATAGGGGCCCGCGGTTCAGATCCTGAACTTGCGGCGGCCGCGCGAGGGGCGCAAGCTGGTCGCATCAGGAGGCAAACCGTGAAAGACACGCTATCCGCAGTGGCGGCGAGCGCCGCCCTCGCGCTCGCAGTCGCAGGCTGCGCCACCCAGGAGTCGCACGAAGGCCATGCGCGGCTCGGCAAGGTGAATTTCCCAGTGGAGTGCAATGCCGAGGCGCAGCGCGAGTTCAACCTCGCGATGGCGTACTACCATTCGTTCGCCTGGCAGCATGTCCGCGAGCCGCTCGAGGGCGTGCTCAAGGCGGACCCGAGCTGCGGCATGGCGCACTGGGCGCGAGCGCTCGCGAGCCTCGACAACCCCTTCACCTGGCCGGGCACCATCTCGGTCGCGACGCTGAACCAGGGGCCCGACATCCTCGAGACGGCGCGCAAGACCGGGCTCAAGTCCCAGCGCGAGCGCGACTACGTCGACGCGCTAGGCGTGTTCTTCCGCGACCACGACAAGCTCGACCACCGCACTCGCGCCCGGGCGCTGGAAAACGCGCTCGACCAGGTCCGCAGCCGCTATCCGCAGGACAGCGAGGCCGCGATTCTCTATGCGCTGGTCCTGTCGGCCAACTTCGATCCCACGGACCGCAAGTACACCAACCAGCTCAAGGCGGCGGCGGTGCTCGAGCCGATCTTCAAGCAGCAACCCGAGCATCCCGGGGTGGCGCATTACCTCATTCACAGCTACGACTATCCGCCGATCGCGAAGCAGGGCCTCGACGCCGCGCGGCGCTACGACAAGATCGCGCCGGACGCGCCGCACGCGCTGCACATGCCCTCGCACATCTTCACGCGGGTCGGGGCCTGGAAGGAGTCGATCCGCTCCAACCGCGCATCGGCCACCTCGGCCACCGACAAGACTTTCGACAAGTGGCACGCCTACGACTACATGGTGTACGCCCACCTGCAGCTCGGCGAAGACGGCGCCGCGCGCAAAGTCGTCGCGGAGGCGCTCGGCAATGCCGCGCGCGTCGATCACTTCGCCACCGCCTACGCCTATGCGGCGATGCCGGCTCGCCTGGCGCTGGAACGCGCGGCGTGGAAGGACGCCGCGAAGGTGGAGCTCGCCCCCGCGGCCGCGGCCTACCCGTGGGCCAAGTATCCGCAGGCCGAGTCGATCAACGCCTACGCGCGCGGCATCGGCGCGGCGATGAGCGGCGATGCGGCAGGCGCGCGCGTCGAGCTCGCGCGGCTCGAGAAGCTGCGCGGGGTCGCGGTAGAGCGCAAGATCGGCTACTGGGCGGAAGAGATCGGCATCCAGGCCGAGGTGGTGCGCGGCCTCTCCTTCTGCGCGGAAGGCAAGCGAGCCGACTGCGCCGCCACCCTGCGCGCGGCGGCGGATCGCGAGGACAAGCTCGAGAAGCACGTCGTCACGCCCGGTCGATTGGTCCCGGCACGCGAGATGCTCGCCGCCGTCACGCTCGAATCCGGCGACGCCGCGGCCGCGCTGCGCGAGTACGAAACCACGCTCGAGCGCGAGCCGAACCGCCTGCGTACCTTCGCCGGCGCGGCACGCGCGGCGGAGCGCGCCGGGGACAAGGCGAAGGGAGCACAGTACGCCCGGCGCGTCGTCGAGCAGACCGCAAGCGCCGACAGTCAGCTCGTCGACGTCGCCGACGCCAAGCGGCTACTTGGGAGATGACCGGTCGGGTCCGGGCCGGATCATGATGCGCGCGTAGCGCTGGTAGGTGAAGTACGCCCACCCCCAGTCGATCAGCACGATCAGGCGATTGCGGAAGTTGATGAGGAAGTAGATGTGGGCGACCAGCCAGACCAGCCACGCCGGGAAGCCCGACAGCTGCATCTTGCCCATCTCCACCACGGCGGCGTTGCGGCCAATGGTGGCGAGCTGGCCGTAGTCGCGGTAGCGAAACGGCCTCGTCTTCTCGCCTTTCAGGGAAAGCACGATGTTTTTTGCCGCATGGCTCCCCATCTGCTTCGCCGCGGGTGCGATGCCCGGCACGCCGTCGACCGAGGCGAGGTCGCCGGCGACGAAGATTTCCGGATGACCCGGCACTGAAAGGTCGGGCGCGACGCGCACGCGCCCGGCGCGGTCGAGCGGCGCGCCCAGGCTCCGGCCGAGCGGCGAAGCGGCAACCCCCGCGGCCCAGACGACGGTCTTGGCGGAAAGGCGCTCGGCGCCGATCTGGATGCCATCCGCGTCAACCCCGGTAACAAGCCGGCCGGGCCAGACCGTGACCCCCAGGCGCTCGAGCTGGAGCTGCGCCTTGCGCGACAGGTCCGCCGGGTAGGCGGGCAGCACGCGGCCGGTTCCCTCGACCAGCACGATGCGCGCGCTGTGCGGGTCGATGCGGCGGAACTCGCCGCGCAGCGTATGGCGGGCGATTTCGGCGAAGGTGCCGGCGAGCTCGACCCCGGTCGGGCCGCCGCCGACGACCACGAAGGTGAGCCAGGCGGCGCGCCGCGCGGGGTCGGTCTCGCGCTCGGCGAGCTCGAAGCCGAGCAGCACCCTGCGGCGGATCTCGAGCGCGTCGGCCAGCGTCTTCAGCCCGGGCGCATACGGCGCCCAGTCGTCGTGGCCGAAATAGCTGTGCGTCGTGCCGGTGGCGACGATCAGGTAGTCGTAGGGAATTTTGTCGCCATTTTCGGATAGGACGCACTTCTCCGCGGGAAGAACGGCTTGAGCATCAGCCAGCAGCACCGTGGTGTTGCGCTGGTGGGCGAGGATGTGGCGGATCGGGCCGGCTACCGAGGGCGCCGACAGGCCCGCGGTCGCCACCTGATAGAGGAGCGGCGTGAACAGGTGGTGGTTGGTGCGGTCGAGCACCGTGACCTCCACCGGCGCCTTGCGCAGCGCCTGCGCCGCCCACAGGCCGCCGAAGCCGCAGCCGAGGATCAGTACAGATTGTGAACTTGTCGTCATGCCGCGCGAGGTCTAGGGTACGTGTCCATGAAAACCGTCTACGGCCAGTTCTGTCCGGTCGCGGTCGCGAGCGAAATCTTCGCCGAGCGCTGGACGCCCGTCATCCTACGCGAGCTCGTGCTCGGCAGCCGCCGCTTCAACGACATCCACCGCGGCGTGCCGCGCATCTCGCGGGGGCTGCTTGCCAAGCGGCTGCGCGAGCTGACCGCGTCCGGGGTGATCGAGAACACGGACGGCGACTATCACCTGACGCATGCCGGCGAGGAGCTGGGCGAGGTGGTCAAGAGCCTCGGCGCCTGGGGCGCGCGCTGGACCGCGCCGGTGCAGCGCGAGCGCCTGGATGCCCGCCTGCTGACCTGGGACATGCGCCGGCGCTTCGACGTCGAGCGCCTGCCCGAGAAGCGCGTCACGCTGCGCTTCGATTTCCGCGGCGTGCCGCAGGGGCACAAGGCGCCGCGCACCTACTGGTTCGTGCTGCAGCGCCCGGAAGTGGACCTGTGCATTATCGAGCCGGGCTTCGAAGTCGACCTTTTCGTCGATGCGGATCTCGCCACGTTCGTCCGGGTGTGGCTCGGCGAGGTGCCGATGCGCCAGGTGATCCGCGAAGGCGCGATCAAGCTTGCCGGCGCGCGCGAGGCGGTGCGCGATTTTCCGTCGTGGTTGCTGCTCAGCACGCTGGCCGCCGTGCCGCGGCCGGCCGAATCGATCCAAAGGAGAGTGGCATGAACGCAAGAGCAGATTGGCGTGCGACGCTGGCGGCTTTGACGCCGGCCTTCGCCGAGCGCGCCGCGCGGCTGGACGAGAGCGACGAATTCGTCGCGGAGAACTACCGCGAGCTCAGGGCGAGCGGGCTGCTCGCGGCGGGCGTGCCGAAAGAGCTGGGCGGCGAGGGCCTCGAGCTCGAGGAGCTGTGCGAGATGCTGCGCACCCTGGCGCAGGCCTGCCCGAGCACCGCGCTCGCGTTCTCGATGCACACGCACCAGGTGGCGGTCGCCGCCTGGCGCCTGAAGCACCAGAAGGCGCCGGTCACGCCGATGCTGGAGAAGGTGGCGCGCGACCGGGTGATCATCCTCACCACCGGCGGCGGCGACTGGCTCGACAGCTCGGGCGAAGCGGTTGCGGTCGAGGGCGGCTTTCGCATCAAGGCGCGCAAGCCGTTTGCGAGCGCCTCGCCCGTCGGCGACCTGCTCTCCACATCCGCAGTGCTCGGCAGCGAGGTCATCCACTTCGTCATCCCGACCAAGACCCAGGGCGTGCGTATCGAACCGACCTGGCGAACGATGGGGATGCGCAATACGGCGTCGCACGATGTCGTGCTCGAGGATGTATTCGTGCCGGAGAGCGGGGTGGCGATCCGCAGGCCGCGCGGCAAGTGGCATCCGCTGTTCCATCTTCTGAGCATCATCGCGCTGCCGCTGATCTACGCGGTCTATCTCGGCGTCGCCGAGGCGGCGCGCGAGCGCGCGCTGGCGCTCGTGCGCAAGCGCCGGCCGGACGATCACTTGTTCCAGGCGGTCGGCGAAATGGAGAACCAGCTTGCCGCGGCGCGCCTGGCGCACGCCGACTGGGTGGCGCTCGGCAAGGGGGCACAACCCGGGCCGGAGACCACGAGCAAGGCGATGATCGACCGCACGCTCGCCGCGCGCGGCGTGCTTGGCACCGTAGACGCCGCCATGAACGTGGCGGGCGGCGCGGCGTTCTTCAGGGTCAACGGCCTGGAGCGGCTGTTCCGCGACGCGCAGGGCGCGCGCTATCACCCGCTGCAGGAGGGCCTGCAGAAGACCCTCACGGCGCGGCACGCGCTCGGACTGGAGATCTAGGCTAGGAGAAGTAAGCCGCGGGAGCGGCGGTGCCCTTGATCTGGCTGCGGTGCATGCGGCGGATGGTGGCCTTGTCGAACTCGTCGCGCTTGTGCATCGTGCTGTAGTTGCTCCAGATCAGCACGTCGCCCACCTGCCAGTGGTGCTCGTAGGTGTTCGCCGGCTTGAACGCGTAGCGCCACAGTTCGTCGAGCAGCGCCTCGGACTCCTCGACGGGCAGCCCCATCACGTAGGCGCGCGGGCGCCGGCCGAGGAATAGCGCGGGCTTTCCCGTGCCCGGGTCGCGGATCACCGCCGGGTGCGGATGGCCCCGGGAGGTCACCGGGTTCGGGTCGTCCTCGACGCCCTTCCTCAGGTTGCCGCCGGAATCGCGCGTGCCGTCGTGCTTGATCTTGAGCGTCCTGATGCGTTCCTTCAGCTTGGCGGGCAGGTTGTCGTACGCGGCGCACATGCTCGCCGCCCACGTGTTGCCGCCCCAGGCGGGCAGCTTGCGCGCGAGCAGCATCGAGGCGATCGGCGGCACCGGCAGGTAGCTCATGTCCGTGTGCCAGACCGCCTCGCTGTAGCCGAGCGCGCCGAGCGGCTCGCCGCCGGCATCGAGCTCGTTCGACACCACGTAGAGGTTCGGGAAGCCCGGAACGTTCTTGCGCCCCACGCCCTGGTTGGGCGGCGGGTCGAGCTCGCCGAAGCGCTTCGAGAACGCCTCGAACTGCGCGTCGCTCATCGCCTGCTGGCCGCGCACCAGCATCGCGCCATGCGCTTTCCACAGGTCATGGATCTCGGAAAAGCCCCGCTCGTCGAGCGACGCGAGGCTGACGCCTTCGATGGCGACGCCGAAGCTCTCTTTCAGCTTGCTGATCTGCATCGTCTGCATCATTCGGCCTCGATGTTCGCGTGCTTCACCACCGCGCGCCATTCGGCGATCTCGCGCTTCACCATCTGTCCGAGCCGCTCGGGCGTGGAGCTCATGCCGTCGGCGCCCTGCTCGAGCAGCTTCGCC
>DATBSZ010000312.1:0-6307 GCA_036559525.1 Burkholderiales bacterium
GCCTCGATCTTGCGCTTGTTGGTGGTGATGGTCGCGCCAAGCCCGAGCACTGCCGCGGGATAGTCGGCCGCCGGGTCGCTGTTGGCGAGCGAGCCGCCGAGGGTGCCCATGTGGCGCACCTGGCGGTCGCCGATGATGCCGGCGAGCGCGGCGAGCGCCGGGATCGCCTTCTGCACGTCCTTGGAGCCCTCGACGTCGGCGTGGCGCGTCATCGCGCCGATCTCGACGGAACCGCTCGAGACCTTGATACCGACCAGCTCCTTGATCGTTCCCAGGTCGACCAGATCGCTGGGAGAAGAAAGGCGGAGCTTCATCGCCTGCACCAGGCTCTGCCCGCCCGCGAGGTACCTGGCCTCTTCGTTCTTGCCCAGGGCGAGCGCGTCCTTCGTGCTGCCGGGCCGGTGGTATTCAAACGCGTGCATGGCTTTTCTCCTGGAGATGCTTCCAAACCGTTTGCGAGGTCGCCGGCATGGCGACGTCCTTCACGCCGAGCGCGTCGGTGACGGCGTTCATCACCGCCGCCGGCGCGCCGATCGCGCCGGCTTCACCGCAGCCCTTGACGCCGAGCGGGTTATGCGTGCACGGCGTCTCGCGCGTATCGATCTTGAACAGCGGCACGTCCGACGAGCGCGGGATGCAATAGTCCATGAACGAGCCGGTCACCAGCTGCCCCGAGGAGGATTCGTAGCGGCAGCCCTCGGTCAGCGCCTGGCCGATTCCCTGCGCCAGCCCGCCGTGCACCTGGCCCTCGACGATCATCGGGTTGATGATCTTGCCGAAATCGTCGACCGCGGTGAACGCGGCGATCTGCGTCGCGCCGGTGTCCTTGTCCACTTCCACCTCGCACACGTAGGTCCCCGCGGGGAAGGTGAAGTTGGTCGGGTCGTAGAACGCGTTCTCGTTCAGCCCGGGCTCGAGCTTGTCGAGCGGGTAGTTGTGCGGCACGTAGGCCGCGAACGCCACCTCGCCGAACATCTTCTTCCGGTCGGTGCCCGCGACCTTGAACTGGCCGCGGTCGTACTCGATGTCGGCCTCGGAGGCTTCCAGCAGGTGCGCGGCGATCTTCTTGCCCTTCGCGATGATCTTGTCGAGCGCCTTCACGATCGCGGTGCCGCCGACCGCGATCGAGCGCGAGCCGTAGGTGCCCATGCCGAACAGGACCTTCGAGGTGTCGCCGTGCACGATCTCGACCTGCTCGAGCGCCAAGCCGAGCCGGTCGGCGACCACCTGCGCGAAGCTGGTCTCGTGGCCCTGGCCGTGCGAGTGCGAGCCGGTAAACACCGTTACGGTCCCGGTCGGATGCACCCGGATCTCTCCTGCCTCGAACAGGCCCGCGCGCGCGCCCAGGCTGCCGGCGACGTTCGAGGGCGCGATGCCGCAGGCCTCGATGTAGCAGGCATACCCGATTCCCCGCAGTTTTCCTTTCTTGAGAGACTCCTCTTTTCGCCGCGGGTAGCCGGACACGTCGGCCAGTTTCAAGGCGGCGCTCAAGGTGGCCTCGTAGTCGCCGGTGTCGTAGCACAGCGCGACCGGCGTCTGGTACGGAAAATTCTTGATGAAGTTGCGCCGCCGGATTTCCACCGGATCCATTTTCATCTCGCGCGCGGCAGTCTCCACCAGCCGCTCGACGACGTAAGTGGCTTCCGGCCGGCCGGCGCCGCGGTAGGCGTCCACCGGCGTGGTGTTGGTAAACACCGCGGTCACCTCGCAGTGGATGAGCGGCGTCTTGTACTGCCCGGCGAGCAGCGTCGCGTACAGGATGGTCGGAATGCACGAGGCGAACGTGGAGAGATACGCGCCGAGGTTGGCGGTCGTCTTCACGCGCATGGCGAGGAAATTGCCGTCCTTGTCGAGCGCGAGCTCGGCAGTCGTGACGTGGTCGCGCCCGTGCGCGTCGGACACATAGGATTCCGAGCGATCGGCGGTCCACTTCACCGGCCGGTTCAGCTGCTTCGCTGCCCAGGTGACCACGACGTCTTCGCCGTACAGATAGATTTTCGAGCCGAAGCCGCCGCCGACGTCGGGGGCGACCACGCGCACCTTGCTCTCCGGCAGGCCCAGCACGAACGCGGTCATCAGCAGCCGCTCGACGTGCGGGTTCTGGCTCGCGACGTAGAGCGTGTAGCTGTCGTCTGCGCGCGAGTAGGTTGCGTTCGCCGCGCGCGGCTCGATCGCGTTGGGAACGAGCCGGTTGTTGACGAAGTCGAGCTTCGTAACGTGATGTGCTTTCGAAAAAGCACCATCGACTGCGGCCTTGTCGCCCAGCGCCCAGACGTAGCAGGTATTGTCCGGCGCGATGTCGTGGAGCGCCGGGCCCTTGCGCGCCTTGGCGGCGTCGACTACCGCGGGTAGTTCCTCATAGTCGACCTTGACCTTGTCGGCGGCGTCGCGCGCCTGCTCGAGGGTCTCGGCAATGACCACCGCGACGCGATCGCCGACGTGCAACGCCTTGCCTTGGACCAGCGGCGGGTACGGCGGCTCCTTCATCGGCTTGCCGTTCACATCCGTGATCAGCCAGCCGCACGGCAGTCCGCCGACCTTCGCCGCGGCCAGGTCCGCGCCCGTAAAGACGGCAAGGACCCCGGGAGATTTCTTTGCCTTGTCGCTGTTGATGCTCTTGATGCGGGCATGCGCGTGCGGCGAGCGAACAAAGGCCGCATAGGTCTGCCTAGGCAGCGCCACATCGTCGGTGTACTGGCCGGTGCCGGTGAGGAAGCGGTAGTCCTCCTTGCGCAGGACGCGCGCGCCGATGAGCGGGGCGTTCACAGTTTGCCTCCCATCGCCTTCGCGCCGGCCACGATGCTTTTCACGATGTTGTGGTAGCCGGTGCAGCGGCAGAGATTCCCCTCGAGCGCCTCGCGCACCTCCTGGTCGGTCGGGTTCGGATGGCTCTTCGCGAAGTCGAGCGCGTTCATCACCATGCCCGGGGTGCAGAAGCCGCACTGCAGGCCATGGTTCTCCTTGAACGCCTGCTGCATCGGGTGCAGGGTGCCGTCGGGCTTCGCCACCCCCTCGATGGTCATCAGGTCGGCGCCTTCTGCTTGCATTGCAACAATCGAGCAGCTCTTGATGGCGCGGCCGTTCATCAGGACGGTGCAGGCGCCGCACTGCGCGGTGTCACAGCCGACGTGGGTGCCGGTAAGCCTAAGGTTTTCGCGGATATAGGTGACGAGGAGGGTGCGCGCCTCGACTTCCGCGGAAACGGGCTTGCCGTTGACTTTCATGGATACCTTGATGGTCATGCGCTCCTCCTGGGGGAAAAATATCCTAGCGCGGCGGTATCATTTGCGCCACACCCATTTCTGGCCGCTCGCCATGCGATTGCTGATCGTGGAGGACGACGCGCCCCTTGCCTCAGGACTGCAGCGCATCCTCGAGGCCGAGGGCCACGCGGTCGACGTGACGCCGCGCGGCGAGGACGCGGTGGCGGCCGCGTCGCAGGAAAAGTTCGATCTCGTGATCCTGGACATCGGGCTGCCGCAGATGGACGGTTTCGAGGTGCTGCGGCGGCTGCGCGGCACGGCGTCGGACAAGACCGGGCCGACGCCGGTCCTGGTGCTCACCGCGCGCGACGCCGTGGACGATCGCGTGCGCGGGCTCGATCTGGGCGCCGACGACTACATGGTCAAGCCCTTCGCCATGCCGGAGCTGACCGCGCGAGTGCGCGCGCTCCTGCGGCGCTCGCAGGCGCACGGCGGGCCGCGCATCACCCACGGGCCGTTGACGCTCGATACGGTGGCGCGGCGCGCTTTCCTGCGCGGCGAGCCGCTCGAGCTCGCGGCGCGCGAATGGGCGGTGCTCGAAGTGCTGCTCGCCAAGGTGGAGAAGATCGTGTCGAAGGAGGCCATCATCCAGGCGGTCGCGGGCTGGGGCGACGACCTCTCGCCGAACGCGATCGAGGTGTACGTCTCGCGGCTGCGCTCGAAGCTCGAGCCCGCCGGCATCCGGATCCGTACCGTGCGCGGCTTCGGCTACATGCTGGAGGAGTTCAAGTAAGCGCATGGCCGGGCGAAGCCTCCGCGCCCACCTGCTGCGCCTGCTGCTGCCGCCGATCGCCGCCTTGCTCGCGGTCGGGGCGGTGGTCGCCTATTACCCGTCGATCGAGCCGGCCACCCAGGCCTACGACCAAGCCCTCGTCGACATCGGTCTCGCGCTCGGCTCGCACGTCCGCGTCGGCCAGAGCGAATACCGCTTCGACCTGCCGCCGGCGGTCGAGCAGGTGCTGCGCACCGATCGCTTCGACAGCATCTATTACCGCGTGATCAGCCCGGCAGGGCTCGAGATCGCCGGCGACGCCGACCTGCCGGCGCCGCCGGGCGACGCGATCGCCCACAACGCCGTGCACAGGGGCCAAAAGGTGCGCGTGGTTTCGGTGCAGACGTCGTGCGGCCGGTCCGCGTGCAACGTGCTGGTCGCGGAGACCATGGTCAAGCGCGAGCACCTCGCCCGCGATCTCCTGCTGCAAAGCCTGTTCCCCGATTTCCTGATCGCGCTCGCCACCCTGGTCATCGTGTGGTTCGGCGTGAAGCGCGGCTTGGAGCCGCTCGCGCGCCTCTCCGACGAGATCAAGGCGCGCTCGGCCGGCGACCTGCGGCCGATCGACGCCGCCGGCGCCCCCGAGGAGACGCTGCCGCTGGTCGGCGCCCTGAACGGGCTGCTCGACGAAGTGTCGGCGGCGAGCCGCAAGCAGCAGCGCTTTCTCGCCGACGCCGCGCACCAGTTGCGCACGCCGCTCGCCGGGCTGCAGGCGCACACGGAGCTCGCGCTCGCGCAGCCCCTGCCGGAGGGCTGCCGCGCGCAGCTCGAGCAGGTGCACCGCGCGACGATCCGCACCGCGCGCCTCGCCAACCAGCTCCTGGCGCTGGCGCGCGCGGAGCCGGGCGCTCGCTCGGTGACTTCCAGCGTCGACCTGAAGGGCATCGCGGGCGGCGAAGCCGACGCCTGGGTACGCCAGTCGCTCGGGCGCGACATCGACCTCGGATTCGAGCTCGAGCCCGCGCTGGTGGAGGGCGACGCTTTCCTGCTGCGCGAGGCGCTCTCCAATCTCGTGCACAACGCGCTCGAGTACTCCAACCGCGGCGGGCGCGTCACCGTGCGCACCGGGCGCGTGAACGGCCATGCCTTTCTCGAAGTCGAGGACGACGGGCCGGGAATCGCGCAGGAAGAGCGCGCGCGCGTGCTCGAGCGGTTCTACCGCGTGCCGGGCACCCCGGGCACCGGCAGCGGCCTGGGCCTCGCGATCGTACGGGAGATCGCCGCGAGTCACGCGGCGAGCATGTTCATCGCCGACGGATCGGCTGGCGGCTGCAGAGTTGGGATAACATTTCCCCATGGATAGCGTAGACATCGAAGTCCTGCGTTCCGCGGAGGCATGGCGCAAGAGCGGTCACAAGGTCGCGCTCGGAACGATCGTCAAGACCTGGGGCTCGGCGCCGCGCCCGATCGGCGCGATGGTGGCGGTGCGCGAGGACGGCCAGGTGGTGGGCTCGGTGTCCGGCGGCTGCGTCGAGGACGATCTGATCGACAAGGTGAAGGCCAAGCTCGCCGGCTGGAAGAAGCCCGAGCTCTTCACCTACGGCGTGACCAACGAGGACGCGACGCGCTGGGGGCTGCCGTGCGGCGGCACGCTCCAGCTCGTGATGGAGCCGCTCTCCGAGCGCAGCGGCGTGCAGGAGCTGCTGCAGAGAATCAGCTCCCAGCAGCTCGTGAAAAGGCGGCTCGAGATGGACAGCGGCAGCTCGACGCTCGAGCCCGGACGCTGGCAGGACGTGCTCGAGTTCGACGGCCGGGTGCTCTCCACGGTGCACGGCCCGCGCTGGCGCCTGGTGCTGATCGGCGCGGGCCAGCTCACCCGCTACCTCGCCGAGATGGCGCACATGCTCGACTACCACGTGGTGGTGATCGACCCGCGCGAGGAGTACGCCGCGGGCTGGGACCTCGCCTCGGCGCCGCTCAACCGCGGCATGCCCGACGACGTGGTGCGCGAGCTGCAGCTCGACGGCCACAGCGCGCTGGTCGCGCTGACCCACGACCCGAAGCTCGATGACCTGGCGCTGATGGAAGGGCTCAAGTCGGCGGCGTTCTACGTCGGCGCGATCGGCTCGAAGAAGAACAACGACGCGCGCCGCGAGCGGCTGAAGGAGTTCGATGTCTCCGCCGACGAGATCGCGCGCCTGCGCGGCCCGGTCGGGCTCTACATCGGCTCCAAGACCCCGCCGGAGATCGCGCTCGCGATCCTCGCCGAGATGACCGCGGTGCGCCACGGCGTGAGGGAGCCCTCGTGGGCGGCGAAGCCCGAGCGGCGCTT
>DATBSZ010000313.1:0-11812 GCA_036559525.1 Burkholderiales bacterium
CGGGACGTCGCGCATGGGCCTATGGTGCGCTCATTCGGGCTTGATGCCGGCGTCGCGGATGACCTTGCCCCAGCGCGCGTCGTCCTCGCGGATGACGCGGGCGAGCTCTTCCGGCGAGCCGGTCGCGATATCCATGCCCTGCGGCACGAGCCTCGCCTTCACCTCGGCCGAATTGAGGATGCGGCCGATCTCGGCGTTGATCCGGGCGACGATCTCGGGCGGGGTCTTCGCCGGCACGAACATCCCGAGCCAGGGATAGAGCGCGTAGCCGGGCAGGCCGGCTTCGGCGATGGTCGGGGTGTCCGGCAGCGCGGAAAAGCGCTGCCCGGCCGCCGTGCCCAGCACGCGCAGCTTGTCGGCCTTGATGTGCGGCAGCAGCGAGTTCGCCGCGCCCACCCAGATCTGAATGCGTCCGGCGAGCAGATCGGCGACCGCGGGCGCCGCGCCCTTGTATGGCACGTGGTTCATCCGCGTGCCCGACATCTGCTGCAGCAGC
This sequence comes from Burkholderiales bacterium, assembly GCA_036559525.1. GTDB lineage: Bacteria > Pseudomonadota > Gammaproteobacteria > Burkholderiales > SG8-39 > SCGC-AG-212-J23. The sequence continues at coordinate 497 of DATBSZ010000313.1, forward strand.
GTCCCGCCCAGGAACTGCGGGCTACCGATGCCCGAGGAGCCGAAGTTGAGCTCGCCTGGCTTCGCTTTCGCATGCTCGATGAGCTCCCGGACCGACTTCGCCGGTACATCGGGATGCACCACGAGCAGGAACTGGATGCGCGCAAGGAGCGTGACCGGCGCGAGGTCGGCGAACGGATCGAACGGCTGCTTGGCGATGTGCGCGTTGACCGAGAACACGTTGTCGGGCGCGAGCAGCCAGGTGTGGCCGTCGGGCGCGCTCTTCGCCACCGCGTCGGCGCCGATGTTCTGGCTGCCGCCGGTGCGGTTCTCGACTACCACCGGGTGGGGCCACACGCCTTGCAACCCCTGCGCGAGGGTGCGCGCAATGGTGTCCGGCGAACCGCCAGGCGGCAGCGGAACGATGATCCGGACCGGCCGCTCGGGGAACCCCTGGGCGGACGCAAGTGCCGAGAAAAGCGCGATAAACCCGGCCAGCAGCCATCTCATCGTGAACCTCCTCCGCGCGATTTCGCGCCGCACAGTTTACCTAGTCGGGGGAGCGGAATACGATGGTCTTTCACAGAGGAGGAGCACCCCGTCATGTTGACCCCCGAAGAGCTGGAGAAGCTGTCCGGCGCCGAAACGCTGTTCCCGTCGCCGATCCCGGTGCAGTTCGTGTCGAGCGACGAGTACATGCCCAGCCCCCAGAGCGAGAAACAGAAGGAATTCGAGGCGCGCATCAAGCGGAGCGGCGAAGCGCTGGCGAAGAAGCACGGCATGACGCGGCGCAAGTTCTTCAAGACCGCCGGCGGGATGGCGGCGGCGTTCGCCGCGATGAACGAGGTGCACGCAAAAGGCTCTCAGCCACTGTACGAAGTGGGCCGCAATGAAACTACGGATCTCCAGGTAGCCCAGGCGCGTGCCGACGGGCTGAAGAACCAGTTCGTGATGGACATGCACACGCACTTCCTGCGCGAAGGCACGCCGATCCGGGCATTCGTCGCGCAGCGCGAGGCGGTCGGCAAGGCCGGCTGGAACCCGACGCTGGTCGGCAAGCCGCAGACCATCGACGACCTGATGTTCCCGAACTACGTGAAGGAGATCTTCCTCGACAGCGACACCAAGGTCGCGTGCATCAGCGGCTCGTACTCGGTGGACGAGAAGTTCTCCTTCCTCACCAACCAGATGAAGTTTGATGCGCGCGAGAAGCTCAACAAGGAGTCGGGCACGCGCCGCATGTACTCGCACGCCATCTTCACGCCCGGTCACGACGGCTGGCTGCAGAAAGTCGAGGAGGAGAACGGCCGCCTCAAGCCCGACTCGTGGAAGGGCTACACCATCGGCGACAACACCAACAAGCACCTCTCGAAGTGGCCGTTCCGGCTCGACGACGAGAAGGTGATGTATCCGTTCTACGAGAGGCTGGTGAAGTGGTCGAAGGAGTACCCCGACCGCCCCGGCCTGAAGAACGTCTGCATCCACAAGGGCCTGTTCCCGCCGTCGGTCGAGCGCCAGTTCCCGCACCTGGTCGGCTACTGCACCGTGAACGACGTCGGGCAGGCGGCCAAGGACTGGCCGCAGCTCAATTTCGTGATCTATCACTCGGCGTATCGCTGGGTGGCCGGACCCGGCGGTACCGCCGCTGCGGCATGGGACCAGCTACAGCGCCAGAACCGCGTCGACTGGGTCACCGACCTCGCCGACATCCCGGCGCAGTACGGCGTGAAGAACGTCTACGCCGATCTCGGCCAGATCTTCGCGCACAGCAACATGGCCGAGCCGCGCGTCGCTGCGTACATGCTGGGCTACATGATCAAGGGCCTGGGCGCCGACCACGTTGTCTGGGGCACGGATTCACTGTGGACCGGCTCGCCGCAGTGGCAGATCGAGGCGCTGCGCCGCCTGGAGATTCCCGAGGAGATCCAGAAGAAGTACGGCCTCGCGCCGATGGGGCCGGCCGACGGTCCGGTGAAGACCGCGATCCTCGGCGGCAACAACGCGCGCCTCTACGGCTACACGCCGAAGATGATGAGCCAGCTGGAGAACGACAGGCTCGCCTACTGCAAGTCGATCTACGAAAGACACGGCGGCGAGCGCACCAACCTCGCCTACGGCTACATCAACAAAGGATAGCTACTCGGGGATGGCGCCCAGGTTGTAGGCCGCTTCGAGAATCGCGGAGGGCCGGCCTAGGGCGCCGAACCAGCGCCGGAAGATCTCGACGATCTCCTCGCCGGCATAGATCTGGGCGAGGCCCGTGTTGACCGCGAGGCGCAACGCGGCGTCGCCGCGCGGCAGCACGATGCCGTAGGGCTCCATCGAGAGCTGGTCGGCGAGGATGGTGAGCACGCGCGGGTCCTTCGCCTTCGTCGCCGCGCCCAGCAGGAGCAGCTTGTCGCTGGCGAAGACGTCGGCCTTGCCTTCCTCGAGAGCTGCGAGCGCTTCGTCGCGCGACTTGAACGGCAGCACGGTTGCGCTGAGCTGCCGGCGCTTGAGCTGCCCGTGGATCGCGCGCTCGTTGGTGGTGCCTGCGACGACTGCGAACTTCTTTCCCGACATGTCGGAAATCGAGCGCACGCCCGAAGTGGCCTTGGTCAGCAACCCGGTCGTCTCCACGAAGATGACGCTCGAGAAATCGACCTCCTTCATGCGCGTGAGCGTCATGGTGCTCGAGCCGCACTCCATGTCGGCCTGGCCCTTGGCCACGGCTTCGAACCGCGTCTGCACGGTGACCGGCACCCAGTTGATCTTCAGCCCCAGGACGTTGAGCTGGCGCTCGATCGAGTTGACCACGCGCTTGCACAGGTCGATCGCAAAGCCGTCGGGCAGGTTCTTGTCGTTGGCGAACGAAAACGGCACGGCGTCGGCGCGGTAGGCGATCGAGATGGTGCTGGTCTCGACGATCTTCTTCAGGCGGCCTTCGAGGGCCTGGGCGTGAACCGCCCCGGCAGCGAACAGGGCGAGGATGAAAAGCCAAACAGTACGAGTCATGGTTCTCCCTTTGGACTAGCCAAGTGTATACGGCCGACCCGGCACTCGCTCGCCTGATTGCGGGCAACAAGCGCTTCGCCGCCGGCCTTTTTATTTTGCAGAGTAAAAATGGTCGAAGATGCGCATCGCTTCGGCAAGCAATGCGTCATCGTTGCCGGCTTTTTCCTTCACGCCTTTCAGGACCGTCTCCAGCCCTTTGGCATCCGGCGCGGGAGCGCCACCCACGTCGAGGAAATGGACGCAGGCAGCGATTGGGCCGAGCGCGGGGTCCGCGTCCAGGCCGAACGTTTCCGCGAGGACCTCGAAAGTTACGCGGTTTCCGACATGGGTGAATTCAGCACCGTCGAAGTCGTATCCGATCGCCTTTCGCGGCAGGCTGCTCGGGCGCTCAAGCCACACGAAGCGCGCGGCGGGGTCGATGAACCGCTTGATCAGCCATGCGCTTGCCAGGCGGTCCACCCATGGATTCTTGCGCGTCGCCCATGTGCGGGCTTGGTACTTCGCGCGATCGGTCGGGCGGAGCCGGCGGCGCGACACCCTCGGCTCACCCCGTCCATAAATCTCGCGGTAATCGCGCTGCAACGCCGAAATCGCGTCCGTGGCCTGGGCTTTCGCCGCGCCGGGAAAAAAGTCCAGGGCGTCGAGCCTGTCGTACTGGCGCTGCAGCCGCTCGAGGCTGGTTTGCGCTTTACGCGGACCGAGTCGACGCAGGCTGGCGCGGCCATCCTTGATTTGACCGAGCAGCGCTGCGTACTCGGCGCTGCGGTCGAACAGGCTGGGCAGACGCGCGCGCTGGTCCTCGGTCTTGAGGTGCATCTCGACCCTCATGGCAAAACCGCCGCTGGAGCGGATGTCGGATCCGACTTTCTCGAGCGCGGCGCCTGCCGTTGGACTCGCGGGCAGCACGTACACGCCATCGCGCAGTACGCCGCAGCCGACGTCTTTCAGAGCACGCCATGCACGCATCCGCACGGTCGAGTTGCGAGTCGGCAGGCTGAGAATCAGCGCATCGAGGATTGTCATTCTGTTATAGGTATCACGGATTAGTGATAAAAGATAGGGACCGCCTGTGGACGCGACGGCGCTCGAGTGACAGGCTCTGGTCCTCGCAGACTCAAAAGGAGCACGCGTGAAATACCAGCTGAAGCAGATCTACTGCCGTCCCTGGACGTTGAGCGGCCTTTCACTGCCGCTCCTCGAGAGTCATTACGAGAATAACTACGGCGGGGCGCTGCGACGCCTGAACGCCATTACCGCGCAGCTCGAATCGCTCGACTACGCTAACGCGCCCGGCTATGTGATCAACGGCCTGAAGCGCGAGGAGCTGGTCGCGCTCAATTCCACCCTGCTGCACGAGCTCTACTTCGCCAGCCTCGGTGGCGAAGGTAGACCCACCAAGGCGATGTCCGAAGCGCTGGCGCGCGACTTCGGCACGGTGCAGGCCTGGCGCACCCAGTTTTCCGCCATGGGCTATGCCCTGGGCGGCGGCTCGGGCTGGGTCCTGCTCTGCTGGATGCCGCGCGACGGGCGTCTCATCAATCAGTATGCGGCCGAGCACAGCCAGGCCGTGGCCGGCGGCATCCCGATCCTCGCGCTCGATATGTACGAGCACGCGTACCACATGGACTTCGGCGCTAACGCGAAGGCCTACGTTGACGCATTCCTGCGCAACGTCGACTGGAAGGCAGTCGAGGGCCGCTACGAGGATGCAACCAAGGTGGCGCCACTCCGTCCTCTGGTGCAGGAGGAGTTCGGCGACCTGCCCGGCGTCGGCGTCGAGGAAGTGCAGGCCATGCTGAAAGAGGGTAGGCCGCTTCAGCTCATCGACACGCGCCCAAAACATTTTGTTTCGAGGCAGCAGGACATCGCCACGGGCGTCACCTGGCGCGATCCGGAGAGAGTCGGCGAATGGATGGCTGAGCTTTCCAAAGAGACCCCGGTCGTCGTGTACTGCGCCTATGGCTTTCACGTCGGCTGCCGCACTGCGATTGCGCTGAGAGAAGCCGGATTCGACGCCCGGTACATGAAGGTCGGTCACTCAGGCTGGAAGGCCGTCGGCGGCCCGATCGAGATGAAGGTCTGAAAACCATGAACCCAGCCATCTCGTCGTCCGACCTTCGCGCGCGCCTGGACTCCGGCGCGCCACCCATCATCCTCGACGTGCGCAAAGCGCCCGCGTTTCTCGGCGCATCCGACATGATCTCGGGAGCGCTGCGGCGCGACCCCGCGGCTGTCGAGGCGTGGGCCAGGTCGCTCCCGCCGGCGAGCACGGCCGTCGTTTATTGCGTGCATGGCCACGAGGTCAGCCAGAACGCAGCCAAGGCGCTGCGGGCCGCCGGGATTGCGGCGCATTTTCTCGAAGGCGGCATCGAGGAAGGCTGGCGGGCGAGCGGCGGTCCGCTCGATTCGAAGCCCAAGGATGCAACCACGCGCTGGGTAACGCGCGAGCGGCCGAAAATCGATCGGATCGCCTGTCCCTGGCTCATTGCCCGCTTCGTCGACAAGGATGCGGAGTTCCTCTACGTGCCGGCGAAGCAGGTGCGCGAGGTTGCGCGGGAGCGCCACGCGGAGCCTTACGACGTCGCCGACGTCCATTTCACGCACGATGGCGACCTCTGCAGCTTCGATGCGTTTCTGAATCACTATCGCTTGAGCGACCCGGCGCTCAAGCGCCTGGCCCTGATTGTTCGCGGTGCAGATACGGCGAAGCTTGACCTGGCGCCCCAGGCGCCGGGGCTGGCCGCAATATCGCTCGGGCTTTCGCGCATCTTTCCCGATGATCTCGAGATGCTGAAACACGGCATGGTCGTCTACGACGCCCTGTACGCATGGTGCAAGGACGGTCAGGAGGAAGTTCATACCTGGAATCCCATGGCTTACCGCTGAAGAATTACCGTCGGGCCCGTCGCAGTCGCCCGGCTACCCAAGGCATATCGCCCAAGGACTGCACCGTCCCCCGCTTGCGGGGAGGAGAGGCGATATGTTTCATCGATCCAAGCTTTTCATCGTTTTGTCGGTAATTCTGCTTTCCGCGTGCGACGGCAGCGTGCGCCGTGAAGGCCCGCCTGCGCCTGCCTGGCTCCAGGTGGTGCGCGCCGATACCGAGCGCAATCGCCTATGGGTGCTCGAGCCCGAGGCGCTGTCGCTTCACGACAACATCAACGGCCGGCGCTTGCGGCGCATCGCGCTGACGGAGCCGTTCTTCGTCGGCGAAGACCAGGCCTGCGCGCCGGACATCGCGTGGGACGCGGCCGGCACGGTGTTCGTCTCCAGCAACGTGCTGCCGGTTCTATGGCGCATCGACCCGCAGGGCTTCGAGATCACCCGCATCGAGCTCAAGCTCGGCGCCGATGGCGACAAGGACGTGGGCTTCACCGCGCTGTCGTTCGCCGAAGGTGGCGTTCTGATCGCGGCGGGTACCACCTATGCGTCCTTGTGGCGTATCGATCTGCGGACCGCAAGCGCGAGCAAGATCGCGTCCTATCCGCTCTCCACGCCCGCGTGCGACCCGGCGGTGCTGCTCAACGCGCGCCGGGAGCGCGGTGGACGCATGGTCGCGGTATTGCCTGCGGCGGCAAGGCAGTAACATGGAAACGCTCCTTCTCACGCGTTCCGACATCGCGGCGCTGCTCGACATGCGTGACTGCATCGACGCGGTGGAAACGGCTTTTCGCCTGCATGCCGAGGGAAAGATCGACCCACCGGGAATTCTCGGGATGCACGTTCCCGGTGGCGGATTCCACGTCAAGGCGGCGAGCTTGCGCTCGTACTTCGCCGCCAAGACCAATGCCAACTTTCCCGGAAATCCGGCGCGCGGTTTGCCCACGATCCAAGGCGCAATTCTGTTGTTCGACGCGGCGGACGGCCGCCTGCTGGCGATCATGGATTCCGCCGAAGTCACGGCCGTGCGAACCGGTGCGACGACCGGAGTGGCGGCCAAGCATCTCGCCAGGCGATCCGCCGCCACCCTCACCCTCCTCGGCTGCGGCGCGCAAGCGGCCGCCCAGTTGCGCGCAGTGCGTGCGGTGCGCGAGCTGCAGCGCGTCTTTGTCTCGGATCTCGATCCGGCGCGAGCCGCGCGCTTCGCCCAGGAGCATGCCGCAGCCGTGGCGGCCGACTTGCCCGCCGCGCTCGCCGAGAGCGACATCTGCGTCACTTGCACGACGTCGCGCCGTTTCATCGTCGAGAACGCCTGGGTGCCGGCGGGCTGCTTCGTCGCGGCGGTCGGCGCGGACAACGAGCACAAGCAGGAGATCGATCCCGCCCTGTTCCGCAAGGCCCGCGTGGTCGTCGACAGCCTCGAGCAGTGCGCAACGATCGGCGACCTGCATCACGCGCTCGATGCGGGAGTGATGACGCGCGGCGAGGTGTACGCAGAGCTCGGTGAGCTCGCCGCCGGCCGCAAGCCCGGGCGCCAGAGTGACAGCGAAACCATCCTGTTCGATTCCACCGGCGTCGCGCTCGGCGACGTCGCCGCCGCGGCCGCGGTGTACGAGCGCGCGCTCGAGCGCAAGCGCGGCGGCGCAATCTCGCTGGCCGACTGAAAGGAGCATCCCGTGGAACTCATCGACTTTCATAACCACCATATTCCTTTGCGCTTCGAGCAGGATGTGCTGCGGGCATCGCCGGCCAGCCAGCGTCCACGCTGGGAGGTCCTGGCGCGCCGACTGTCGGACGAGGAGCTCCTGCTACGCGACATTCGCGAGGGCGACATCAACGCGCGCGTAGTCAACATGTCCCCCGCCCTGATGGCGAACGCCGACGGGCATGTGCCGCACGACACCATCGTGGCCATGAACGACGATCTTGCGGCGCTGGCCGCGCGGCATCCGGGCCGCATCCACGGCCTGGCTTCGGTCGACGCCTACGACGGCGAGCGGTCCGCGCGCGAGGCCGAGCGCGCGATCTGCGACCTCGGCCTGCGGGGACTCTTCGTCGACTGCGCGCGCGGCGATCTGATGATCGACGCGCCGCAGGCGCGTCCGACACTTGAGGTCGCTGCAAACCTCGGCGTGCCGATACTCGTCCACCCGGTTGCGCCGCAGCCGCTGACGCGGCGGATGACGTCCTATGGATCCGTCGGTAGCCTGTTCGCGCGCGGCACGGCGAATTCCGCTGCGCTCATCGCGCTGGTCGAAGGCGAAGTGTTCTCCGAACTGCCCGGCCTGCGCGTCGTCGTGACGTCGCTCGCCCTCGGCGGCATAGCGATGATCGCGGGGCTCTCGCGCCAGAGCCTGGAGCGGGTGTACATGGACACCAACATCTGCCATCCCGTCCTGCTTCGCGCCGCAATCGACCTGTTGGGCGCCGAAAACGTGCTCGCCGGCACCGACTGGCCGATCAACGACGGGCCGATCCGCAGCCGGCTGACCGCCGCGATGCGGGCGGCACGCCTTTCCGATGCCGAGCAGGAGCTCGTCGCCGCCGGCAACTGCCGGCGGCTCCTGCGAATTTCCTGACGCGATGCCGGCAGGCCTGGCTCGAAACGATGGTCGCGCACCTGCCCGAGCGCCGCTAGACTCGCGACCATGCAAATCCTCGGAATCTGCGGCAGCCTGCGAAAGGCGTCGCTCAACATGGCGGCGCTGCGCGCCTGCAACGAGCTCCTGCCCCAGGGCATGACGCTGCGCATCACCAGCATCGCGGACGTCCCGATGTTCAACCAGGACGTGTTCGACGCCGGGATCCCCGAGCCGGCGAAGCGCCTGCGCGCCGAGATCGCCGAGGCCGACGGCGTGCTGATCGCCAGCCCCGAGTACAACTTCTCGCTCAGCGCGGCGCTCAAGAACGCGATCGACTGGGCCTCGCGCCCGCCGAGCCAGTCCTGGCAAGACAAGCCGGTGGCGATCTTCTCGGTGTCCCAGGGACCGATGGGCGGCGCGCGCGTTCAGTACGACCTGCGGCGCATCCTCGGCCAGCTCTGGGCGCACGTCCTGCCGCGGCCCGAGGTGTTCATCGGCTCGGCGCCGAGCAAGTTCACCGATGGCAAGCTCACGGACGAGGCCACCCGCAAGTTCCTCACCGATCTCCTCGCCGGCTTCAAGCCGTGGATTGAGCGGATGAAGGTAAGGAAGTAGTAGCCAACGCGAAGTAAAGGTCTCGCAGGTCCGGACGGCGCGCGAGGTTGGCAGTGCTGTCTTCCAGGGCAACCTTCCCCTTGATCAGCACGTACGCGCGCTGCGCGAACTCCAGCGCGATGTCCAGCTTCTGCTCGACCATCAGGAGCGTGAGGCCGCTCTGCCTCAGCGTCTCGAGCGATTTGCGGATCTCGGAAACGATGAGCGGCGCGAGTCCCAGGAAGGGCTCGTCGAGGAGCAGCAGGCGAGGCTTGCTCATGAGCGCCCGGCCGATCGCCAGCATCTGTTGCTCGCCGCCGGACAGCGTTCCCGCGGGCTGCTTCTTTCTTTCGAGCAGCCTGGGAAAGAGCGCGTAGACGTAATCGAAGCGTTCGCGCGAGTCGCCTTGCAGCCGCACCGCGCCGAGGCGCAGGTTGTCCTCGACGCTGAAGGGCGCGAAGACAAGCCTACCTTCCGGCACCAGTGCCACGCCGCAGGCGACGATGGCGTGGCTCGCTTCCTTCGCCAGGTTCAGTCCTTCCAGGTCGATCGTTCCGCTGCGCCGCGGGATCGTTCCGGTGACCGCGCCGAGCAGCGTCGACTTGCCGGCGCCGTTGGGGCCGAGTAGCGCCACGGTCTCGCCCTTCTCCACGGCGAGCGACACGCCCTGCAGCACCGGGGCGGCGCCGTACGAGGCGTGCAGGTCAGAGAGCCGCAGCATCGCCCAGATAGGCATCCATCACGGCGCGCTGCGAGCGCACTTCCTGCGGCGTGCCTTCGGCGATGCGCGCGCCGAAGTTGAGCACCACCACGCGGCTCGCGAGCGGAAGCAAGAATCGCATGTCGTGCTCGATCAGGAGCACCGCGATCCCGCGCTCGGCGATGCCGCGGATGATGCCGGCCAGGCGGTCGAGCTCGGCCGCCGTCAGTCCCGCGGCCGGCTCGTCGAACAGGATGACGCGCGGCTCGCCGGCGAGCGCGCGCGCGATCTCGAGCAGCCGCCCCTGGCCGAAGGACAGCGTGCCGACGTCGGCGGCGTGCAGGCCGCCGAGGCCGACGAACTCGATCAGCTTCTCCGCCCGCTGCCGCTGATGTCTTTCGTCGACAGACGCTTTCTGGGAGAACGGATTCCGCGTGAACCGCGTATGCGCGCCCACCATCACGTTCTCCAGCACCGGCATGCCGCCGAACGGACGGTTGTGCTGGAAGGTGCGCATGATGCCGCGGCGCGCGATCTGGTGCGGCGGCAGGCCGAGGATCGATTCCCCGGCGAAGCGGATCTCGCCTTCGTCCGCCGCGTAGGCGCCGGCGATGATGTTGAAGGTGGTGGTCTTGCCGGCGCCGTTCGGCCCGATCAGGCCGAGGATCTCGCCCTCGCGCAGCTCGAAGTCGAGCCCGGTCACGGCGGTCAGGCCGCCGAAGCGCTTGGTGAGCCTGCTTACTTCGAGAATCGGTCCCACAGCCCGATCAGTCCCTTCGGTTGCATCAGGATCACGGCCACCATCAGCACGCCGAACACGAGCTGGTGGTGGTGCCCGACGAGCGGCGACAGCCAGAACGGCGCGAGGAACAGCAGGATCGCGCCGATCGCGGCGCCCGCGTGGCGGCCCGCGCCGCCGACGATCACCATGAACAGGATCAGGAACGCGTTGTCGATGCCGAAGATCGGCGGGTTCACCGTGTTGTCGACGAAGGCGTAGACCATGCCGGCGATGCCGGCGAGCGCGCTGGTGAGCGTGAACACGATCACCTTGGTGCGCGCCACATCCACGCCCATGGCCGCGGCGGCCTCGGGGTTGTCGCGTACCGCGCGGCAGGCGCGGCCGAACCACGAATGGTCGAGCCGCCACAGCACAGCCAGGGTCGCAGCGAGCAAGGCCACGATCACCACCGTGTACGCGGGGCCCGCGATGCGCCAGCCGAGGATCGGCGGCAGCCGGTAGTTCGCGATGCCGCCGGCGCCGCCGGTGACATTGCCGCCTTCGTTCAGCACCACGATGAAAAGCTGCGCCAGCGCCAGCGTCACCAGCGCGAGATAGAAGCCCTCCAGCCGCGTCGCCGGGATCGCGACTGCGAGCGCCAGCGCGACGCAGATCACCACGCCGAGCAGAATCGCGACCGGCAGCGGCAGGCCGACCTGGAACAGCAGGATCACCACGCTGTAGGCACCGATGCCGTAGAAGGCAAAGTGGGAGAACGCCACCTGCCCGCAGATGCCGAACAGGAAGTTGTAGCCGAGCGCGAGCGTGATCCAGAGCAGGAGCTTGCGATAGACGTCGTTGTGATAG
>DATBSZ010000314.1:0-11016 GCA_036559525.1 Burkholderiales bacterium
CGGACGCTCGTAGAGGTCGCGCGGCGCGCCCTCCTGCTCGATCAGGCCGCCATTCATCACGATGATGCGGTCCGACACCGCCATCGCCTCCTGCTGGTCGTGGGTGACGTAGACGACGGTGAGGCCGAGCCGCTGCTGCAACTCGCGGATTTCCTCGCGCATCTGGCGGCGTAGGCGGGCGTCGAGATTGCTGAGCGGCTCGTCGAACAACAGCACCTTGGGCTTCAGCACCAGGGCGCGCGCCACCGCCACGCGCTGCTGCTGGCCGCCGGACAGTTCCGACGGCTGGCGGCTTTCGTACCCCTCGAGCCCGACCTGCGCGAGGCCCTCGCGCGCCCGCGCATCGGCCGCGGCCTTGGCCAGCCCCGAGCGCCGGAGGCCATAGCAGACATTCTCCAGCACGTTCATGTGGGGAAACAGCGCGTAGGACTGGAACACCATGCTGACGTCGCGCTCGGACGCGGGCGCCGAGGTCACGTCGCGGCCGCCGATGGTGATGGTCCCCGAGCTCACCATCTCGAGGCCCGCGATCAGCCGCAGCGTGGTGGTCTTGCCGCAGCCCGAGGGCCCGAGCAGGGTGGCGAGCGTTCCGGGCTCGATACTGAACGAGATGTCGTCCACCGCGGTCACGCCGCCGTAGCGCTTGCTTACGCTCTTGAACTCAACCATCAGGCCGCCCCCTGCAACGCTACGGTATCGCGCCGCCCGAGCTTGCGCTCGCCGACGCCCACCTGGATCAGGCCGATCACCGCCAGCATGATGGCGATCAGCACGCACGAGTAGGCGATGGCGATGCCGAACTCGCCGGCTTCCACGCGCCCGACGATGTAGGCGGTCGCCATGTTGTATTCGGCGGTGACGAGGAAGATCACCGCGCTGACCGCGGTCATGGCGCGCACGAAGCTGTAGACCAGCGACGCGATGATCGCGGGGCGCAGCAACGGCACCACCACGCGGCGGATCGTGGTCGCGGAACGCGCGCCCAGCGTGTGCGAGGCTTCATCCAGCGACTTGTCGATCTGCGACAGCGTGGCGATGCCGGCGCGCACGCCGACCGGCATGTTGCGGAACACGAAGCAGATGATGAGGATCGCCGCAGTTCCGGTGATTTCGATCGGCGGCACGTTGAAGGCGAGGATATAGCTGATGCCGACCACCGTGCCGGGGATGGCGAAGGAAAGCAGCGTGCCGAACTCGAAGGCGCGCTTGCCGGCGAAGTTCTGGCGCGACAGCAGCCACGCGGTGAGCAGGCCGACCCCGGCGGTGAGCGGCGCGGCGACGGTGGCGATAATCAGCGTGGTGGTGAGCGAGGGCCACGCGGCGCCGTAGAAGTGCAGCCCGCGCTCCGTCGCCTCGACGCCGAAGCCGGCGAGGAAATGCGCCAGCGTGAAGCTGTAGTCGCGGCCGACCGACTTGACGAAGCCGCCGACGAAGATGGTGACGTAGACGAGGAGCGTGAGCGCCGACCATGGCAGCGCGATGCCGTAGCACAGCCAGCGCAGGCCGCGCGGCAGCGGCACCGGCAGCCCGGCGTCGCCCTTGCCGGTGACCGTGGTGTAGGAGGCGCGCCCGAGCCAGCGCTGCTGCGCCCAGAACGCGGCCAGCGTGAACACCAGCAGCACGAGCGCCAGCACCGCGGCGCGGCTCTGGTCGTGCGAGGCGCCGACCACGGCAAAGAAAATCTTCACCGACAGGACCTCGAAATTTCCGGACAGCACCAGCGGGTTGCCGAAGTCCGCCATGCTCTCGACGAAACCGAGCAGGAAGGCGGCGGCGAGCCCCGGCCGCAGCAGCGGCAGCGTCACCGTGCGGAAGGTCGTCCAGCCGCGCGCTCGCAGCGTCTGCGAGGCTTCCTCGAGCGAAGGGCTGATGCCCTGCACCACGCCGAGCAGCACGAGAAAGGCGATCGGCGTGAACGCGAGCAGCTGCGCGAGCGCCACGCCCGGCAGACCGTAGATCCAGCGCGAGCGCGGGATGTCGAACCAGTCGAAGAGCAACGTGCTCGCCGCGCCGGCGCGGCCGAAGAGCAGGATCACCGCCAGGCCGATCACGAACGGCGGAGTGATGATGGGCAGCACGCTCATCACGCGCAGCACGCCCTTGAAGCGGAAATCGGTGCGCGCCGCGATCAGGGCGAAGGCGAGCCCGAGCACGGTGGAGCCGGCGCCGACCACGATCGCGAGGAACACCGTGTTCCAGGCCACGCCGCAGCGCAGGCTCGAATACAGGCAGTCGAGGCCCCAGATCGAGCGGTCGAAGAAGCTGGGGAGGAAGTTGCCCTCGAACGCGCTCCTCAGCATCACGAGGATCGGAAAGAACACGAACGCGGTGATCGTCGCCACCACGAGGCCGATCGCGCTGACGACGAAGGCGTCGCCGCGGCAGAAGCCGCGCGCCGCGAGCCCGAGGCAGAGCAGCATCAGGAAGCCGAGCCCCGCGATCATCGCGCCGTATCCCATGCCCGGCTGGGTCGGCCAGCCGGCGGGCGTGATGTTCGGATGGCGGAACAGGAAGCCCTGCCCGATCAGCAACAGGAGCCCGGTTATTCCAATCAACATCAAAAGGGTACCGGCGCGTATGCGCTCCAGGCGCCAGGGACGCGTCGCCAGCGCCGCAATCACCGGCAGAAACAGCAGGAGCAGCCAGGGTTTACCCTGAAAGCCGTGCAACAGCGCGGGCGCGCCCCAGCGCGCGCCCTCGATCGCGTACCAGGGCAGCAGCACCAGTGCTGCCGCCGTGGCGGCGATCCAGATTACTTGGGTAGTGCTTTGACTTCCTTGTCCCACTTCGACAGCAGCCGCTTGCGCTCCGCCGACGAGCCGTACTTCGCGAAGTCGTAGTCGATGACCTTGGTCTGGTCGAGCCGCGGCGCCTGCGGCGGCACCTTGGCGTTCTTGTTGGACGGGATCTGGTAGGCCTTGGTCTCGGCGCCGATCGCCTGCGCCTCGGGAGTGAGCGCCCAGTCGTACCAGATCCTCGCCTGTTTCGGGTTCTTGCCGCCCTTGATGATGCTCATGGACCCCACCTCGTAACCGGTGCCTTCACACGGGGCGACCAGCTTGAGCGGCGCGCCTTGCACCGCGAAGGTCACCAGATCGTGCAGGAACGTGATGCCGATCAGCGTCTCGCCGCTGGCCGCGGCCTTGGCGGGCGCGGCCCCCGAGCGCGTGTACTGGTTGATGTTCTTGTGCATGCGCTTCATCAGGTCGAAGCCCTTGTCCTCGCCGTGCAGCTGCACGATCGTCGCGAGCATCGTGTAGGAAGTTCCCGAGGAGTTCGGGTCGGCGACCTGAACCTCGTCGCGGTACTTGTCGGAGGCGAGGTCGCCCCAGCACTTCGGCTCGGGCAGCTTCTTCTTCGCCAGCAGCTCGGTGTTGTAGCCGAACCCCAGGACGCCGGCATAGACGCCGACCGTGCGGTACTTCGACTGTTCGGCTTGCTTCACCGCCCAGGGGGCGAGGTCCTTCAGCAGCGGCGAGCGGTACTCGTCCAGCAGGCCCTCTTCCGCCGCCTGCAAGTGCGGATCACCCGTGCCGCCCCACCAGATGTCGCCGCGCGGGTTGGAAGCCTCGGCCTTCACCTGGGCGTAGTTCTCGCCGCTCGACTTGCGGGTCATCGCGACCTTGATGCCGGTCTTTCTTTCGAACGCGGTCACCATCCCCCGGCACCATTCTTCCTGCGGCGTGCAGTACAGGACCAGGTTGCCTTGGGCTGCCGCCAGCGTGGGAACCAGCAGCGCCAGTGCTGCGAACAGATGCTTCATGACATCCTCCTCTCGAATTTTTCGTTAGCTTGCCCAACTCCGGTCGCGGCGACCAGAGCGTCCTTCAGTCCCGGCGCGCACGCCAGCACCGCGTTGCCGCGCTCGAGGCCATGGCCGGCGAGAAAATCATTGGTCCACCCGCCGGCCTCGCGCACCATCAGCAGGCCCGCGAGCGTATCCCAGGAATTGATGTGCAGCTCGCAATAGCCATGCGTGCGCCCGGCGGCCACGTAGGCGAGCCCGAGCGCGCCCGAGCCCGCGCGCAGGAACGTCGCGCCGGTGGCGAGCACGCGCTCGACCAGCGACGTATAGGCGCGCGTCGGCCTGCGCGAGGACCAGCCGAGCTCGATCACGGCCTGCTTGATGTCGGCGTCCGTGACGCGCATGGCGCGGTCGTTGAGGAAAGCGCCCCGGCCCAGGCGCGCGCGGTAGAGCTCGCCGTACATCGGCGCCGCGATCGCGCCGAGCGCGAGCTCGTTGCCGGCCATGAACGCGATCGATACGCAGAAGTGCGGAATGCCGTGAGCGAAATTCGCCGTGCCGTCGATCGGGTCGATGACCCAGAGCGCGTCGCTCTTTCCGGAATGGGAGGCACCGCCTTCCTCGCCGAGAAACGCGTCCTGCGGGAAGCGGTCTTTCAGGCGCGAGATGATCATGCGCTCGACCTGCCCGTCGGCCTCGGTGATGTAGTCCTGCTTGCCCTTGAGCTTGATCTCGATCGGCTTCGAGAACAGCTCGCGCGCCAGCTCTCCCGCCTCGCGCGCGACCGCGATCAGCGTCTCCTCCCTGGCGTCGAGTTCCTGCGTGGTCACTCTTTCCAGTATCGCCGCGCGAGAGGCCTAAGGCAATCGTGGCCGATGCGCGCGTGGGTCAGCGGGTGCGCCTTCGCCGGGTCCTGGTCCGCCTCGACCACGAGCCACCCGTCGTAGCCGGCACCGGCCAATCCTTTCAATACGGGCTCGAAATCGATCGACCCGTCGCCGGGCACCGCGAACACGTCGCCGAGCACCGCGTCGAGGAAGCTCATGTCCTTTTGCCTCGCCTGCGCGAGCTTGTCCTTGCGGATGTCCTTGCAGTGCACGTGCACGATGCGCTTCGCATGGCGCTTGAGCGCGCGCAGCGGGTCGCCGCCCGCGAACGTGAGGTGGCCGGTATCGAGAAGCAGTCCGACGGCCTTGGTCGAATCCATCATGCGGTCAACCTCGTCCTCGGCCTGGATCACCGTCCCCATGTGATGGTGGTAGGCCATTTTCAGGCCCTGGTTCTTCAGCTCACGCGCCACCGCGTCGAGCCGCTCGCTGAACTGCTGCCACTCCTTTTCGGCGAGCTGCGGGCGCTTCGACAGCGGAATCTTGCGATCGCCGTGCACGCAGCGCGACACCTCGCAGAAGACCATTTCCCTTGCGCCGAGCGCCTTGAGGAGCGTCGCATGCGGCTGCAACGCCTTGATCTCGTCCTCGACCGAGCGCTCGAGCAGCCGGGCGCTGTACCAGCCCGATACCAAATTGAGTTGATGCTTCCTGAGAATCGGACCGAGTACCGCGGGGTCACGGGGAAACTTCCTGCCCAACTCGACCCCTTCGTAGCCGGCGAGCTTCGCTTCCGTCAGGCAGGTCTCGAGCGAATTGCTCTCGCCGAGCTCGGGCAGGTCGTCGTTCGTCCACGTAAGCGGATTGATGCCGATGCGGACCATCTAGGCTCCCAATGCCTGCTTTTTCCGGGCGCGCTCGTACGCTCCGCGGGCCTGCTTCTGCCCGGCCGAGCGGGGCGCTTCGGTGACGGCGACGTCCCACCAGGCCCCGCCTTCGGCGGTGCCACGGCGCGCATCGGTGTCGATCACGATCACCGAGGTCCGCTTCGCGCGCAGGGCTTTCTTCAGCGCGGCGCTCAGTGCCGTCACGCCGTCGACCTTCTCGGCCTGCGCGCCGAGGCTGCGCGCATGAGCGGCGAAATCGACGCGCGGCGCGGCGTCGCCGAGCATGTTGTTGAACGAGGCGCCGCCGGTCGCCGCCTGCAGGCGCTCGATGCAGCCGAAGCCGCGGTTGTCCAGCACCACGATCACCAGCTTCGCGCCGAGCGCGACCGAGGTGGCGATCTCCGAGTTGAGCATGAGGTAGCTGCCGTCGCCCACCAGCACGCACACCTCGCGCTTCGGATGCGCCAGCTTCACGCCTAGACCGCCGGCGATCTCGTAGCCCATGCAGGAGTAGCCGTATTCGAGATGGTAGCTGGTCGAATCGGTCGCGCGCCACAGCTTGTGGAGCTCGCCCGGGAGCCCGCCGGCAGCGCAGACGACGATTCCATTCCCGGGAAGATTCTGATTGACGATGCCGAGCACCTGCGCATCGGTGGGCTTGCCCCGGGAGGGAGCCACGATCTCGTCGACCTTGCGGTTCCACGCCCGCGTGAGCCGGGTCGCTTCGCCCGTCCACGCCGCCGGCGCCTTCCAGCCCTTCAAGTCGCGGCTCAAGCCATCAAGCGCCGCGCGCGCGTCTGCGACGAGGGCCAGCGCGCCGTGTTTCGCGGCGTCGAACGAGGCAACGTTGAGCTGCACGAGCTTCGCTTCGGCGAAGAGCGCGCGCGAGCCGGTGGCGAAGTCGCCCAGTCGCGCCCCGATGGCAAGAACCAGGTCCGCGCGCGCGGCGAGCGTATTGGCGGCGCTCGTGCCCGTGACGCCGATCGCGCCCGCGTTGCAGGGATGGTCCCAGGCGAGGGTGCCCTTGCCCGCCTGAGTCTCGGCCACCGGGATGCCGTGTGCCTCGGCGAACGCGGCCAGCCGGTCTTCGGCGAGCGCGTACTTCACGCCGCCACCGGCGACGATCAGCGGCTTTCTCGCCTTCTTGAAAAGCTGGACCGCCGCGGCGAGCTCGTCGCCGTCAGGCAAGGGGCGGCGCACCCGGTGCACGCGGCGGCGGAAGAACTCCGCCGGGTAGTCGTAAACCTCGGTCTGCACGTCCTGCGGCAGCGCGAGCGTTGCCGGGCCGCACTCGGCGGGATCGAGCAGCACGCGCAGCGCTGCCGGCAGGCTGACGAGGATCTGCTCCGGGCGCATGATGCGATCGAAATAGCGCGAGACTGGCCGGAAGCAGTCGTTGACCGACGCGGTCGGATCGCCGAACGCCTCGAGCTGCTGCAGCACCGGATCGGGACGGCGGCTCGCGAACACGTCGCCGGGGAGGAAGAGCACCGGCAGGCGGTTGACGTGCGCCACCGCGGCCGCGGTCACCATGTTGCTTGCCCCCGGGCCGATCGAGCTCGTGCAGGCCATCATGCGCCGGCGCGCGTGCGCCTTCGCGAACGCTATCGCGGCGTGCGCCATGGCTTGCTCGTTGTGAGCGCGAAGCGTCGGCAGCTTGCGCCGCGCGGCGTGCAGCGCCGGGCCGAGGCCGGCGACGTTGCCGTGGCCGAAGATCGCCCACACTCCGGCAAAGAGGGGAATCTCGCCTTCGATCTGCTGTGCGGCCAGGAAGCGGACCACCGCTTCGGCCGTCGTGATGCGAACCGTTGCCACACACCTCCCCTCGAGCAATCTATTATTACAAGAAAATGACCGAGATCGCCCAGTTCGGTGCCGGCCGCATCGGCCAGATCCACGCTTCCAACATCGCCGCGATGAAGGACGTGCGGTTGCGCTACGTGGTCGACGTGAACGAGAAGGCCGCGCAGGCGCTCGCCGCACGCTACGGCGCAAGAGTCGTGGCCGAGCGCGAGGCCTTCGCCGATCGCGCGGTCGATGCCGTGCTCATCGCCTCGTCCACTGACACCCATGCGCGCCTCGCCATCGAGGCCGCGCGCGCCGGCAAGGCGATCTTCTGCGAGAAGCCGATCGATCTGTCGCTTTCCAAAGTGGATTCCTGTCTGGAAGAAGTCCGGAAAGCCGGGGTCCCGATGTTCGTCGGCTTCAATCGGCGCTTCGACCCGAGCTTCGCCGCGCTCAAGCGCCGCCTCGACGCCGGGGAGATCGGCGCGGTCGAGCAGGTGGTGATCTCCAGCCGCGATCCGGCGCCGCCGCCGCCCGCCTACGTGAAGGTTTCCGGCGGCATGTTCCGCGACATGACGATCCACGACTTCGACATGGCGCGCTGGCTGCTTGGCGAGGAGCCGGTCGAGGTGTACGCCATGGGCGAGTGCCTGGTGGACCGCAAGATCGGTGCCGCCGGCGACATCGACTCCGCGATGGTGCTGCTGCGCACTGCCACCGACAAGATGTGCCACATCAACAACTCGCGCCGCGCCGCCTACGGCTACGACCAGCGCATCGAAGTCGCCGGCGCCAAGGGGATGCTGCGCGCCGAGAACGTCGGCGAGACCACGGTCGAGCACTTCGGCGCGCGCGGCACGGTGAGCGACCGGCCGCTCGACTTCTTCCTCGAACGCTACGCCGACGCCTATCGCGCCGAGATGGCTGCTTTCCTGCGTGCGCTAAAGGAAAAAGCGCCGATGCCGGTCGGCGCGCGCGACGGCCGCCAGGCGCTGGTGCTCGCCGAAGCTGCTTTGGAATCTCATAAAAAGAAAAAACCCGTCAAAGTCGGCAATGGTTAACTTCGCCCTCTTCGGCGCGGGAAGAATCGGGCGCATGCACGCCGAGAACCTCGTGCGGCGCAGCGATGCGAAGCTCCTCTACGTGGTCGACTCGAAGCCCGAGGCGGCGCGTGCGCTCGCCGAGCAACTCGGAGCGAAAGCGGCGGACGCGGACAGGGCTTTCTCGGACCCGCAAGTCAACGCCGTGCTGATCGCGTCGTCGACCGGCAGCCACGCCGACCTCTCGATCGCCGCGGCGCGCGCCGGCAAGGCGATCTTCTGCGAGAAGCCGGTGGATCTCACGCTCGCGAAAGTGGAGCAATGCATCGCAGCGGTGAAGAAGGCGAAGGTGCCGATGTTCGTCGGCTTCAACCGGCGCTTCGACCCGAGCTTCCGCGAGTTGAAGGCGCGCCTGGACGCCGGCGCGGTCGGCGCCCTCGAGCAGGTGATCATCACCAACCGCGATCCGGGGCTGCCCGACCTGCGCTTCCTCGCCACCTCGGGCGGGCTCTATCTCGACTTCACGATCCACGACTTCGACATGGCGCGCTGGCTGCTCGGCGAGGACCCGGTCGAGGTATTTGCGTGGGGCGCGGTGCTGGTCGATCCGCGCGTGCGCACCGAGGGCAAGGACATCGACACCGCGATGCTGCTGCTGCGGACGAAATCCGGGAAGATGTGCCACATCAACAACACGCGCCGCGCGGTGTACGGCTACGACCAGCGCATCGAGGTCTTCGGCTCGAAGGGCATGCTGCGCGCCGGGAATCTCGCGCCGACCAGCGTCGAGCGCTCGGGCGAGCAGGCGACCTGCGGCGACAATCCGTGGCCGAATTTCCAGACCCGCTACGCCGCCGCCTACGCTGCGGAGCTCTCGTCGTTCATCCAGAGCGTGGAGAAGCGCAAGCCCGCCGAGATTCCGCCCGAGGACAGCCGCAAGGTATTGCTCCTGTGCGAAGCGGCGCTCAAGTCCAGCCAGACCGGCAAGCCCGTAAAAGTAGGATGAGAATCAAGAACTAGCGCGTCGCGGGCGGGTCCATAGAAGCCATGGACCAGGCCGAACGCAAGAACACCGCGCAGCACGCGCTGGTTTACGTCGCCGTTGCCGTCGGGGTCGTCGTCGTTCTTGTGCTCCTCTGGTATGCGATCGACGTAGTCCTTTTGGCCTTCATCGGCATCCTGCTCGCCATCCTGCTGCGCGCGCCGGCCGACTGGCTGAGCGAGCGCGCCGGGCTCCCGGAGCGCTGGTCGCTCGTCCTGGTCGGGTCGGTGTTCCTCGCCCTGCTGGTGCTCGGCGCAACGCTCTTCGGGCGCGGCATCGCGGCGCAAGCGCTCGCGCTCGTCGATCGCATCCCGGAAATCGTCGAGACGCTCAAGAGCGAGCTCGCCGAAACCGAGATCGGCAGCCGCGCCGTGGCGCTCGCCGAGTCGAGCGGGATGTTCTCCGGGGGCGGCGGCCAGTTCATCGGCCGCGGCCTCGGCCTCATCGGCTCGACCTTCGGCGCGATCGCGAACGTGCTGATCGTGCTGTTCTTCGCCGTGTTCATGGCCGCGCAGCCGCGGCCCTACGTCGAGGGGTTGCTCTTCCTCGTGCCGCGCAGGCGCCGCAACCGCGTCCGCGAGGTGCTCCACGAGATCGGGCACGTGCTGCGCCGCTGGCTCGTCGGGCAGACGGTGCTCGCGGCCTGCGTGGCGACTCTCACCGGCGTGGGCCTCGTGCTGCTCGGCGCGCCGTTCCCGTTCGCGCTTGCGCTGCTCGCCGGGCTGATGGAGTTCGTGCCTTACATCGGGCCTTTCATCGCCGCGATTCCGGCGATCCTGGTGGGCTTCGCCGAAGGACCGCAGCTCGCGCTCTCGATCGGCCTGCTCTTCGTCGCCATCCAGCTCACCGAGAGCTATCTGCTCGCCCCGCTCGTCCAGCACCGCGCGGTGCACCTCGCCCCGGCGGCGGTCCTGTTCGCCCAGGTGCTGATGGGCGCGATCGTCGGCGCGCTCGGCGTCGCGGTCGCCACCCCGCTCGCAGCCGCGGCGATGGTGGCGGTGAGCATGCTCTACGTCGAGGACGCGCTCGGCGACAAGTCGGCCAAGCCGCGCTCCTAGTCGACCCCCATCGAACCCATCTGCCGGTCCCACTCGTCGTAGCCGTGCTTCCATCCCGCGAGGTAGTCCTCCCGCCCGATTTCCACGCCGAAGCGCTCGCGGCATTCGGGGATGAGACGCAGGTCCTGGGGCGGGTGCCCGGCGAACCCGTCGGCATAGCCGCGTTCGCGCCAGCTCGCAGGCTTGCAATCCGCCTCGCTCAGCGGGAAGAGCGTGCAGCCGCCCAGCACGAACAACAGCAAGGCCAACGCGGCGCGAAGCATCATTGCGAGTGCTTCCGCATGCTGCCCATCAGGCGATCCCACTCGTCATGGCCGTCTTTCCATCCCGCGAGGTATTCCGCCTGCCCGACCTCCACGCCGTAACGTTCGCGGCATTCCGGCATGAGACGCATGTCCTGGGGCAGATGGCCGCCGAAACCGTCGGCATAGCCGCGGCTGGTCCAACTCGCGGGCTTGCAATCCGCCTCGCCCAGCGGGAAAAGCGCGCAACCTCCGAGCAGCGCGAGGAGGAACATTACGGATCTCGACATACGGGGCAAACACCGCTATCCCGGCTTGATTCCGACCATGCGCTCGACGTAGCGCGCGATGAGGTCGACCTCGAGGTTCACCTTTGCCCCGGGCTGCAGG
>DATBSZ010000315.1:0-11816 GCA_036559525.1 Burkholderiales bacterium
GGCCGCGGCCGCGCCGGCCAAGACACCCAAGGACGTGGTCACGCGGCTGCACGGCGCGATGGTCAAGGCGCTGCGCTCGCCGGATATCGCCGAGCGCATGAACCAGATCGGCTTCGACGTGGTGGCGAGCTCGCCGGAAGAATTCGGCGCCTTCATGAAGGCCGAGGTCGAGCGCTGGACGCGCGTCGTGAGCAAGGGCGGCATCAAACCCGACTGATGGGTTTGGTTTTCAGAAAGGAGAATCTGACCCGGGCGATCGAGGCGATCGCGCTCGCCGGCGGCAGCGAGCCGGCGGAAGCGAAGCTGGTCGCCGAGAACCTGGTCACCGCCAACCTGATGGGACACGACTCGCACGGCATCGGCATGATGCCGCGCTACGTCGAGGCGTTGCTCGAGGGCGGACTGCATCCGAACCGGCAGGTCGAGGTGAAGTTCGATGCCGGTGCGCTGCTCACGCTCGATGGCTGCGCCGGCTACGGCCAGTCGGTTGGCGTGCAGGCGACGCAAATGGCGATCGCGCGCGCGCGCGAGCACGGCACGGCGATCGTCGCGCTCGGCAATTCTCACCATCTCGGACGCATCGGCCACTGGGCCGAGATGGCGGTCGCGCAAGGCCTGGTGTCGCTGCACTTCGTGAACGTCCAGTCCTTCGCGCGCGTCGCGCCGTTCGCCGGCGCCGACCGGCGCTTCGGCACCAATCCGGTGTGCATCGGCATTCCGCTCCCCGGCGAGCCGCCGTTCCTGCTCGACATGGCGACCAGCGCAGTCGCCCAGGGCAAGCTGCGCGTGGCGCACAACAAGCGCGCCAAGATTCCACCGGGCTGGCTGATCGACGACCAGGGAAACCCGACCGACGACCCGCGCTGGGGTGTGGTGGCGCCGCTCGGAGCGATGGCGTGCTTCGGCGAGCACAAGGGGTACGGCCTGGCGGTGGCGTGCGAGCTCCTCGGCGGCGCGCTCACCGGCGGCGGCGTTACCGACTACGACAACAAGACGCAGCGGCGCGTGCTGAACGGCATGATCTCCATCGTGATCGATCCGGCGCGCCTCGGCACCCAGCAGGCGTTCGCAAAAGACGCGAAGAGCTTTCTTGTTTGGCTGCGCGCCTCGCGCGCCGCACCCGGCCACGACCGCGTGCGCATCGCCGGCGAGCCCGAGCGCGAGTACCGCGCGAAACGCGAGCGCGACGGCGTTCCGGTGGACGAGGAGACCTGGAAGGAGATCCGCGCCGCCGCGGCGAAGCTGAAGCTCTCGCCGGAGCGCATCGACGCGCTGGCGCGAGGAGGCTAGCCATGCGCCGTTCGTTTCTGGCAATCGTTCTTCTGGTCGTCTCCGCCGCGCTCGGTGCGCAGGAGTACCCCGTTCGCACGGTGCGCATCGTGGTGCCCTTCGCCCCCGGCGGCGGCACCGACCTGATCGCGCGCGTCCTGTCGCAGCACCTGAGCCAGCGGCTCGGGCAGAGCTTCGTGGTCGAGAACCGCCCGGCGGGCTCGGGCATCGTCGGCGCCGACCATGTGGCGAAGAGCGCGCCCGACGGCTACACGCTGCTCTTCGCGTTCTCCTCGCTTTCGAGCAGCGCCAAGCTCTTCACCAAGCTGCCCTACGATCCGGTGCGCGACTTCGCGCCGGTCGCGCTCGCGACGACCTCGCCGCTGCTCGTCGTGGTGCCGGCCGCGCTGCCGGCGAAGGACTTGCGCGAGTTCATCGCCCACGCCCGCGCGACGCCGGGGAAGCTCAACTACGGCTCGTCGGGCCCCGGCAGCTCGCCGCACCTCGCGACCGAGCTTTTCATGTCGCTCACCGGCGTGGAAATGGCGCACATCTCCTACAAGGGGATCGGGCCTGCGATCACCGCACTGCTCGCGAACGAGGTGCAGTTTTCGCTGGTGCCGATCGCGGTCGGCATGCCGCACGTGAAAGCCGGGAAGCTGCGCGCGCTCGGGACCTGCGGGCCGCAGCGCTCCGCGGCGACGCCCGATGTGCCGACGGTCAACGAGTCCGGGCTGCCCGGATTCGAGGTGATCGCGTGGTGGGGCATGCTCGCGCCGGCGCAGACGCCGCCCGCGGTCGTCGGCCGGCTCAACCGGGAAGTGCGCGCCATCCTCGACCTCCCGGAAGTGCGGCGCAGCATGGTCGATCAGGGCATGGATCCCGCGGCCGGCGAGCCCGGCGAATTTGCTGCGCTGATCAAGGCCGACATGGAAAAGTGGGGCGACATCGGCAAGCGGCTCGGGGTGAAGCTCGACTAGAGCACGCCGAGCGCGCGCAGCTCGCGCTCGCACTGCGCCGCGTTCTCGAACCTCAGCGTGCGGATGCCCAGCTGCGCCGCGGCGTCGAGGTTCTTCTGCACGTCGTCGATGAACAGGGTGTCTTGGGCCTTCAGGCCGTGCGTGCGCAAGAGGTGTTCGTAAATTCCAGCTTCGGGCTTGCAGAGCTGCAGCCGGCACGAAATCACCGCGCCGTCGAATACGTCCCAGAACGTGTGCGTCTTCTCGAGATATTCGATCGAGGCGAAATGCATGTTCGACAGGCAATAGAGCGGGTATCCCTTGCGCTTCAGGCGGTGGAGCAGATCGACGGTTTCCGGGAACACGACCAGCGACGGCGGCACCGCGTGCAGCAGCCGCCTGATGTCTGGCACCGGTACTCCAGTGCGCTGCGCTGCGCGCGTGATCGCGTCGTCGCGCCCCAGCGTGCCGCGGTCGAGCTCGAGCCAGTCGGGGTGGGCGAAGACTCCCTCGCGCACTCTCGCTCTTTTATCCTCGTCCTTGAAAACTCCGGCGATGATCGCGTCCGGGTCCCAGCGCACCACCACGCCGCCGAGATCGAACACCAGATTCAAAGCTTGTCGACTCCCGCTTCGTCGGCGAGCCGGTTCAGCTCCTCGACGGTCGCTTCGCCGAGCGGGATGCCCTCGCGCCTGCGTTGCGCCGCGGTGCGGCGCTCCGGATCGCCGGGCGCCATCGCGCCCTCGGCCCGGATCTCGTCGAGGAAAAGCGCGATCTGCGAAAGGAACGCCTTGCGCTGCGCAAACCGCGCCGGGTCGAGCGCGAGCATGAAGTGGCCAAGGTTGCGCGGCTTGTTCAGCTCGCCGTACATCTGGGTGACGTGCCGGCCGAAAGGCACGCCGGCGAGCTGCGCGCACAGGATCTCGATCATCGCCGCGAGCGCGTAGCCCTTGTGGCCGCCGGTCGGGGCGAGCCCGACGACCTGCTGGGGATCGGTGGTCGGATTGCCGTCGGGGTCGACGCCCCAGTCGGGCGGAATCGATTTCCCCTCCTGGCGCGCGACCAGCACCTTGCCCCACGCGACGTGGGTGGTCGACATGTCGATGATCACCGGCTCGCGCTCGCCGGGGGCGCCGAAGGCGATCGGGTTCGAGCCGAGGAAGATGCGCTTCATCCCCGGCGGCACCATGATCGAATCGGTGTGCGTGAGCGCCACGCCGATCATGCCTGCCTGGACGGCGAGCTCGACGAACCAGGCGCAGGCGCCGCAGTGCGAGCTGTTGCGGGCCACGACTGCTCCAATGCCTGTTTCCAGGGCCAACTTGATCGCTTCGTTCATTGCGCGCTGCGCGACGAGCTGGCCCATTCCGGCGTCGCCTTCGACCACCGCCGCCGAAGCCGACGTGCGCTGCACCGAGATGCTCGGGCGCGCCTTCACGCTGCCGTTGCGCAGCCGCCTCGCATAGTGGGGGAGGCGCACTACGCCATGGCTGTCGACGCCGCGCAGGTCTGCCGCGACCAGCGTCTCGGCCACGAGCTTGGCGTCCGCGTCCTCGAGCCCGAGGTGTTCCAGGCACGCGGCGGTGAAAGCGGCGAGCTTCTCGTGAGGTACCAGCACGCGGAGAATTCTAGATAGAATCGGCGCGCGAGGAGGCAGGATGGCGAAAAAGAAGGACGGCGCGCGTCCGGACGATATTGACCCGAAGCATCGCTGGGACCGGCCGCTTCAAGCGCCGGGTCGCACGCAGGTGGATTTCGAAGAGCGCGTCGATTTTCGCCGCCTGCATGACTACCGCCTCGCACGCACGCGCGCGGCGCTAGCCCACTCCGGGCTTGGCGCGCTGCTCTCGTTCGACCAGCACAACATCCGCTACACCACGAGCACCGTGATCGGCGAATGGGCGCGCGACAAGCTCACGCGCTACTCGCTCCTCACCGGGAACGGCGAGCCCTACATCTGGGACTTCGGCAGCGCCGCGCGGCACCACAAGCTCTACGCGCCGTGGCTGAAGAGCGACCATTGCCGTGCCGGCCTCCTTGGGATGCGCGGCGCCGTTGGCTCGGACTTGTTCTTGTTCAAGGGAGCAGCCAAGGAGATCAAAGCGATCCTGAAGGCCGAGGGCGTGGCGAATCTGCCCCTGGGCGTGGACGTGGTCGAGCCCCCCATGCTTTTTGCATTACAAGATCAAAATATTGAAGTACGCGATGGGCAGCAGACGATGCTGCAAGCGCGCGAGGTAAAGAACGTCGACGAGCTGACGCTGCTCAACATGGCGGCAGCGATGGTCGACGGCGTCTACCAGGACATCGCCGAGGCGCTGAAGCCCGGCGTGCAGGAGTCGCAGATCGTGGGGCTCGCCACCAAGCGCCTCTACGAGATGGGCTCGGACTGCGTCGAGGCGATCAACTCGATCTCGGGCGAGCGCTGCAGCCCGCACCCGCACAACTTCACCGACCGGCTGATCCGTCCGGGGGACCAGGCGTTCTTCGACATCATCCAGTCGTTCATGGGCTACCGCACCTGCTACTACCGCACCTTCAACGTCGGGCGCGCCACCGGGCCGCAGCGCACCGCGTACAAGAAGGCGCGCGAGTGGATGGACCGGGCGATCGAGCTCCTGAAGCCCGGCATGTCGAGCGACAAGATCGCCGTCGCCTTCCCGGAGGCGAAGGAGATCGGCTTCGCGAGCGAGATGGACGCGTTTGGCCTCAACTTCTGCCACGGCCTCGGCCTCGGGCTGCACGAGCGGCCGCTCATCTCGCGCCTCACCTCGCTGCGCGAGCCGATCGAGCTGAAGGCCGGCATGGTGTTCGCCGTCGAGACCTACTGTCCCGCGACCGACGGCATCTCCGCCGCGCGCATCGAGGAGGAGGTCATCCTCACACCGAAGGGCGCCAAGATCATCAGCCTGTACCCCGCGGAGGAATTGCCAATTGCCAACCCCTACTAAGCAGACGCTCGGCTGGATCGGCACCGGCCGCATGGGCTACGCCATGGCCGAGCGCCTGGCAAAGGGCGGCTGCGACATCGCGGTGTGGAACCGCACCAAGGCGAAGGCCGAGCCGCTCACGAAGCACGGCGCGAAAGTGGTCAATCAGCTCGAGGAGCTGTCGACCAAGGACATTCTTTTCGTGATGGTCTCCACCTACGAAGACGTGAAAGAGGTGATCGGCAAGACGCTGGCCGCAGGTGGCAATGCGGGCAAGCCGAAGATGGTGGTGGAGTGCTCGTCGATCTCCCTCGAAGGGTCTGCAGAGCTCCGAAAGAATCTTGCCGGCAAAGGCGTCGAGTACCTCGCGGCGCCCGTGAGCGGAAACGCCAAGGTCATCAAGGCCGGCAAGCTGACGTTCGTCGTGTCCGGGCCGAAGGCCGCGTACGAGAAAGCGAAGCCCTATCTCGACATGATGGGCACCGGCTCGAGTTACGTGGGCGAGGGCGAACTCGCGCGCATCGCCAAGATCTGCCACAACGTGATGCTCGGGGTGGTGATCCAGAACCTGTGCGAGATCACGATTCTCGCGCAGAAGGCCGGCATGCCGCGCCACGCGTTCCTCGACTTCCTCAACAAGAGCGTGATGGGCTCGATGTTCACGCGCTACAAGACCCCGGCGCTGGTGAACCTCGACTTCCACGTCACGTTCACGCCGAAGCTGCTGCGCAAGGACCTCGACCTCGGCCTCGACGCCGCGCGCAATCTCGAGGTGCCGATGCCGCTCAGCTCGCTGATGCGCGATCTGCTGCAGCAGATGATCGGGCAGGGCATGACCGAGCAGGACTTCTCCGCGCTGATCCTCGCGCAGGCGAAGGCCTCCGGCCTCGAGCTCAAGCCGGAGAATGTCCAGGTGGGAGACGGGCTCTCCTCCTGAGGCCATGATCCTCCTGTCGCCCGGCGGCACGGCGGTCCAGCGGCAGGCAGCTCCCGCGGCGCGGCTCGTCGTCGGCACCGTGGAGGGCATCTTCGTGTTCGAGCGCGATGCCGGGCGTCACTGGTTCCCGGCGGGACGTGCCCTGGAGGGGTGTTTCGTCTCCGCGCTCACGCGGCTCGAAAGCGGCGCGCTGATCGCCGCTACCCACGGCCTCGGCGTGGTGCGCAGCGACGACGGCGGCATGACCTGGAGGCTCGCCAACGCGGGCCTGAGTCACTTCGACGTCTGGGTGGTGAAAGCCGAGCGCCTCGGCGGCCGCGAGCGGCTGTTCGCCGGGACGCTGCCGGCACACCTCTTCGTGAGCGAAGACGGCGCGGCGAGCTGGCGCGAGCTCACCGCGCTGCGCGACGTGCCGAGCGCACCGCAGTGGTCGTTTCCGCCGCCGCCCCATCAGGGGCACGTACTCGACGTTGCCTCACTCGGAGATTCCTTGTATGTGGGCATCGAGGTGGGTGCGCTACTTCGCTCGGACGACGGCGGCAAGACCTTCAGCGAGCTGCCGGTGAATCCCGACGTCAGCGAGGTCGATATTCACCGCCTGGCGCTGCATCCGAAGCGGCCACAGCGCATCATCGCCGCGACCGGCTGGGGCATGATCGCGAGCGACGATCGCGGCGCGAGCTGGCGCAAGGGCGAGCGCCTTCCCGGAATCGACTACCCGATTCCGCTGGTGGCGCATCCGGACGACCCGGACCTGCTGTTCGTCGCCGGCGGCGAGGGCTGGCCGCCGAACTGGTACCAGATCGGCCGCTCGCGCGCGAAGATCGCGCGCAGCCGCGACGGCGGACGCAGCTGGCAGCGTCTGCTCGGCGGCCTGCCGGATGGGCAGCGTCCTACATTCGGCGGGCTGGCTCTGGAGGCGTGGGACGGCGGCTTCGCGGTGCTGGCGGCCGACACCGACGGCCAGATCTACGAAAGCCGCGACGGCGGCGATCGCTGGAGCGTGGTGGCCGAAGCCGCGCCGGTATCGAAGGGAGAGCAGTATCGCGGTCTGGCGAAGGGACGGCCGCCGCTCGTTGGGACGGATTCCCTCGTTTTCGCCGAAGCGGGACAACGGCGCGTAAGCCAAGCCTGAGCTGGCGGAGCCATGAGACTACTGCTCACTTCCTTGATGATTGGTGCTCTTGCGATCGCCGCGGGCTGCGCCGGCAATCCGAACAGCTCTCTGGCGAGGCAGTGCGAGAGTGGCCTCAGCATCGCCTACAAGGAGCTCGACTTCGCCAAGGCCAAGGGCTTTGGCGGCACCGTCGAGTACTCGCAGGCAGCGGGTTTGCTCACCGCAGCAAAGGTGCAGTTCGAGTTCGGCAAGTACCCCAACTGCATCGACAAGGTTGATCGGGCGCGGGCCTTTATCACCAGGTCACAAACCGGCGGCTGATCCCGCGCAAGCGACTGCGCGAAGCGCCATCGGGCTGATGGGACAGTTCCCTCGGCCCTTCCTAAGGTAGCATCCGTCCCGAGGAGGAGGAGGTCGATGTACACCGCGACATCGGGCGTCGTGCTGCCGACGACCATCATCGGCTCGCTGCCGCGACCGGGCTGGTACACCCAGAATCTCGGCCGGCGCGAATTTCGCGAGGCGATGGTCGAGCGCAGCTATCGCGAGCAGTACCTCGACGCGGTCTCGACCTATCTGCGCGACCAGGAAGTCGCCGGCCTCGACATCGTCACCGACGGCGACTGCCGCTTCGACGCCGACGTCGCCGGCCATAACTGGTTCTCGTACGCGCCGCTGCACATGAGCGGCTTCGACGGCGCGAACTTCTACCGCGCGGGCGGCAAGGCCGGCTTCCCGCACAAGCCCGGCCACATCCTGCACGACGTGCTCGAGACGCGCGTCATGCCCGACCTCGTGGGGCCGGTCGGGCGCGGCGCGCTGCAGTACACCGCGATCTGGAAAGCCGCGCAGCGCCAGACGACCAAGCCGGTCAAGTTCGGCACCATCATGCCCGAGCTCATCGCCATGGCGGTGCGCGACCTTCACTACAAGGACTTGCGCAAGGCGATCCTCGCCATCAGCGACGCGTTGAACGAGGAGTTGCACGAGCTTGCGGACGCGGGCTGCAAGGTGATCCAGATGGAGGAGCCGCAGATCCACCTGCTCGCGGCGAAGGGGCTGGTCGACAAGGTGCTCAATCCCGACTTCATGGTGGAGGTATTCAACAACACGGTGCGCGGGCTGCGGAACAAGACCGAGATCTGGTGCCACACCTGCTGGGGCAACCCGGCGGCGCAGCGCCTGTTCGCCAAGACTCCGAGCTACGCCCCGGCGCTAGAACCGCTCTCGCGCATCGACGCCGACGTCATTACCTTCGAGACCTGCAGCTCCGGCGGCATGGACCTCGAGGCGATCGGAAAGCACATCCGCAGCCAGAAAGTCTGCATCGGCGTGGTCGACCACCATACCCTGCAGGTCGAGACGTCCGACCAGGTCGCGGCGCTGGTGCGCAAGGCGCTCGAGCACATTCCGGCCGAGCGCCTGATCCTCGGCTCCGATTGCGGCATGGGGCGCGAGGGCATGAGCCGCCGCCACGCGTTCTACAAGATGGTGTCGATCGTGCAGGGCGCGAACGTGGTGCGGCGCGAGCGCAAGCTGCCGGAGGCGCCGTGCCTCGCGGCCGACGAACGATTTTCCATGGTGGAGAGGGAGGGCTGATGAAAAAGGTAATTGTGTTTGCGTTAATCGCCGTCGCGCCCCTGGTGGTCGATGCCCGCGATTACAAGATGACCATCGGCTCGAGCCATCCGCCGGTCCTGCCGTGGACGATCCCGCTCAAGACCCTGGTCGTCCCGGAGTCGAACAAGCGGCTGAAGGCGCTTGGGCTGCCGGACACCATCCAGTGGACCGAGGCCTACGCCGGGGCGCTCTACGATTTCAACAACACGCTCGAAGGCGTGGGCGACGGCCTCGCCGACATCGGCTGGGTAGGCTCGCTCTGGGAGCCGGCGAAGCAGCCGCTGCAGAACGTCGCCTACTACTCTCCCTTCGTCACCGGCGACTTCCGCGCCCTGGTCGAAGTGCAGAACCAGCTCATGGAGAAGGTGCCGGCGTTCGCCGCGGAGTGGACCAAGCACAACACCGTGTTCCTTGGGGCGCAGGTGGCGGACACCTACCACCTGGTCACCAAATTCCCGGTCAAGAGCCTGGAGGACATCAAAGGGAAGAAGCTGCTGGCGCCGGGCGCCATCGCGAGCCGCGTGCACGGCACCGGAGCCATCCCGGTCGACGCCGGACTTCCGGTGTTCTACAACATGCTGCAGACCGGCGTCGCGGACGGCGCCGTGATCCTGATCACCGGCGTGCTCCCGTTCAAGCTGCACGAGGTCGCGCCTTACATCACCAAGGTCGATCTCGGCGCGGTGTTCTCGGGGGCGCTGGCGATGAACAAGAAGACCTGGGACGGCCTGCCGCCGCACATGAAGGATCTGTTTCGCCAGATCGGCCGCGACTACGCCAAGATGTGCGCCGACCTCGTGGCGGAGCGCGAGGCATCG
This sequence comes from Burkholderiales bacterium, assembly GCA_036559525.1. Classification (GTDB taxonomy): domain Bacteria; phylum Pseudomonadota; class Gammaproteobacteria; order Burkholderiales; family SG8-39; genus SCGC-AG-212-J23. The sequence continues at coordinate 9,651 of DATBSZ010000315.1, forward strand.
ACCTGGGCGGCGCTCGGCAAGATGCCGAACGTGACGGTTTCCGAGCTGTCGCAGGCCGAGCGCGCAAAGTGGGCGAAGGCGCTGCCCGATGTCGCCGGCGACTGGGCGCGGCGAAACGGCGACGCCGGCCGCCAGGTGCTGAAGATCTTCATGGAGGAAGCGCGCAAGCACGGCGCCAAGCCCTTGCGCGACTGGGATAGAGGTCTCTGAAACCCGGCCCCCTGAGCAGGGGGTTCGGCGCGCTGACGCTGGTCATGAACAGCGTGGGCACCCTGTGGGTGTTCGCGCTGATGTTTCTCATCTGCGCCGACGTCGCCGGCCGCTATCTCCTGAGCGCGCCGATCAAGGGCGCGGCCGAGATGGTCGGCTACTCGATCGTCACCGCCGTGTTCCTGCAGATGGCGAGCACCCTGCGCGCCGGGCGCTTCACCCGTGTCGAGCTGCTGATCGAGCCTCTCGAGGCGCGATGCCCGGCCGCCGGCCATGCCTTCAACGCGTTGTATCACCTAGTGGGCGCCGCGGTGTTCGCCGTGATCACCTGGGGCACGTGGCCCAAGCTGCGCGAGGCCTGGGCGAACGACGAGATCACCGGCACCCCGGGCGTGTTCGTGTTCCTGATCTGGCCGTTCCTCGCCGTGATCGTGTTCGGCGCCGCGGTGACGGCGCTCGAGTTCCTGATCCAGCTCGCCGGCGCCGCGGGGCGCGCGGCACGCTCCTGGCGCGCGGGCTCGCCGTGGCCGCCGCTCGCGCTCGGCGTCGCCGTCGTTGCCGCGCTCGCAGGCCTGTTCTCGTTCTCCGACCTGACAAACGCCCAGATCGGGATCTTCGGCGTCGGCTGCATGGTCGTGCTCCTCATCGGCGGCCTGCCGATCGGCGTGACGATGATCGTGGTCGGCTTTGGCGGCATCTGGCTGATCCGCGGCGATCCCGGCCTGGGCATGCGCACGCTGTCGCAGAGCTCGACCGAGTATCTCAACAGCTACTTCTTCGGCGTGGTGCCGCTCTACGTGCTGATGGGGCTGCTCATCAGCACGTCGGACGTCGGCCGCGATACGTTCGCGGTGGCGCGCTGGCTGCTGCGGCGGGTGCGCGGCGGGCTGGGGGTCGCGACGGTCGCGGCGAACGCGGTGTTCGCCGCAGTCACGGGCTCGTCGATCGCCTCGGCCGCGGTGTTCACCAAGATCGCCACCCCGGAGATGCTGCACCATGGCTATACCCCGCGCTTCTCGGTCGGCGTGGTCGCCGGGTCCTCGGTCCTCGGCATGCTGATCCCGCCGAGCCTGCTATTCATCGTGTATGGCTTTCTCGCCGAGCAGTCGGTCGGCGACCTGTTCCTCGCCGGGGTGGTGCCGGGACTGGTCCTCGCCGCGGCGTTCGCCGCGATGATCGTGCTGATGGCGACGTTCTGGCCGGCGCAAGTCGGCGGTCACAAGGTCGAAGAGGAAGGAGAGGAGAGCGTGCGCAGCGCGGCGCTCAAGGTGATGCCGGTCGTCGCGCTCGTCGTGATCGTGCTGGGCGGCATCTACGGCGGCATTTTCACGCCGACGGAGTCGGGCGCCGCGGGCGCGCTCGGCGCGCTGGTGATCGCGCTCGCGCGGCGCAAGCTCGGCTGGCGCCGGCTGTGGGACACGATGGTCGAGACCGGCTACGTCACGGTCTCGATCCTGTTCCTGATCCTCGGGGCGCGCATTTTCGGGCAGATGCTCGCGATGTCGGGGCTGCCGCAGCACCTCTCGGCGCTCGCCGCCGGCGCCGGCTTCGGCCTCGTCGGCTTCGTGCTGCTCTACGTGGCGCTCGCCGTGGTGCTCGGTTGCATGCTCGACTCGGTGTCCATCATGGTGATCACGCTGCCCTTCGCGATTCCCGTGGTCAAGGCGCTCGGCGGCGATCTCATCTGGTTCGGCGTGGTCGCGGTGGTTGCGGTCGAGATCGGACTGCTCACCCCGCCGTTCGGCATCTCGGTCTACGTGGTGAAGTCCACGCTCGACGATCAGCGCATTGCGCTGCGCGACATCTTCGCCGGCGCGTTCCCGTTCGTAGTCTGCATGGCGCTGGTCACGCTGCTCCTCGTGTTCGTGCCGCAGCTCAGCCTGGTCTTCAAATAGCCGCGACCAGCAGCAGCCCGCCGATGACGCCGCAGTTCACGATCAGGTTGGAGAGGTGCAG
>DATBSZ010000316.1:0-16822 GCA_036559525.1 Burkholderiales bacterium
GGGGTCTACATCTCGCCCGACGGCAAGCTGGTCAGCGCCGCGGTCGAGCTCACCAACAGCGTCGCGTTCATCGATACCGCGAGCGATACGGTGGTGTTTCGCGTCAAGATCAAGGGCGACAATCCCGAGCACGCGGTGTTCTCGCCCGACGGCCGCTTCGTCTACGTGAGCGCCGAGGAGGACGACAAGCTCGAGGTCATCGACGTCGCCAAGCGCGCGCTCGTCACGCAGCTCAAGGTTGGAACGCGCCCGCGCGGCATCGCCTTCACGCCCGACAGCGCCAAGGCGTACGTCGCCTGCGAAAGGGCCGACACCGTCTACGTGGTCGACGCGCGCCAGCACAAGATCCTGCGCACCATCAAAGTCGGCGTGCGCTCGAACGGCCTCGCGATGCATCCGGACGGCAAGCGCCTGTACCTGAGCAACGGCGGCGCCGCCAACGTGATGGTGATCGACACCGGCACCGACCAGGTCGTCGCCACGATCCCGGTCGGCCAGCGGCCCTGGAACATGGCGCTGAGCCGCAACGGCGCGAAGCTCTATGTGGCGAACGGCCGATCGGACAGCGTATCGGTCATCGACACCGCAAAGGGCGAGCGCATCAAGGACATCCCGGTCGGCAAAACGCCCTGGGGCGTGCACATCCTCGACTGAGCGTCGCTCAGAGCACGGCGAAGTTGCGCATCATCATGCCGTCCTCGTGCTCGAGGTTGTGGCAGTGGAACATGTAGCGCTGCCGGCCGCGGAACGCCGCCTCGTCCGGCAGCGCGAAATCCACGGCCAGCCATAGCGTTTCGTTCGGCCAGACAACCACGGTGTCCTTCACCCCGAGGTCGGTCGGCAACCGCCCCTCCTCCCCCGCCAATGCACGCGCCGGTCCGAATGTCCCCCGGCGCCGCAATACGCGAAAGCCGAAGCCGTGCAGGTGCATCGGGTGCGGCATCGAGATGGGGCTGTTCCGCACTTCCCACACCTCGCGCGCGCCGCGCTCGACGCTGAACGCGATTTCGTCGGCGCGGTAAGGCGTGTTGTCGATCAGGAAGCCCGCGTGCTCATCGAAGTCCAGGCGCAAGCGCCGCACTGTGGCCTGCGGGGGCTCCGGGAGCGTCGACAGCCGCGCGGGAAGCGGCGGTAGCTGGCCTGCCCCGGTTCCGGCCACCTGCAAGGTGAAAATGCCGAGCTCGGCCCCGTCCGGCAGCGCATCCGCACTGCTCGCGCGCTCGCCGCACACCGTCTCGGCGGCGAGCGGCGCGTAGCGCGCGCGCGCGGGGTGGGCATGCGCGAGCCGCCCGCCTTTCGCCTGGTGGCGCGGATCGAAAGCGAGGCTGACCGCGACGAGCTCGCGGCGCCCGGAAGCATCGATCGCGAGATCGACCCGTTCGCCGGGATAAACGAACACACGATCGACACCGACCGGGGCCGCAAGCAGCCCGCCATCGGTTCCGAGCAAGTGGAACGGTACGTTCGCATCCGCATCCCGGAAAGCGAGCAGCAACCCGCGTGCATTGCACGCGTTGAGCAGCTGCAGCCGCACCCAGCCGGGCGCGACCGTGCGGCGCACGTCGAGGGCTGCGTTGACCAGCGCGCGGTTTCCGTACCAGCCGTGCAGGCAGTCTTCGGCGCTGGGGGCATAGGGACGAATCGAGCCGGCCGCCGCGCGGACATCGGACATGGCGAGGGCCAGGCGATTGTCGGGCCCGAGGGCAAGCGCGGCGTCGAGCGCGGCGTCTTCCGCGTCTACGACGACCAACAGCCCGACCAGGCCCGAGTAGACCTGCTCGGCGGTGAAGCCATGCGCGTGCGGGTGAAACCAGTACAACCCGCTGCGATTCTTCACCTCGAAGCTCAGAGCCTTGGCCGCGCCGGGCGCGATCGCGTCGAACCCTGCTCCGTCCTGCGCTTCGGAAAGCGTGAGCCCATGGAAGTGCACGGTGGTCGGCTGCGGCAGCCGGTTCTCGATGACTGCATCGAACCGCTCGCCGCGCCGCGCGACCAGCACGGGGTGGACGATCTGGCGCCCGCCGACGTCCGCGGCGTAACGGCAGCGGCCCAGAACCGGGTCGACGCGCTCGACGATCAGCCTGCGCACCGCGCCGATCGGCACGGCCTGCGACGCCCCGGCGGCGGGGACCCGCCGCGCCGCAGGCGCGCTGCATGCCGCGCCGATCGATGCGGCGCCGATCGCAAGAAACTCCCGCCGGTTCACAAGGAGAGATGTTTACACCATCCGGCGAGCTTCGCGGCGATTCATTCCCAACGCTTGTCGCCCCACAACAGGATTTGCTCAATCGCCGCCGAGGGGCGTGGCATAGTCGTTTTCGCGACTACCAAGGCTGGAACTGGGAGAAACCATGACGTCTTTGAAAAAACTCTTGCACGTGTTCGCCGGCGCGCTCCTCATTGGACTCACATCGGGAAAAGCCGTGGCGCACGATCGCGACGATGATGACCGCGACCGGCATCGCCACCACGGCGACCAGCAGTTCCAGATCCAGGTGCTCTCTGGCCGGCCCGACACGGTGGCCGGCGGCGATGCGCTGGTGCGCATCTCGGCCGGGAAAAAGGACGTGCGCCTGTCAGACGTCCGCGTCGAGCTGAACGGCAGGAATATCACGAGTGCCTTCGTCGCCGACCCGGGCGCGAAGACGCTGACCGGCCTGGTCACGGGCATGCGGATCGGACGCAACGAGCTGGAAGTCGACGCCAAGCGCAAGGGCCACGGCCGCGCCGACGCCGACCTCGTGCTCACGAACCATCCCATCGAGGGCCCGGTGTTCTCGGGCCCGCACGAGGAGCCCTTCTTCTGCCAGACGCACCAGTTCAACATGCCCGCGGGGCTGGGCACCCTCACGCCCACGCAGATCACCGACCCCTGCCACATTCCGATGCGGGTCGACTACATCTACCGCACCAACGCCACGCCATCCGCGCTCGCGCAATGGCCGGCCGGCGCGACGGCCTATCCGGCCAACATGGCGATGACCGCCAAGGGCAAGCCCTACATCCTCCGGCTCGAGACCGGCACGGTGAACCGCTCGATCTACCAGATCGCCATGCTGCACGATCCGATCGCGCAGCCCGCGGCGCCGACCTGGAGCAACCGCTCGGCGAACTGGAACGGCCGCATGGTCTTCAACTTCGGCGGCGGCTGCCCGAGCGGCTGGTACCGCCAGGGCGCGAACACCGGGGGCGTCACGGATGACTTCATCCTCTCGCAGGGCTACGCTCTCGTCAGCTCCTCGCTGAACGTTGCCGGCAACAACTGCAACAACGTGACCACCGCCGAGTCGATGATGATGGTGAAGGAGCGCTTCATCGAGCGCTACGGCCCGCCCGTGCATACGCAGGGCTTCGGCTGCTCCGGCGGCTCGTACCAGCAGCACGAGATCACCGACAACTACCCCGGGCTGCTCGACGGCATCATCCCCGGCTGCTCGTTCCCGGAAGTGACCTTCTCGCTGCTGACGTCGCTCGCAGACGCCTGGCTGCTCGACACCTACTTCAAGCGCAGCGACATCGGCGCGTGGACCACCGAGCAAAAGCGCCAGGTCAGCGGCTTCCTGAAGTTTGAGAGCATCGCGGCCGGCGCTGCAATCGCTAACCGCATCGACCCCGACGGCAACTGCGGCGTCGTGCCGGTGGAGATGCGCTACAACGCGGTCACCAACCCGACCGGGGTACGCTGCACGATCTACGACCACGCGGTCAACATCTACGGGACGGATCCGGCGACCGGCTTCGCGCGCCGGCCGCTCGACAACGAAGGCATCCAGTACGGCCTGAAGCTGGTCAACTCGGGCGCCATCAGCGTCGAGCAGTTCCTGAGCCTGAACGAGAAGATCGGCGGCTTCGACAAGGATGCCAACATCGTGCCGCAGCGCACTCAGGCCGACCTGCTGGCGACGCGCATCTCCTACCGCACCGGCAGGATGACCAACGCCGGCGCCGGGCTCGCCGCCGTGCCGATCATCGACTACCGTGCGTACGTCGACAACGCCACCAACGGCGAAGTGCATCTCGCCTACCACTCGTTCTCGATGCGCAAGCGCCTGGAGAACGAGAACCGGCGCTCCGACAACCAGGTAATGGTGCTGGAGGACAGCCGCTTCGGGCTCTACAGCAGCGCGAGCCCGCTGCTCCAGCGCATGGTCACGACAATGGACCGCTGGATCACCGCGATCAAGGCGGACAAGCGCAGGATGTCCATGGCCGACAAGATCGCGGCCAACAAGCCCGCGGATCTCCTCGAGGGCTGCAATACGGGCGGCACCAGTCCGACGTTCATGCCCCAGACGCTGGTCCGCGAACAGGAAGCCGCCACCGCGTGCAACCAGCTCTACCCGAGCAACTCGTTCCCGCGCGAGGTCGCCGGGGCGGACATCGCGGCCGACATCATCAAGTGCCAGAGGAGAGCGCCGCGGCAAAGCGACTACGCAGTGACCTTCACCTCGGCCCAATGGGCACGCCTGCAGGCCATTTTCCCGACCGGCGTTTGCAATTGGTCCAGGCCAGGTTACGAGCAACAGGACCTCAAGGGAACCTGGCTCGATTTCGATTGAGCCCTTCTTCAGTCGCCTAGTTCGGGGCGGCTGCGGAAGTGCTCGAGCGCCTCGGGGTTGGCGAGCGCCTCGAGGTTTTTCACCGCTCGCCCATGCACGACATCGCGCACCGCGAGCTCCACGATCTTGCCGCTCTTCGTGCGCGGGATGTCGCCGACCTGCAGGATCTTCGCGGGAACATGGCGCGGCGTGGTGTTGGCTCTAACGTGTGAGCGAATCCGCGCGGTCAACGCGTCATCCAGGCTAAGCCCGTCCTTCAGCTTCACGAAGAGCACCACCCGGACATCGCCCTGCCAGTCCTGGCCGATCACCAGCGACTCGGCCACCTCGTCGAGGCTCTCCACCTGGCGGTAGATCTCGGCGGTGCCGATGCGTACGCCGCCCGGGTTGAGCACCGCGTCGGAGCGGCCATAGATGACGATGCCGCCGTGCGCGGTCTCCTCGCACCAGTCGCCATGGCGCCAGACGCCCGGGTACTTCTCGAAGTAGGCGGCGCGGTACTTGGCTCCGTCGGGGTCGTTCCAGAAACCGACCGGCATCGACGGGAACGGCTTGGTGCAGACCAGCTCGCCCTTCTCCCCTTTCACCGGCTTTCCCTGTTCATTGAACACCTCGACCGCCATCCCCAGCCCCTTGGCCTGGATCTCGCCGCGCCAGACCGGGCCCATCGGATTGCCGAGAACGAAGCAGGACACGATGTCGGTGCCGCCGGAAATCGAGGACAGGCAAACGTCTTCCTTGACGTTGGCGTAGACGTAGTCGAAGCCTTCGGGTGCGAGCGGCGAGCCGGTGGACAGGATGGCGCGCAGCTTGGCCAGGCGGTGGGTTTCCTTCGGCTTCAGGCCGGTCTTGGCGAGGGCGTCGATGAACTTGGCCGAGGTGCCGAAATGCGTCATGCCCTCGGCATCGGCAAGATCGAACATCAAGTTGCCACGGCCGACGAACGGCGAGCCGTCGTAGAGAAGGAGCGTGGCGCCCGAAGCGAGCCCGGAGACAAGCCAGTTCCACATCATCCAGCCGAGCGTGGTGAAGTAGAACAGGCGGTCGCCCGGCTTCACGTCGCTGTGCAGGCGGTGCTCCTTGAGATGCTGCAGCAGCGCCCCGCCGGTACCGTGCACGATGCACTTCGGCACGCCCGTGGTCCCCGACGAGTACAGGATGTACAACGGATGGTCGAACTCGACCTGCTCGAAGCGGATCTCGGCCGGGTCGAACGGCTCGAGGAAATCGTAGAGCGAGGTGCCGGCCGTTACCGGAGTGCCGAGGTAGTCGACTACGACGCACTCCTCGACGCTCGGCAGCTTCTCCAAGACCTGGCTCGCTTTTTCCTGCGAATCGAACTCCTTGCCGCCGTAGAGGTAGCCGTCGGCGCAGAAAAGGATCTTCGGCTCGATCTGGCCGAAGCGGTCGAGCACGCCCTGCACGCCGAAGTCCGGCGAGCAGCTCGACCACACCGCGCCGAGGCTCGCCGTGGCGAGGAGCGCGGCCGCGGCTTCGGGCACGTTGGGGAGATAGCCGGCCACGCGGTCGCCCTTCCTCACGCCCGCGTCGGCGAGCGCCTGGGAGATACGCGATACCAGCTGGTAAAGATTGAAATGATTGATTCTTCTCTTGATCCTGTCCTCGCCCCAGAAAACGATCGCGTCCGAGGCATCCCGCTCGCGCAGCAGGTTTTCGGCGTAATTGAGCTTCGCTTCCGGGAACCATTTCGCCCCCGGCATGCGCTCCGGATTCACCACGGTTTGGCTGCCCTTTTTGCCCTCGACCGCGCAGAAATCCCACACCCGGTTCCAGAACTCGGCGCTCGACTCGATCGACCAGCGGTGCAGCTCCTCGTAGCTCGGCTTGCCCGCGAGCCTCATGAAGCGCGCCAGCTCACTCGCCGCCGCGCGCTCGGGCGACGGGGTCCAGAGCGGCCTCATTGCATCAATGAGCGGATCCTGTCAGGAATGCGCAAGGGTTTCTGCTCGCGGTCGAGGAACACCACCGTGGCGGCGCCGTCCGCGTAGGTTTCGCCATTGACGTTCAACTCATAGAAGGTCCCGACGCTCGAGCCGCCGGGCGAGCCGGCGAACACCTTCACCTCCACCGTGCCGGGATAGTTGATCGGGCGGCGGAAGTTGCAGGAGGCGTTCACGATGACGATGCTGGTCTCGCCCCACGCCTCGGCGCGCGGCACGAGCGACTCGAACCACGCGATGCGCGCCTGCTCCATGTAGCGAAAGTACACCGTGTTGTTGACGTGCCCCATCGCGTCCATGTCGCCCCAGCGGACGGCGATGCGCTCGGTGTGCACCAGCTTTTTTTCATTCATAAAACCAACAAATTATAATTCGCGCCATGGCGCGCGAATCGATGCAGTACGACGTGGTCGTCGTCGGCGGCGGCCCCGCGGGACTCGCCGCCGCGATCCGGCTCAAGCAGCGCACGCCGGATCGCTCGGTATGCGTGCTCGAGAAAGGCTCCGAGATCGGCGCGCACATCCTTTCGGGCGCGGTCCTGGATCCGCGCGCGCTGTCCGAGCTGATTCCCGATTGGAAGGAGAAGGGTGCGCCGCTCAATACGCCGGTGAGCCGCGACCGGTTCCTGTTCCTCACGCAGAATTCGAGGTTCGAGGTCCCGGCGTTCGCGCTTCCGGCTTGCTTCAAGAACCACGGCAACTATGTCGTGAGCCTCGGCAACGTCTGCCGCTGGCTGGGCCAGCAGGCCGAGGCGCTGGGCGTGGAGATCTTTCCCGGATTCGCAGCCGCCGAGGTCCTCTACGAAGGCAACGCCGTGAAAGGCGTCGCCACCGGGGACATGGGCGTCAGCCGCACTGGCGAGAAGACCGGCGCCTACCAGCCGGGGATGGAGTTGCACGGCAAGTACACCCTCTTCGCCGAGGGCTGCCGCGGCCACCTCGGCAGGCAGCTCGAGGCGCGATTCGGCTTGCGCGAGGGCGCCGACCCGCAGGTCTACGGCATCGGCCTGAAGGAGCTCTGGGAAGTGAAGCCCGAGCGGCACGAGCCGGGGCTCGTCGTGCACACCGCGGGCTGGCCGCTCGACGCCGACACCTACGGCGGCTCGTTCCTGTACCACATGGACGAGCGGCTGGTCGCAGTCGGCTTCGTCGTCGGCCTGGGGTACGAGAATCCTTACCTTTCGCCGTACGAGGAGTTCCAACGCTTCAAGACGCATTCCGCGATACGGTCCTTCTTTGAGGGAGGGAAACGGATTTCCTATGGCGCGCGGGCCATTGCCGCCGGAGGGCTGCAATCCCTGCCGAGGCTCGTGTTTCCCGGCGGCGCGCTGATCGGCGACGAGGCCGGTTTTCTGAACGCATCGCGCATCAAGGGCAGCCACTGCGCCATCAAGTCGGCGATGCTCGCCGCCGATGCGGCGCACGACGCTCTCGCCGCCGGGCGCGCCGGCGACGAGCTCGCGGCGTATCCGGAAGCGTTCCGCTCGAGCTGGCTCCACGACGAGCTGCACCGCGCGCGCAACTTCAAGCCGTGGATGTCGAAGGGCTTGTACACCGGCACGCTCATGGTCGGCATCGACCAGGTGCTGTTCCGCGGCAAGGCGCCCTGGACCTTGCATCATCACCGTGGAGACCACGAGCAAACCCGGCCCGCTGCCGAGTTTTCTCCCATTTCCTATCCGAAACCCGATGGCGCGCTGACCTTCGACCGCCTCTCCTCGGTGTTCATCTCGAACACCAACCACAACGAGGACCAGCCGGTGCATCTGACGTTGAAAGATGCCTCCGTCCCGGTGAAGGTGAATCTTTCCCGGTATGCAGGCCCGGAGCAGCGCTACTGCCCGGCGGGGGTGTACGAGTTCGTGGATCTCGACACCAAGCCGCGGCTGCAGATCAACGCGCAGAACTGCGTCCACTGCAAGACCTGCGACATCAAGGACCCGCCGCAGAACATCGTCTGGGTCGCGCCGGAGGGCGGCGGCGGGCCGAACTACAGCAACATGTAACTCCGCAGCGCCCCGCGTGCAAAGTTGCGTTGTCGCATCGCAACGACGCCGCTTGTACAGCCATGTTTCCAATGTTTACCGCTGCGCCACGAAGCCCGCGTGTAACTCCGTCGCTTGCCCGCTCCTTGCAGGAACCGGGCATGAACGACGAACAGCAGGACTTCGCGGTCCAGCTCCTCCTCATCGAAAGGGAGGCGAGCTTCGTCCTCGAGGACTTGCGTCCCGGCGTGGCGCGTGACCGGATTCAGCACATCGTCACGATTGCGTCGCTGCTCAGGGCGCGCCTCGACGTGGCGTCGAGCCTCATTCTCCCGAGACCGCCGATGAAGGACTGACCGTTGCGCGGCTAGTGCGCGGTCTGGGTCGCCGAAGGCGGTGGCCGCAATGAGGCGCGCGGCCGTCGAGTGGCCGCTTTGCCGCAGCACGCTCGCCACGAGGTAGCCGTCGCCGTCGGGAAGTCCGATGTCGCACAGCACGATGTGCGGCTCGAGCTCCCTCGCGGTTTCAATTCCCTGCTTGCTGGTGTGCGCGACCCTGACCTGATACCCGCAAAGGTCGAGCTTTCTCGACCGGTACGCGCGGCCTGAACCCCAGGCAGAGCAGGCAGCCCGGGCAGGTCTTCTGCGCTTGCGGAACCAGACTTTGAGCGGTGAGTTCCATCGTGAGGGCAAATGATGGACCGCGGAACGCCGCCTGGATATCGGCGACGGCGGCGCCGATGCGTCGAAGTCGCCTGAAATTGGCTGGCGGCATCGGCGACGGGCAATTCCCCTCACCGAAAAATCAGGACCCTACGCTGCGTTCAGCCTTCGCTTCAGCGTGTTCACGTCCGCGGACAGCATGGCGTCGACGTCTTCCGGAGGCACCGGCCGGCTGACATAGAAGCCCTGGATCTGGTCGCAGCCGAGCTCGCGCAGCAGCCGCACCTGCTCGTCGTCCTCGACGCCCTCGGCGACGACGCGCAGCCCCAGGGTGTGGGCGAGCGACACGATCATCGCCACGATGTTGCGCGGATAGCCGGCATCGCGCATGCGCACCACGAAGCTGCGGTCGATCTTCAGCGTGTCCACCGGCAGCCGGGCGAGGTAGCTGAGCGAGCAGAAGCCAGTGCCGAAGTCGTCCACCGACACCTCGACGCCCGCGCGCCGCAGCGCCTGCAGCTTGCGCGTGCTCTCCTCGATGTCGTCGACCAGCACGCTCTCGGTGATCTCGATGTCGAGCAACGGCGCCTTGCCGTCGAACTCGCAGATGGCGTCGAGCACCGAGTCGACGAAGTCCTTCTGCCGCAGCTGCAGCGCCGACACGTTGACGGAGGTGCGCGGCACCTGGAGGCCGAGGCCCTGCCAGCGGCGGATATCCTCGACGGTCTTGCGCAGCGCCCAGCGCCCGGCGGCGAGGATCATTCCGGTCTCCTCGAGCAGCGACACGAAGCGCGCGGGCGGCACCGAGCCGAGCTCGGGGTCGTTCCAGCGGATGAGCGCCTCCAGGCCCGCCACGGCCCCGGTGCCGACTTCGATCTTCGGCTGATAGTGCAGCGCGAGGGTGCCGTCGGCGAGCGCGCGGCGCAGGCGGTTCTCCATGTCCAGCGACTCGGCGACGCGCGCGTTCATCTCGGGCGCGTAGAAGAGATAGTGGCTGCCGCTCTGCTTGGCCTTGATCAGCGCGGTCTCGGCATTCGCGCACAGCGCCTCGGTGGACTCGCCGTCCGTCGGGAACACGGCGATGCCCGCCTTCAGGGACACGCGCAGCTCGACGCCTTCGATCACGATCGGCTCCGCCAGCGCCTGGTCCAAGCTCTCGAGGAACGCATGGGCGGTGTCGCCCGGACGGTCGAAGGGCGCGACCGCGATCGCGAAATGATCGGCGCCGACACGCGCCACCGTGTCCTGCTCGCGCGCCGCCTGGCGCAGCCGCGCGCCGACCTCGCGCAGCAGGTCGTCGCCCGCTTTACGCCCGAAGCTCTCGTTCACCATGCGGAAGCGCTCGACGTCCACGAAGATCGCCGCGGCGAAGCGCTTCTCGCGCCGCGCCGCGTTCAGCGCCTGGGTCATGCGGTCGGTGAACAGGCTCCGGTTCGGCAGGTCGGTGAGCGAGTCGTGGTACGCGAGGTAGTCCATGCGCGCCTTCTGCGCGAGATGGCGCAGGGCGAACGCGATGTCGCCGGCAAGCTCGTGCAGCAGGCGCATCTCCTCCTCGTCGAAGAAATCGCGCTGCCGCGCATAGAGGAGCAGGATGCCCGCGGTCTCGCCGCCGGCGAGCAGCGGCAGCGCGACGAACGACCCGCTTTGCGCGTCGTTCCAGATGAGCGAGCGCGTGCCGAGCTTGAGGCGCTGCAGGTCGCGCTCGGCGCTGCCTTCGCCCGCCGACGCCACCTGGCGGATGGCGTGCGTCAGCGGGTCGGCCAGCCCGATCGCCGCGAGCCGGAAGCCGCCCTTGTCCACCGCGATGCGGCACGCTTCGTCGAGCAGCGCCTGGCGGTCACCCGCCCGCGCGATGAGTGCATTGACCGCGCTAAGCACCTCGAGGGTGCGGTTGAGCCGCTCGATGCGGCGCTGCTGCGCTTCCAGCGCCCCGGTCTTCTCGAGGAGCTTGTCGACCATTACGCGCAGGTGCTCCTGATCGAGATCTCCGAGGATCTCGGCTGGCGCCTCGTTGCGCGAAGCGAGCGCGGCGTCCACTTGCCGCAGGATCTCGGCGTTCTCCGAGGGCTTGAGCAGCACGCGCGACACGCCGTGGGCCTGCGCGAGCGCCTGCGCGTCCTGCCCGGCGAAGTAGGCGGTGTAGAAGATCAGCGCCGCGGTCGCAGTGACCGGATCGGCTTTCAGCCGGCGCGCGAGCTCGTAGCCGTCCATCATCGGCATCAGCACGTCGGAGATCACGAGCTCGGGACGGGCTTCCTGCGCGCGCTCCAGCGCCTCGCGGCCGTCGATCGCGCGCACCACATGGTGCCCGGCGGTCTCGAGCAGCGCGGCCAGCGCCTCGCGGTTGGCGCGGTTGTCGTCGGCGACCAGAATCGTAGCCATCGTGGAATGGACAATCTTCGCTCAAGGTCGTGCCCGCGAATGCCGCGCGCTGCCAAGTATTTCGTAGTGAATCCCCGGAATGACTTGTCGCGATTCGGCGACAGGACCCGGAACAGGGGTTGCAGTAGACATGTATGGCGCTCAAGCCGAACGCGCGCACCTGCCGGATCCGCGAGCAGACCGTCGAAGACCTGCCGAGCGGCCTCACGCTGCACTTTCAGGCCTGCGGCGGCGACGGGGCCCGCCTGGTCATCGCCGGAAAGGTTCTGCCGTGCGGCAGCCACGAGATCGTATTCGACACCGAAGGGCGCACCGTCCGCGTCGGACCGGTGCAATTGAAAAAATTGCCTCTGTAGCGGCCCGCACGACACCGCTAGAATGAGGGCATGGGAGAGAGCGCGGCGGGGTACCGCCGTTTTGCCGATTTCTATCCGTTCTATCTGTCGCAGCACACAGACCGCACCTGCCGCCGGCTGCACTTCGCCGGCACCACGCTCGGCCTGCTCGCGCTGCTGCACGCGTTCTCTACGCTGAATTTCTGGTGGCTGCTCGCCGGCCTCGCCGCCGGCTACGCCTTCGCCTGGGTCGGGCACTTCGTTTTCGAGAAGAATCGCCCTGCCACGTTCACGCACCCGCTCTACAGCTTCATGGGGGACTGGGTGATGTGGAAGGACATGCTGACCGGCAGGATCCGGCTTTGAACGGCACCGCCAGCCCGTTCGGATTCTGGACCTCGGCTGCGCCGTGGCTCGCGCTGGTGGCGTTCGGCCTCGCTGTCGCGCTGCTGCGCGCGCGCCCCGCCGAGCGCGCCACCTATCTCAATACGCTCTGGCTGTTCCTGGTCGGCATCGGCGGCGAAGCGGCCGCGTCGCTCATCTGGGCGCTGAACTTCGTGGATGCCGCGGGCACCGTCCACGCCATCTCCCGCTTCGTCGCCTCGATCGCGCTTATCCGCCTGTGCGGCTTCGCTGCGTTCCGGCTGCTGCTTCCGCTCGCCGGCAGCCGCCCGCCGCGCATCGCCGAGGATCTCACGATCGTCGCCGTGTACGTCGTCTACGGCTTCGCGCAGCTGCGCGGCGCCGGCCTCGACCTTTCCAGCATCGTCACCACCTCCGCGATCCTCACCGCGGTGATCGCGTTCGCGATGCAGGACACGCTCGGCAACGTGCTCGCCGGCGTCGCGGTGCAACTCGACAACTCGGTACGCATCGGCGACTGGATCCGCGTCGACACGGTGAGCGGCCGGGTGCGCGACATCCGCTGGCGCTCCACCCTGATCGAGACGCGCAACTGGGAAACGGTGGTGATCCCGAACAGCATGCTGATGAAGGCGCGCGTCGAGATCCTCGGCCAGCGCGACGGGGCGCCGCTGCAGTGGCGGCGCGTCCTCGACTTCATGGTCGACCCGGGCGTGCCGCCGGCGCGCGTAATCGCGATCGTGGAGGACGACATGCGCGAGCTTTCGATCCCGAACGTCGCGCGCACCCCGGCGCCGAGCTGCGTCCTGAAAGGCTTCGAGGAAGGGAATCTGCGCTACCAGTTGCGCTACTTTCTGACCGAAATCAACGAGGACGACCTCACCGACTCGATGGTTCGGGTGCACCTCTTCGCATCGCTGCAGCGCGCCGGAATCCGCGTCGCCGAGCCGCAGCGCACGGTGCATGCGGTGCAGCGCGACGAGGCGCACGCCGAGACCGTGCGGCGGCGCGAGCTCACGCGCCGCCTGCAGGCGCTCGCCAGCGTGCCGCCGTTCGCCAAGCTGCCCGAGGAGACCAAGGCAGAGATCGCCGAGCGGCTGCAGTACGCGCCGTTCGCGCGCGGCGACGTCATGACCAAGCAGGGCAACAAGGCGCACTGGCTTTACATCCTCGCCTATGGCGAGGCCGAGGTGCTGTACGAGCCGCCCAGCGGCGCGCCGAGCGTCATCGGCACGGTGCGCGCCGGCGAATTCTTCGGCGAGATGGCCCTGATCACCGGCGACGCTCGCACCGCTACCGTGGTGGCCAAGACCGACGTCGAGTGCTACCGCCTCGACCGGGCCTCGTTCCAGGAGTTCCTGCTCGGGCGCGCCGAGATCTCCGATGACATCACCCGCGTCATGGGCGGCCGCCGCGGCGACCTCGAGCGCGTGCGCCAGGCGTTCGCCACCACCGTCCCGGTGGCCGAGGCCGAAGTGCGCCTCGCCACCAAGATCCGCCGCTTCTTCGGGATGCGCACATAGACGACTTCACCGAGTCCTTCGAGCCCATCGTCGGGACCTCGGTGACGCTGCGCCCACTACGCCCCGAAGACCGCGATATCGAGTTCGCCTTCGTCTCCGGGCTTTCGCCGGAGACGCGCAGCAACCGCCTCCTCGGCGGCACCCGAGCCATCACCCGCGAGTACATCGAGAGCCTGGTCAGGATCGACTACTCGCGCAACATGGCGCTCGCAGCGACCACCATGCTCGGCGGCGAGACCCTGACTGGCGTCGCACGATACGTCCTGGAAAAAGACGGCAGGTCAGCCGAATTTGCGATCGTGATCGCGGACTCGTGGCAGGGACGCGGCATCGGCAAGCGGCTGCTCGCCAAGCTCATCGACATCGCCCGCCAACGTAGCCTGAAGAGGCTCTACGGCGACATCCTTGCGACCAACAGGCCGATGCTCGAGCTGGTGCGCAAGCTCGGCTTCAAGCTCGAGCGCCAGGAGGATCCGACGCTGACGCGCGCGTCGCTCGACTTAGGCGGCTAGGAACTGCTCTTCGGAGAGCGCCATCACGCTGGCAGCGCCGTTGACCACCGTATTGCGGAGCCCCGGCGCCTGCACCAGGACGTGGTCGGCATAGAAGCGCGCGGTGGCGATTTTTGCCTCGTAGAAGGCCTGGTCTTCCGACACTTTCTTCTCCGCAGCCAGGGCGGCGCGGGCCATCTGCCACCCGCCGGCGACGATGCCCATCAGCTCGAGGAACGGCACTGCGCCGGCAAACTGCGCGCGCGGGTCTTTCGCGCCGACGATGAAATCGACGCTGTCCTCGACTGCCTTTGCGCCTTCGGACAGGCCCTTGCGGATCTCCGGATGGCTCGCAAGCTTGGCGTCGAGCTTCTTCAGCTCGGCGAGCCATGCCTTTGCCGTGGCGCCGCCCTCGCGCGCGATCTTGCGGCCGACGAGGTCCATCGCCTGGATGCCGGTGGTGCCCTCGTAGATGGTGGTGATGCGCGCGTCGCGCAGGTATTGCGCCGCGCCGGTCTCCTCGACGAAACCCATGCCGCCGTGCACCTGGACGCCGAGCGACGCGACTTCGATGCCGGTCTCGGTGCACCAGCCCTTCACGACGGGAATCATCAGATCTACGAAGGCCTGGTGCTTCTTGCGCAATTCCTTGTCGGGATGTCGCTGAGCGAAGTCGAGGGCAGCGGCGGTGGTGTAGGCGAGAGCGCGCATCGCCTCGGCCTGCGACTTCATCAGCATCAGCATGCGGCGCACGTCGGGGTGGCGGATGATCGGCACCGAGCCGCCGCCGCCGACGAGGTCGCGGCCCTGCACGCGCTCCTTGGCGAACGCGAGCGCGCGCTGGAACGCGCGCTCCGCGATCGCCACGCCTTCGAGGCCGACGGCGAAGCGCGCGGCGTTCATCATGATGAACATGGTCTCGAGGCCTCGGTTCTCCTCACCCACCACGTAGCCAACAGCCTTGTCGTAGACCATCACCGCGGTCGGGCTGGCGTGGATGCCGAGCTTGTGCTCGATCGAGGCGCATTTGGCTGCGTTGCGCTTGCCGGGCTTGCCGTCCCTGTCCGGGACGAATTTCGGCACGATGAAGAGCGAGATGCCTTTTACGCCTTCGGGCGCGTCGGGGGTGCGCGCGAGCACCAGGTGCACGATGTTCTCGGCGAGGTCATGCTCGCCGTAGGTGATAAAGATCTTCTGGCCGGAGATGAGGTAGTGGTCGCCCGATCTCTCGGCTTTTGTCTTGACCAGGGCCAGATCGGAACCGGCCTGCGGCTCCGTGAGGTTCATCGTCCCGGTCCACTTGCCCGCGACCATGCTCGGGAGGTAGGCCTTCTTGAGCGGCTCGGATCCACGCAGGAGCAGCGCCTCGATCGCGCCCTGGGTGAGCAGCGGGCACAAAGAGAAGCTCATGTTCGAGCTCTTCCACATCTCCTGAACCGGAGTCGAAACCAGCCTGGGCAGTCCTTGGCCGCCCCACTCGGCCTCGAACGGCAGCGCGTTCCAGCCGCCCTCGCAGAATTTCTTGTAGGCGTTTTGGAACCCCTTGGGCGTGCGCACTTCCCCGGCGCTGAATTTCGAGCCTTCTCGGTCTCCTGAATAGTTAATTGGATCAAGAACTTCAGATGCGAACTTCGAGGCTTCCTCGAGGATTGCATCGACGGTGTCCGGAGTCGCGTCCTGGTATCCGGGAAGCGTTGCCACCTCCCCCAGTCCCGCGAGATCGTTGAGGGCGAACCTCATATCCTTCAGTGGAGCCTGGTAGGCGCTCATTTCTTGAGCTCCTCGACGAGCGACGGCACGAGCTGGAACAGGTCGCCCACCACCCCGAAGTCGGCGACCTGGAAGATCGGCGCCTCCTCGTCCTTGTTGATGGCGACAATGACCCGGCTGTCCTTCATCCCGGCCAGGTGCTGGATCGCCCCGGAAATGCCGACGGCCACGTAGAGGTCCGGGGCGACGATCTTGCCGGTCTGTCCCACCTGCCAGTCGTTGGGCACGAAGCCAGCGTCCACCGCCGCGCGCGAGGCGCCCATCGCCGCGCCGAGCTTGTCGGCCAGGGGCTCGAGCACCTTGGTGAAGTTCTCCCCCGAGCCCATGCCGCGGCCGCCGGAAACGATGATCTTCGCCGCGGTGAGCTCCGGGCGCTCGGATTTCGAGACTTCCCGGCCCACGAAGGCGGACAGCCCGCTGTCGGCGGGCGCAGCGACGTTTTCGACCGCTGCAGTCCCGCCCGAAGCGGCGACTGCGTCGAAAGCGGTGGTGCGCACCGTGATGACCTTGATCGGGTCCTTCGATTTCACGGTCGCGAGCGCGTTGCCGGCATAGATCGGCCGCACGAAGGTATCGGCGCCCTCCACTGCGGAGATGTCGGAGATCTGCTGGACGTCGAGCAGCGCAGCGACGCGCGGCATGACGTTCTTGCCGTTGGAGGTCGCAGGCGCCAACACATGGGAATAATTCTTCGATAGCTGCAGCAGCAGGGCCGCCACGTTCTCGGCCAGGAACTCGCCCAGCTGAGGCGCGTCCGCGTGCAGGACCTTCTTGACACCCGCAATCTGCGCC
>DATBSZ010000317.1:0-5815 GCA_036559525.1 Burkholderiales bacterium
GACAATTCCGGTTTGCTGAGCAGCCTTCTCAATGAAGGGCAAAAAATTTCGGTAGAACGGTGCCGTCTCCGGATTGACAATTATGCTGAACCGTCTGGCCGAGGGAACAAGTTCCTTGAGCCCTTGGACCCACTTTCCGGCTATCGAGTACTCGAAAGCGCCAAAGCCGGTCATGTTACCGCCGGGCTGCGCCAAGCCGGCGACAAGGCCCTGACCGACGGGGTCCGCGACATTGGCAAATACGACGGGGACAGATTGCGTGGCTCTTTTGAGCGCCATCGCAGCTGGCGTAGCTCCCGCCAACACGGCGTCGAGCTCCAGACCAGCCAGTTCAGCAGCATTCGTCTGTAGGACTTCAGGACCGGCTCCTCGCCAGCGGTGATGCAATTTGAGATTGACGCCGTCGCGCCAACCAAGAGCCTGGAGCGCTTGAACAAATACTCTCACCCACTCTTGTGCTTCGGTCTCGCTCTCCAGATAGGACATGAGGACGCCAACTTGGCGTACGCGCTGAGGCTGCTGAGCCGTTGCGCCCAAAGGCCAAAGGCCGGTAGCGCCAAGGAGTCTGATGAACTCCCGCCGTCTCATCGATCACCTCGCTGGTCGTCCGGGGAGGGTTCTGGCGGAGAGAGAGGGATTCGAACCCCCGGTACCCTCGCGGGTACAACAGATTTCGAGTCTGCCGCAATCGACCACTCTGCCATCTCTCCGCGGCCGAAACGAAACGCGAATTTTATCAGGCGCGCCGGGCGATCTTCTCTTGGCCGCCGAAGAAAGGACGCAGCGCAGTCGGGATGGTCACCGAGCCGTCGGCGTTCTGAAAGTTCTCCAGGATCGCCACCAGCGTGCGGCCGACCGCCAGCCCCGAGCCGTTCAGCGTGTGCACCAGCTCGGGCTTGCCGTTCTCGGCCCGGAACCGCGCCTGAATGCGGCGGGCCTGATAGGCCTCGCAGTTCGAGCAGGAACTGATCTCGCGGTA
Organism: Burkholderiales bacterium; assembly: GCA_036559525.1. Lineage (GTDB taxonomy): Bacteria > Pseudomonadota > Gammaproteobacteria > Burkholderiales > SG8-39 > SCGC-AG-212-J23. Next base: position 980 of record DATBSZ010000317.1, read on the forward strand.
CGCGTTCTGCGCGGGCAGCCAGACCTCGAGGTCGTAGGTCTTGGCGGCGGAGGCGCCGATGTCCGCGGTACAGAGCTCGACCACGCGATAGGGAAGCTCGAGCTTCTTCAGGACCGTCTCGGCGTGGCCGGTAAGCTCCTCCAGCGCCTCGTACGACTTCGACGGATGGACGATATGCACGAGCTCGACCTTGTCGAACTGGTGGTTGCGGATCATGCCGCGCGTGTCCTTCCCGTACGAGCCCGCCTCCGAGCGGAAGCACGGGGAATGGCAGACGAATTTCAGCGGCAGGTTCTTCGGCTCGACGATCTCGTCGCGCACGATGTTGGTGACCGGGACCTCCGCCGTCGGCAGCAGGTAGGACTTGCCGTCGCCGTGCGACACGACAAAAAGATCCTGCTCGAATTTCGGCAGCTGGCCGGTGCCGTAGGCGGTCGCGCTGTTCACGATGTAGGGCGTATAGATTTCGGTATAGCCGTGCTCGCGCGTGTGCGTGTCCAGCATGAACTGGGCGAGCGCGCGATGCAGATGCGCCACCTCGCCGCGCATGAGGACGAAGCGGCTGCCCGAGATCTTGGTCGCGGTGGCGAAGTCGAGCCCGCCAAGGCCTTCGCCGATGTCCACGTGATCTTTGGCAGCAAAGGAAAAATTCCTGGGCGTCCCCCAGCGGCGCCGCTCAGGATTGTCTTCGGCGGACTTGCCGACCGGAACGGACTCGTGCGGAACGTTGGGGATCCGCGCGAGCAGGTCCTGGAAGGCCGCCTGAAGCCGCTCGAGCTGCTTCTCCGACTCCTCGAGCAGCGACTTCAGCTTCTCGCCCTGCTGCATGAGCTCGGACACGTCGTGGCCCTTGGCCTTCGCCTGGCCGATGTCCTTGGCGATGCGGTTGCGAGAGGCCTGCGCCGCCTGCACCGCCGACTGCAGCTCCTTGCGGGTGGTTTCGAAGCGCTCGAACTCGTTGAGGTCGAACGCGCCCGGGCCGCGCGTCGCGAGCCGCCTCGCCACCTCCTGGGGATTCTTGCGCAGGAGCTGGATGTCGATCATCGCCGTTTGTTGAGCGCCTCGGCGTTGCGCCGCCGCAGCTCTTCCAGCCTTTCGCGAATCTTGGCTTCAAGACCCCGGTCGGTGGGCCGATACCACTCGAGTGAGGGCATGCCCTCCGGCCAATAGTCCTCGCCCGCCGCGAACGCATCCTTCTCGTCGTGCGCGTAACGATAGTCCTTGCCGTAACCGAGGTTCTTCATCAGGGCCGTGGGCGCGTTCCGGATGTGCAGCGGCACGGGGCGCGTGCCGTCGGCTTTGATGAAATCGCGCGCCGCATTATAGGCTTGGTACACGGCATTCGATTTCGCCGCCACCGCGAGGTAGAGGACGGCCTCGGCGAGCGCGAGCTCGCCTTCGGGGCTGCCGAGGCGCTCGTAGGTCTCGCAGGCGTCGAGCGCGACGCGCAGCGCTCGCGGATCGGCAAGGCCGATGTCCTCGACCGCCATGCGCACGAGGCGCCGGCCGACGTATAGCGGGTCGGCGCCGCCGTCGAGCATGCGCACCATCCAGTAGAGCGAGGCATCGGCATCCGAGCCGCGCACGGATTTGTGGAGCGCGGAGATCTGGTCGTAGAACTGCTCGCCGCCCTTGTCGAAGCGCCGCAGGTTCTTCGCCAGGGTCTGCTCGAGGAAGGCGGCGTCGACCTTGTCGGCTCCGGTATTCAGCAGGATCTCGACCGCGTTCAGCAACCGGCGTGCATCGCCGTCGGCGAAGCCGATCAGCCGCGCTGTTGCGTCTTCATCGATCGTGATGGCAGTTTTCGAAAGCAGGGCCGCCAGGTCCGTCGGGCTGAGCGGCTCGAGCACATACACGGTGGCGCGGGAAAGCAGCGCGCTGTTCACCTCGAACGACGGGTTCTCCGTGGTCGCGCCGACGAAGGTGAACAGGCCGCGCTCGACGTACGGCAGGAAGGCATCCTGCTGCGCCTTGTTGAAACGGTGCACTTCGTCGACGAAGAGAATCGTGCGCCGCCCGCTCGCCGCCAGCGTGTGCTCGGCCGCCTGCACCGCCTCGCGGATGTCCTTCACGCCGGACAGCACGGCCGAAAGCGCGATGAACTCGGCGTCGAAAGCCTTCGCCATCAGGCGCGCGAGGGTGGTCTTGCCCGATCCGGGCGGCCCCCACAGGATCATCGAATGCGGCTTGCCCGACTCGAAGGCGAGCCTGAGCGGCTTGCCCGGCCCGATCAGGTGGCGCTGGCCGACGACCTCGTCGAGCGACTGCGGGCGCAGGGCGTCGGCGAGTGGAGCTGCGGGCTCCCGCTTGCCGAATAGATCGGTCACTTTTCCCCTAGGACGTCGGTTCCCTTGGGCGGCTCGAAGCGGAATTCGGACTTATCGACTTTGGGATTACGGCGCAGGTTCATGAAACGCAGCATGGTGGTCTGACCGAAGTGGTCGAGCAGCTCCATGGCGCGCAAGCCCTCGGCGTCGAACCCCATGCGCACGCGCTCGAAGCCCGCTTCGCGCTCGCGCGGCCTTGCTTCCAGCCACTCCAGGCCGTCCTTGGTTCCGGCGTCGGAAAGCTCGAACGCCTTCTCGATGTCCGCAGAACCCGCGAGCAGCGCCGCCGGCGTGGAGCCGAGCGCGCGTGAGAGCTTGCGCACGGTGACCTGGTTCAGGTCGCGGTCGTGGATCCATACGCGCTCGCCGTCGCCGACGATCACCTGATCGACCGGCTTGGCGTAGATCCAGCGGAACAGGCCCGGGCGCTGGAACACGAAGTTGCCTTTCGATTCCTGCGCCAGCTTGCCGTTGCGGTCGTAGACCTTCTGCTCGAAGTCGGCGCGCGCCGCCTGCGTGCCGCGCACGAAGGTCTTGAAGCGCTCGATGGCAGCGGCTTGCGCCGTTGCAGAGAAAAGTACGACGAGAAGGAGCGCAAACCGCATGCCTGCCTCTACTCCGCCTTCGCGGGGACCAGGACCTCGCGGTTGCCGTTGGACTGCATGGCCGACACCATGCCGGCGCGCTCCATGTCCTCGATCAGGCGCGCGGCGCGGTTGTAGCCGATGCGCAAGTGCCGCTGCACCAGCGAGATCGACGGCCGGCGCGTGCGAAGCACGATCTCGACTGCCTGGTCGTACAGGGGGTCCTTTTCTCCCGTCGGCACGCCGTCCAGCGCCGCCGCCTCCTCGTCCACGGCGGGCTCGAGCACCTCGCCCAGATACTCGGGCTTCGCCAGCGACTTGAGGTGCTCCACGACCTTGTGCACCTCGTGGTCGGCAACGAAGGCGCCGTGCACGCGCACCGGCAGGCCGGTCCCGGGCGGCAGGTAGAGCATGTCGCCCGCGCCGAGGAGCGTCTCGGCGCCCGACTGGTCAAGGATGGTGCGCGAGTCGACCTTGGAGGAGACCTGGAAGGCAATGCGCGAAGGAATGTTGGCCTTGATGAGGCCGGTAATCACATCGACCGACGGCCGCTGCGTGGCGAGCACGAGGTGGATGCCTGCCGCGCGCGCCTTGCCCGCGAGCCGCGTGATCAGCTCCTCGACTTTCTTTCCGACGACCAGCATCAGGTCGGCGAGCTCGTCGATCACCACCACGATGTGCGGCAGCGGCTGAAGCTTCTGCGGCTTCCCCGGGTCCGGCGAGAACGGATCGTCGATCTTGCGGTCGGCGACCTTGTGGTTGTAGCCGGAGAGGTTGCGCGCGGCGATCCAGTTCATCAGCTTGTAGCGCCGGTCCATCTCGGCGACGCACCAGCCGAGCGCGTTGGTCGCCTGCTTCATGTCGACCACCACGGGGGCGAGGAGGTGCGGGATGTCCTGGTAGACCGAGAGCTCGAGCATCTTCGGGTCGATCAGGATGAAGCGCACGTTCTTCGGCTCTGCCTTGTAGAGCAGCGACAGGATCATGGCGTTGATCGCGACCGACTTGCCCGAACCGGTAGTGCCGGCCACCAGCAGGTGCGGCATCTTCGCGAGGTCGGCCACCACCGGGTTGCCGGCGATGTCCTTGCCGAGCGCGAGCGCGAGCGGCGAGTGCACGCCGTGATAGGTCTCGGAGCCGAGGATCTCGGTGAGGCGCACCGTCTGGCGATGCGGATTCGGGATCTCCAGGCCCATGCACGACTTGCCCGGGATGGTCTCGACCACGCGGATCGAGACCACGGACAGGGCGCGCGCCAGGTCCTTCACCAGGTTGACGATCTGGCTGCCTTTCACGCCGACGGCGGGCTCGATCTCGTAGCGCGTGATGACCGGTCCGGGGTACGCGGCAAGCACCTTCACCGAGACGCCGAAATCGGAGAGCTTCTTCTCGATCAGGCGCGAGGTGTATTCCAGGGTCTCCGGGCTGACCGTGGTATCGGCCTCCGCCGACGGTTCATCGAGCAGCTTCAACGGCGGCAGCGGCGTGTCGGGCAGATGCTCGAAGAGCGGCGCCTGCTTTTCCTTCTGCGCGCGCTCGGACTTCCTGATCTCGGGCGGCGGCGGCGCGATCACCAGCGGCGCGTGCTCCTCCTCGCGCTTCTTATCGGCCTTGACCACGATCTCGCGCTCTTCGCGCGAGCGCTCGCCGATCTTCTCGTCGCGCCGCCGGTCCCAGGCGCGCCGCAGCGCGAGGAAGGCCGACTCGAGCGCAAACCCGGCCGCCTCGGCGACCGTGAGCCAGGAAATGCCGGTGAGCAGCGACAAGCCGAGCGCCGCCAGCGTGAGCAGGATCAAGGTTGCGCCGGTGAAGCCGGCGAGCGTGAGGGTCAGCGCGCCGACGGTGCCGCCGATCATGCCGCCCGCGGCGAGCGGCAGCTGGGCGCGCAGCGAATGCAGGCGCAGCGACTCGAGCGCCGCGCTCGC